>JASLZG010000294.1 GCA_030754995.1 Lentisphaeria bacterium
ATCGCCGGGTGCGGATTCGACTGGGTGCTGGTCGATGGCGAGCACGGCGTCTTCGACCGGGTCGGCCTGCACCAGATCGCGATGGCGTTCAAGGGAACCGACACCGTGCCCCTCGTCCGCGTGCCATGGAATGACCCGATGATAATCAAGCAAATGCTGGACATCGGTTTCGAGGGCATCGTTACACCGCAGACCAACACGGCTGAAGACGTTCGGAACGCCGTCGCTGCCTGCCGCTACCCGCCGGACGGCAGCCGCGGCTACGGCAATAATTACGCGACGAGCTACGGCCGGGACGAGGACGAGTACGCCCAGCTTGCCAACGACCTGATCTTCTGCATCGTGCAGATTGAGAGCGTCCATTCCGTCAACGAAATCGAGGAAATGATCAGTGTCCCCGGTCTCGACGGCGTGATTTATGGACCCAACGACATGTCCGGGACGACGTCGCGATTCCGCGACATGAACAATCCCGAGCTGCTCGATGCGATCGACCGGATTCAAGCCGCGGCAATTGCTGCGGGCGTTCCGGTGGGGGCCGGGCTGACGACCAAGACGATGGCGGAGCAGGTTGCTTCCGGCGCTCAGCTCATCCTCGAAGGGACGGTGCTTGAATTGATCCAGCAAGGCGCCGACGACATCGTGAACACGTTCCGCGAGATCCCGGCCAACTGAATGTGGTCGCCGTGCCCCTGGCATCCGGCAAGCAAGGGCGCCTTACCGCGGCAACGGTTGCTCCAGGAACTGGCACAGGGACTCGAGGAACCTGCCGCCGTCGGCACCGTCGATGACCCGATGGTCGATGGTCAGGCTCACCGTCACCATGTGGCGCGGCACCATGGCACCGTTGACAACTGCCGGTTCGTGATTGATCCGGCCGATGCCGAGGATGGCGCACTGCGGCAGGTTGAGGATCGGTGAGAACGCATCGACCGGATACAGGCCGAGGTTGCTGACCGTGAAAGTCCCGCCCTTCATGTCGGCGGCCTTCAGCTTGCCGTCGCGTGCCGTTGCCGCCAGTGCCCGCAGTTCCTGGTCGATCTGCGCGACCGACTTGGCATTGGCCTGGCGGATCACCGGTGCCAGCAGGCCTTTGTCGGTGTCTACCGCGACGGACATGTGCACGTCGCCGTGGATCACGATGGCATCGTCCTGCCACTCGGCGTTCAGGATCGGATGACGCTCGATCGCCAGGCACACCAGATGAATGAACATGGCGGTCGGACTCGGCGCCTGTTTGCCGTCGCGCTTAATCGCTTCGCGTGCCGCTACCAGGCTGGTCGCGTCGAGCTTCACACTCAACGTCACGGGCGCCGCCTCGGTGACGCCGGCGACCATGCGCCTGGCAATGGTGCGGCGGGTCGCGGAAATCGGCAGGCGTGAGGCGCCCGACGACGGCGTCGCCGGGGCGGAGCCCGCCGCGTTGCGGACGTCGCATTCGCGGATGCGCCCGCCCTTGCCGGTGCCGGTCAAAATCGTCGGGTCGACTCCCAGCTCGCCGGCGACGCGGGCGGCGCGCGGGCTGATCAAGATGTTCCCGCCACGATTTGCGGTGGCCGCAATTGGCGGAGCAGGCTGCCGGGCAGCAGCGGCTTCGCGAACGTCGTTGACGCTGATGCGCCCGCCTTTGCCGGTGGCCGCAACCGCGGCCAGGTCGACACCGAGCTCGAGCGCCAGGCGCCGGGCCGCTGGCGTCGACAAGGGGGCTTCGGAACCCGCGGCCGGGGCACCGGGCGTCGCGGCGGGCGTCGGCGCTGCGGCAGGGGCCGTCTCCCAGGTCGGCGGTTCGCCGTCTTTGGTGACACAGCCGAGAACCTGGCCGACCGTCACGGTGCCGCCGGGTTCCGGGGCATCGGGGGCAACGCGCAGGATGCCGGTGTCGAAGCCTTCGACTTCCTGGGTGCCCTTGTCGCTCTCGAGCTCGTATAGCGATTCGCCCTCCTGGACGTGGTCGCCGTCGCTCTTCAGCCACTGGGTGAAGATGCCTTCCTCCATCGTCCAGCCGAGGCGGGGCACGGTGATTTCTACTGCCATAATCGGGAAGGTGTCAGGGGTCAGGTGTCAGGTGTCGGGTTTCAGTCAAGCGGTCGGAGCGGGCTACTCAGCCATGAGATCCTGGATTGCGTCGGCGATCTGTTCAGTACTCGGCACGATGGCAGCTTCCAGGGTCGGACTGTAGGGGGTCGGGGAATGGGCGCCGTTGAGCCGCTTGATTGGTGCGTCGAGATCGTTGAACCCTTGATCGACGACCTGTGCGGCGATCTCTCCACCAACACCGCACGGTGCAAACGTCTCGTCAACGATCAGCAGGCGGCCGGTCTTCGCCACCGACGCCAGAATGGTTGCTGTATCCAGCGGGGAGACGGTGCGCGGATCGATCAATTCGACGCTGACGCCGTCAGCTTCCAGGCCGGCCGCGGCCTCGTCGGCGAGCTGCACCATGCGGGCAATCGCGACAACCGTCACATCCGTGCCGTCACGCACGATCGCCGCCTTGCCGAAAGGGATCTCGTAGTCATCTTCGGGCACCGGACATTTCGACGACAGCAGTTCCTTGTGCTCGAGGAAGATCACCGGGTCGTTGCAACGCAGGGCGTGTGTAAGCAGGCCCTTGGCATCGTAGGCGTTCGACGGCACGACGACGCGCAGTCCCGGGAAGTTGGCATACATCGGATAGTAGGCCCCGGAATGGTGGGTGGCCGCTGAGTGGCCGATGCCGAAACAACCGCGCAGCAGAATCGGCACCGGCAGGGCGCCGCTGGTCATGTACTGCATCTTGGCGATCTGATTGATGATCTCGCCGACCGCATCGAGAATGAAGTCGCCGAACATGAAGTCGATGATCGGCCTGGTGCCGGTCATCGCGGCACCGGTCGTGAGCCCGACGAAGCCGCGCTCGCAAATCGGCGTGTCGCGGAGACGGACCGGGCCGTACTTGTCGTAGAGCCCGGTGGTCGTGGCGAAGTTTCCGCCGCGTTGGCCGATGCCTTCGCCCAACACGAAGATGGTGGGGTTGATTGCCATCTCGAAGGCCAGCGCCTCGAGTGTTGCCTGCATGTAGGAAAGCTCGCGATCGGTCGTATTCGGCCCCGGTTCAGTCACGGTGCGGTCGTCCGCGGCATAAACATGCAGCGAGGCGGTGGCGGGGTCGGGGAATTCGCTGGCCGCGGCAAAGTCGCGTGCCGCGGCCGTGGCGTCGGCAATTTCCTCGTCGATGTCGTCGAGCTCGTCGGGTGTCGCGCAACCGTCGGCGATGAGGTAGTCGCGCAGGGCCTTGATCGGGCAGCGTTGCTTCCATGCGTCCACGTCTTCGCGGGTGCGATAGGTGAAGTCGTCCATGCCCTCGGCGTGCGCCCGGGTGCGGTAGGTTTTGCACTCGAGCAGGGTGGCGCCGCCGCCGGACCGGGCCCGTTGCACAGCTTCCCCGGTGGCGGCGTGGACCGCGAACACATCGTTGCCGTCGACAACGACCCCGGGCAGATTGTAGGCCGCGGCGCGTTCAGCGATGTTCGGGTTGCCGCCGGAGTCGGTGATTGCCACCTCGGTCGCGAACTGGTTGTTTTCGCACACAAAGACGACCGGCAGATTGAAGATGCTCGCCAGGTTCAAGCCTTCGTGGAAGGCGCCGTTGTTCGAACAGCCGTCGCCGAAAAAGGCGACCGCGACATGGTCGGACGCCAACAGTGTGAAACTGTACGCCGCGCCCGTGGCCTGCAGGATGCATGGCCCGACAATGCCGCTGGTCCCCATGAGTCCAACGTCCGGCGCGAACAGGTGCATGCTGCCGCCGCGGCCGCCGGAGACTCCGTCGGCGCGGCCGAACAACTCGGCGATGACTTGACGGGCGGGGACGCCTTTGGCCAGCGCATGGCCGTGGCCGCGATGGGTGCTGAAGACCACGTCCTCATTGCTGAGGTGGGCGCAGACGCCGGCGGCGATGGCTTCTTCACCGACATAGGTGTGGCAGGCACCGTGGATGAGGCCTTTTTGGAACGATCGTGCCAGTTCCAACTCGCATTTGCGGATCACCAGCATCGTGCGGAAGAGCGACAAAAGCTCATCCTTCGATAAATCCACAGTGGCTTCAGTGGCAGTAAGCATGGGGTGTATACGAGGTTCGGGGTTAGCTCGTGAATCGGGCCTATACAATGCCTTCTAAAGAGTTGATCGGCAAGATAGGCAGACGAATTTGGGACCGGGCACGGGAGAACCTGTTTCCTTTATTATCCGTCTTCCTTGGTTCGCCGCACCGTCGAACGACGTGAACATCACGTCAAATCCGGGTCAATCGCCTACAGCGCCGCATCAAGGACGGCCTGGCAATCGTCCAGTTCCAGTGCCCGCGGGTTGCACGGGGTCGAGTGATCGGCCAAGGCGGCCTCGGCGATTCCTGCCAAATGTGCCGTGGTGACGCCGAGCTCGCTGAGCCTGGCAGGCAGGCCGAGCGTCGTGTTCAATTCGGCAAACGCCTCGGCGACAGCCTCGGCGCCGACGCCCATGGCCTGGCCCATGGCTTTTATCTTCCCGGGGCAGGCCGAAGCGTTGAAGCGGATCACGTGCGGCAGGAAAACAGCGTTCAGCGTGCCATGGTGCAGGCGCGGTTCGGTCAAGGCGCCGAGCGGATGGCTGAGGCTGTGGATCAGGCCGAGTCCCTTCTGAAAGGCGAGGGCGCCCTGGGTCGAGGCCATCATCATTTCACTGCGATAGGTGATGTCGTTTGGCGCCTTGACCGCGGCCGGCAGGTTTTTCCAGGCGCGCCCGAGGCCGTCGAGTGCAATGGCGTCGGCAACGGGATTGAACATGGGGCTGCAGAACGTTTCGACACAGTGCGAGATGGCGTCGACACCCGTGGCGGCGGTCAGTGGCGCCGGCATGCCGAGTGTGAGTTGCGGATCGCAGACCGCCGCGGTCGGAATCAAATGCGGGCTGATCAGCCCGAGCTTGGCGCCGGCCGCTACCGTGATCAAGGTGGCACGGCCGACTTCGCTGCCGGTGCCGGCGGTCGTCGGTACCGCGATCAGCGGCGGTATGTCGGCGGTGATCAGTGACCGCCCGCCACGGATGAGGGCATATTGTTCGAGTGGTTCCGGGTGGGTGGTGAGCAGGGCGATGCACTTGGCGCAATCGATCGGCGAACCGCCGCCCAGCGCGATGATTCCGTCGCAGTTGTTCTCACGGTAAGCGGCGAGGCCCGCCAGGACGCTTTCCTCGGTGGGGTTGGTCGGGATCTCTGCGAACATCGCAGTCGGTTCGCACGGCAGCCGCCCGGGCATGCCGAGGTCGACCAGGCCCCGGTCGGTAACCAGCAACGGCCGCGCGACATTGTGCGCCTCGCACAGGTTGCCGAGTTCGCAAATGACGCCCGGGCCAAAATAGATGTCGGTGAGGTAGCTGATCGTTGGGGGCATTGGGGTATCCAAGGGTGCGGTTGTGCGATTGATCTCCTATAAAGTCGCGCCGATCGCCGGTTCTGCCACTCCAGGTTGAGTCGGAAAACCCTGTCGACGGTTCCCGAGGCTGTCTCCGCAGCCGCGACGAAAAAAAATCCGCATCCCCCGATGCCCTGGGCCTTGCGTGAGGGCTCTTACCCGGACTCATTCAGATATCGAATGCGCCGGTCGATATCGGTGTTCACCGAATGATACGGCCGCGTCAGGTTGGCGGAATCGAAAACCGTCTGGCGGATATGCTCGACGTCGTCGGCACCGACCGCGCTGGTGAAGATCGGCAGCAGATACTCGATGCCGGTGGCTGAGGGTTTCATCAGCTCGCTGTCGTAGAATGAGGGGTGCATCTTGCGGGCGTGAATGTGCCCCCAGCGATCGATAAAGGCGCTGCCCGGACGGCTGTCGAGATAAAATCCCCGGGCCCGGTTCC
>JASLZG010000295.1:0-285 GCA_030754995.1 Lentisphaeria bacterium
CTGGCAACTTCCTGAGGTCACGGCGAAGAAACAGGGCCGCGTTGATTGTCCAGTCCAAGGCAGATATGAAACGCACAGCAGGAACTCAATCCGGTTTGAGAGTTGGCATCGCGGGTTTCGGCAGCATTGGCTCGTTGCACGCGCGCATCTTTGATTCGCTGGCGGAAGTGGCAGAGGTCCAGGTTGCCGATTCCGGGAGAAGCAGGGACGATCAGTACCAATCCCTTGCCAAGAAGACCGCCTTCCATAGCGACTACGAGGATCTCAAGGGATGTGACTGCGTAG
>JASLZG010000295.1:298-5850 GCA_030754995.1 Lentisphaeria bacterium
CTGCCAACCGAGCTGCACGAGGCGGCGGTGTCCTGCTTTGCCGGTGCGGGCATCCCGATGTTGATCGAGAAACCGCTGGGATTCACATGCGATGAATCACAGAGGATCGTCGACATGATCAGGCGGGAAAACGTGCCGGCCATGTGTGGCCTGACGGGTCTGTATCATCCCGAATTCCGTGCGATGTACGGGCAGCTTTCCAGCCTCGGCGAACTGGTGTCCGTGCACGAGCGGCTGCATGAGGCAAATCCCGACCTCGCCCGCCTGCTCGGTGGACGGCGGGGGGTAGTGGCGCTGAATGGTATCCACACGTTGCATCGTTTCCACAGAATCGCCTTGCTGAAGGATCCCAACAAAGCGTTGCAGGTTGCAGATGTCGCCTTGAGCCACGACAACTTCATGACGCGGGCCGAGGATCATGCGGCTGGAACCCTGTGCCTCGGCGGCACGCCGTTTACATTCAGCATGTCTTTTCGCAACGATTCAGAATGTGACAACGGCTGGCCGGTGGACTATGGCATTGAAATCGTCGGCACGCTTGGCAAGATCGTCGTGACCGGCCATGAGAAGTGCGAAACATTCGGGCATGACGGTACTACGGAGGTGAATTATCAGCATCCGGGCGGACCGCTGATGGGGCAGCCGCGGTATGAGAGAATTGCCCTGGGATTGACGGTCGAGATAAGGGAGTTTGTGCAATTCCTGGCGACCGGGCAGAAACAACATTATACCCTGGAAGAAGCACTGGCCGGGCAGCGGTTGGTCGAGGACTGTTACAGGAAATCGGTGGCTCAGTAGAGTCACCTATTCGCCATCAGCAACCGTCCGGCGCGGGCCGGAACGAGTTGGCTGACGATACAGCAGGGCGCCACCGGCCGGCCGGGAGGGGAGGTCATCTGTTCGCACGCCGTCAAATTGTCGCGATCCTGATGATCCGCCAGGTGCCCATATAAGCTGTACGTGAAATCGTCTTTACGGCCCAGTCCTCGAACCGTGACACCCCCGCAAATTCGCCCCCGTTGTGCAAGCGCGCCCCGACAATCCGATGCGCCAGCTCGGCGACAGCCCGGGCACGGAGGCGTCGTGGCGCTTTCCTGGCAGGGTGGTCAGGGCATCACGCCGTACTCCCTGGCCTCCTCATACATCGCAATGATGTTTGCGACGGGTGTGTTGACCTGGAGGTTGTGGCACGAGGCAAGAATGTAACCGGTGCCGTCGCTGGCGAGTGCGTCGATGCAGTGACGCACTTCGGCGCGCACTTCGTCCGGCGTTCCGAAAGGCAGGATCGTCTGGTTCTCGACCGCACCATAGAAGCATATATTGTCGCCGAACTCGGATTTCAGTTCCTGCATATCCATGCCCGGGCAACTCCATTGCACCGGGTTGAGGATGTCGATTCCCAGCTCGACAAGAGTCGGCAGAAACTGGCGACAACTGCCGTCATCGTGGTGGATGACCTTGATGCCGAATTCATGGCACAGGTCGATGAATCGCTTGTGGTGCGGCGCGTAGAATTCCTGATACAATGGCAGGCTGATCAGCGGCCCGGTCTGGCTGCCGAGGTCGTCGGTAACCTCGGCAACGTCGATCAGACCTTCGCAGGCCTCGAATATGCGGTGGTGATGCTCGTAGAAAAAATCGGCAATCCTGTTGAGTACGGCGCGGGTGAGCTCGGGCTCCAGCATGGGGTCGACCAGGGACTGTTCCAGGCCGCGCAACATGTTGTGGTAATAGAATGGCGCCATGTAGCCGCCCCAGACAATCCGGGTCTTGCCGGCAGTTGCCGCGGCGTCCGGCATGGCGGAGTAATCGAACCAGTCGGTGGTCGGCCACGGGTAGGAATCGAGATCGCCCGGCGTCCGGGCCCCGGCAAGCGGCCAGGATGTCTGTTCCGCGTAGGCCCCGCCCTCATGAGCAATCCGCTGTCGCCGAATACCCCAGAAATCAATGGATTCCCCGTCCGGCATTTCCGCCAGCGGCGGGCCGACGTAGTCGGGGCTGACGCCGGCAATGCCGTCAATTTGAAGTTCCGACCTGATGTCTGCATCGTCACCGAAATGGTCGCGCAGTTTGGCCCACACTTCATCCGTTGCCCAAATGTCTGTCGGGATGCGATCAACCGGTTCACGGTTGATGGCGGCGAGCATTCGTTCCCTTGATGTCATTGTGTCCTATGCCTGCTCGGTGAATGCATCGATCAGGGCGCGGGCGTTTTCCAGCGGCACGCCCGGCAGGATCGGCTTGGCCGGAGCCATAATGTAGCCGCCGCCTGTCGCCATGTGCTCGAGGCATTTGCCGACCTCGCTTCGCACCTCTTCCGGGGTTCCGAAGGGAAGGGTCTGTTGTGTGCTGATCCCGCCGACCAGGCAGAGCTCGTGGCCGAAGGTCCGTTTGATCTCGAAGATGTCCATCGCCTCCGGTTGCAGCGGCTGCAGCATGTCCACACCGATTTCGACGAAATCCGGGATGAGCGGCCGTACGTGCCCGCACGAATGCAGATAAAACCTCTTGCCGCCTCGTCTCACCCGCTCGCACAGCCGTGCCAGGTGCGGCTTGATGAAGCGGCGCCAGGTTGCCGGGCTGATCATCAGCGAAATCTCCGTACCGTAATCCTCGCTGAAGCCGATGGCGTCGAATCGGCTACCGTAGTCTGAGAGCAGTTTGTCGATGACACCGAGGCAGATTTCCACGAGACCGTCGAACAGTGCCTCGACAAAGTCCGGGTTGGTGTGGAAATCCATCATTATCTCCTGCATGCCGCGCATGAACCAGGTGCGTTCCCAGAAGAGCTTGCCGACCTGCACAATTCGGAAACGGGAGGCGTGAGTCTGGGCCCAGGCGTCGAGGTGGGCGAAGTGAATGTCGGTTGTCATGTCGGGGAACGTGTATCCGTCCAGGCTCGGCCCGCCCAGGGCCGGGGTCTCGAGATGGAGGATCGAGCCGCGGCGGAGTTTAGCCCCGTACTCGTCTTCGAAGTATTCGCCATCGTCGTGGACCGGTTGCGCCTTGACTTCCGTCATCGCGGTGAAGCTGCCGTCAAAAGTGATGAGGCCCCCGGCCGAGCCCAGGAACCGCTCGGAGCCGTATATTCCGGCCAGAGCGTCGACCATTGCCGGGTCGATCCAGGCGTAGTACGGGCACGGTTTTGTCTCCTCGAACCGCATTGCCTGCAGGACTGCATCCCGCGGTTGAACCTTGTTGTTCATAAGCTTCCGTGTTCGACCGCGGCGCGTCTTGCCGCAACCATGTTCTCCGCCGGCGTGTGCCGCGGCACGGCGCAACCGGTTCCCAGGACGTAGCGCCCGCCGGGTTTTCCGGCCTCGACGCAGCGCCTGGCTTCCTCATATACCTCCTCCGGCGTCCCGTTGAGCAGGGTCAGGCAGCTGAGGCCGCCGACCAGGGCCATTGCCGCACCGATCCGTTCCTTGGTGTGGGCCACGCTCATGCCGCTGGTCGGGTCGAGCCCGTCGATGGCATCGACCCCAGTTGCCGGGATGTCATCGAGCAACGGGTTACAGTTGCCGCAGCAGTGCATGATGCAGAACACGTCACTGTTGCGGAATTCCTGGACGACCTGGGCGTACGCCGGCACACAGAAGCGCCGGTAGATCTCGGGGGATATGACGCTGCAGGAGGCGTAGGAATCCCCGATGAACACACTGTCAATACCGAGCTCGACAAACGCCTTGCACTTCTCCAGGGAGATCGCCACGGCTTTTTCGATGAGGGCGCACGCCAGCTTCGGGTCATCGAGGAAAAGCAGGAGCGCAGCTTCCGGTTTGCCGAGTTGTTCGACCATGAAGTTGATCGACTGCCCGCCGCACATGCCGATCACGAAGAAGCCGTCTTCACGGGCGGCGCGCACGAGCGGGGCGACATCCTTCAGGCAGCCACGCGCCAGGTACTCCTCGGCACTGGTAACCGGAATATCGCGCACCGCATCGACGGTGCGCGGTGGGCCTGGGCGCTCGAACGGGATCAGCATCCCGCCGCCGTAAACATCGTAGAATCCCTCGGCCTTGCCGGTCTCGCGTGACTGCTGGACCAGGCGTCCGTGTTCCTCGACAACGCTTTTCTGGTCGTACCAGGCGGCCTCCGGCCCGATGCAGAACCGCACCACGTCCGTGCGGTAGCGCCGAGCCGCCTCCAGCATGCACGCCTGGCCCAGTGCCGGGTTGATCAGCGCCTCTTCGAATCGCTTGCCGGACGCCACGCACGCATGGTCGATGTAGATCGTCGGAAAGAACGGCACACGATCGGGAATGACGCCGTTGAGAACCGCCCGCATTCTGTCCCGCATGATCATCTTATTTACTCATTGTCCCTGGGGATTGTCACGCCTTGGCAACCGGTCGACGCATCAACGCCAATGTTTCTCAGCGTGCTCGATGAGCCGCTGCCCCTCGGTCTCGTTGATGTCATGCCAGAACAGCAGATAGAGCCCGTCGCTGCCGAAGCGATTGACCAGACGGTTGACAGCGCGGATGCCGTCTTCCAGCGTGCCGTCCTCCAGGCTGATGTGCAGGGATTTGTCCGCCGCTCTCACTTTCTCATAGATCGGGTACCAGCGCTCGCTGCCGCCATCCGGCTGGCCGGCACCACAGGTCCACTGCAGCGCATCCAGTTCCTCGATTTCCATCAGCGCATCGACGTGTTTGATGGCGTCCGGACCATCGAGGTGATACAGCGAATTGTCGAGCCTCCGGCATTGCTTGCGCAGGGAGTCCTGAACGAACTCCCGGAACTGGGGCGGCGACATCATCGCACAGAAGTCACACTGGATCTTGGCTGTGCGGCCGGGCCCCCAGATATGAAAAGCGGTGTAGCTGCAACTGCCGTCCGCGGCCTTGACGATGTCGTACATGGCGTCGTAGTAGGTGAAGTACAAATCGTCGACCTGCTCGACGCAGCGCTTCATCCTCGGGCCGTCATCAACCAGGTCGAAGCACAAGTTCTGAGGCCCCCGCAAGGAGGCGAGAATATCGACGTTCTCGATGATGTCGGGAATGTTGACCAGAAAGCCGCCATCCGCCAGTTCGCGCGCCCGCCGGACCATTGCCAGGTGCATTTGCCACCAGTGGTTGTCCGGGGCGAAGCTGAGGTTGCCGTAATCGTCCCACTCATTGATGCACGCCTCGAACCAAAGCGTGTCCCATGCATAGACGGGCTTGGCGCCGAGATACAGTGCCATCGAGCCCGGCCCCAGGTCGGCGGAGAAGTTTGGGTATGCCTCTGCCATGGGGACATTGTGGTCGAGAAAATGACGGTAATGCCGGATCTGCAGTTCAACGTCGGTGAACTGCTGTTCCGCTGCCGTGAACGCTGGGGGGGCATCACTGCCCGGCCGGGGATTGTCGCGACGCGCCGAGAACCACAGCATCGGCCTGCCGATACTCGAGCGTCGCCACCACGACTCGAACCGCGCCCGCGTGTCATCCGGGATGATGTAATTTTTCTGCGTCATTCGCCCCCGCTTTCAGGCCGCGACAAGAAACCCTGCCACATTCGCAGCAGCATGGAGAATCGCCGCCCGCATTTCACCCGGCCCCTTT
>JASLZG010000296.1 GCA_030754995.1 Lentisphaeria bacterium
CATCCCCCTGGCACTGCACGGCGGCACCGGCCTCGACGACGAGGTGTTCAGGCGCGCCATCACCTGCGGCTGCGCGAAGATCAACATCTCGACCCAATTGAAGCACGCCTTCGTCGACGGCTTCGTCGGTTACAATCGCGACAACCCGTCCGACTACGAACCGTTGCGCCTGATCGAGGCGCAGTACAAGACATTGCTGGAACTGTTCAGCAGCCGCATCGAACAGTTCGGCGCCGGCGGCCAGGGCGCCCGGCTGCTGGGGACCGGGTCATGACCGAAGTGATCATGCCGCAGGTCGGGCAGGATATCCCCAGCGCGATCATTGTCGAATGGCTGAAGCAGGAAAGCGCCGCGGTATCAAAAGGCGACGTCATCGCGACGGTGGAATCCGACAAGGCCAGCTTCGAGGTCGAAGCCGACACGGACGGTGTGCTGCTGAAAATCCTGCACGACGCAGGCGAGGAGGTCGAGGTCTTCAAGCCGATCGCCTACATCGGTGCGAAGGACGAAACGCTCGAATCCATTCCCGCCGCGGACACTGCCACCGCGACCCGGCCAGGGACGGCGGCGGCACCGCCGACGGCGGCACCGCCGACCGCGCCAGCGACCGCGCCAGGCCGCATGACCGCATCGCCCGCGGCCCGTCGCCGGGCCGCCGAGCAGGGTGTCGAGCTGGGAGCAATCACCGGCAGCGGCCCCGGCGGGCGGATCATCAATCGCGACCTCGCACAGTCCGCAACGGCGATTGCCCAACCGGCAGACAACGATGATGTCCGCCCATTCTCCCGGCTCCGCAGACGGATTGCCCAGCGCCTGACCGCCAGCAAACAGACGATCCCCCACTTCTACCTGTTCATCGACGTCGATATGACCACAACCGAAACCTGGCGCCGCGCCTGGCGCCAGGAACACGGCCTGAAAATCACCGCCACACACGTGGTCACCCGGGCAGCGGCAATGGCATTGCGCGACTTCCCCGGGATCAACGCCCACGTCGACGCCGAGAAGCTGATCGTCAAGCCGGACATCAATATCGGGCTCGCCGTGTCCGTTGACGACGGGTTACTGGTCCCGGTGCTGGACAAGGCCGATCAGCGCAGCCTGCAGGAGATCGTCACCGGGAGCACCGAAATTGCCGGGGCCGCACGCCGGGGCACGGTCGATCCAAGCCACAGCGGCACCTTCACGATCACCTCCCTGGGCATGTACGGGATCAGCAAATTCATGCCGATCATCAACCCGCCCGAATGTGCCATCCTCGCAATCGGCGCCGTTGAGAAACGCGCCGTGCCGGTAAACGACGCAGTTGCCGTGCGGGAGATGATGACATTGACCCTGGCGGCTGACCATCGCGGTGTCGACGGTGCCGTCGCCGCACAGTTCCTGAACCGCCTCAAGGCGCTGCTGGAAGAGTTCGATCATGATTAAGGCACTGTTGTTCGACTGCGACGGCGTGCTGGTCGATACCGAGCGCGACGGCCACCGGGTCGCCTTTAACCGCGCCTTCGTCGCGCAAGGGCTCAATGTTGAATGGAGCGGCGAGGAGTACGGTGAACTGCTCACCATCGCCGGCGGCAAAGAACGCATGCGCCACTATTTCGAACAGGCCGGCTGGCCGCCGGACATCGATGATCGCGACACCTTCATCAAGGGGTTGCACAAGGCCAAGACCAACCTGTTCATGCAGATAATCGAAGACGGACAGCTACCCCTGCGGGCCGGTGTGGCACGGCTGGTGGACGAGGCAATCGCCGCCGGCCTGACCCTGGCCGTGTGCTCGACCTCGAACGAACGCGCCGTGACCCTGATCGTCGAACGCCTGCTGGGCGCTGAACGCCGCGCCCGGTTCGCAGGCATCTTCGCCGGTGACATCGTTTCGCGCAAGAAACCCGACCCGGAGATCTACGACCTGGCGCGCACCGAGCTCGGACTGGCGGCCGGGGAGTGCCTGGTGGTTGAAGACAGCCGCAACGGGCTGCTCGCCGCCAGGAGCGCCGGCATGCCATGCATCGTGACGATCAGCAGCTACACCGGCAGCGAAGAGTTCACCGAAGCGGATGCCGTCTACCGCGAACTGGGCGACCCGCCCGGCACCCATGTATCGCTGGCCCAGTTGATGGAAGCGATTGGCCACGACCGGTCATGAGCGCCCGGCAGAATGACCGAGGTCGACCGTCCCACAAGAGACGCGCTTCATTTCAGCGCTTATCTTGGCACGATTCAACGGTACAGTACATTTTTCTTCCAGAGAACAGCCAAATCATTCGCGAACCAGTGGGGGATCCGTGAAAATCTTTCTCGATACAGCCGACGTCGAGGCGATCCGCGCCCGGATTGACTCCGGCGTCGTCGACGGCGTGACGACCAACCCGTCGATCATCATGAAGAGCGGCAAACCGTTCGAGCCCGTGGCCCGCGAGATTCTCGAAATAGTGCCGGGAGACGTCAGCATCGAAGCGATGTCGACAACCTGCGACGAAATGGTCGCGGAGTCGCGGCAACTGGCGAGCTGGGGCAAGAACGCAGTGATCAAACTGCCAATGACCCGTGACGGGATCAAGGCGCTGTCGATCCTCAGCCGGGAAGGTATCCGGATCAACCTGACAATGGTGGCATCGCTGAACCAGGCGCTGCTGGCGTGCAAAGCGAGGGCACACTACGTGAGCATCATTGTCGGGCGCATCGATGCCACTGGTGCGGACGGCATGGAGGTGGTGCGGGACACCCGCGCGATGATGCGCCAGTATGGATTCGAGGCGCAGATCATCATCGGCAGTGTGCGGACGCCGAATCACGTGATGATGGCGATACGCGCCGGGGCACAGGTGCTGACCCTGGGCACGACGGTCTTCGATCAACTCTATGACCACCCGCTGACCGAGGCCGGGCTCGAACAGTTCGCCAAGGACTGGCAAGCAGTGGAAAACCGATGATCCACGTGCTCGGTGATCTCAATGTCGACCTGATCCTCTCCGGCATGACCGTGCCACCAGCGTTCGGCAAGGAGATCATCGGCACCGAACGCTGCATGGCACCCGGCGGTTCAAGCGCCAACGTCGCAATCATCCTCGCGGCCACCGGCGTGCCGGTGCGCTTTTTCGGGTGTGTCGGCAATGATTTCTATGGCGATTTCCTGGTGTCGACCCTGCAGTCATACGGCATGGACACCGACACCGTCGCCCGGACCGGGCGCGATCGCACCTGCATCACCGTTTCCCTGACCTACCCCAACGACCGCATGTTCATCACCGATCTCGGTACACTCAAGAGCAACACCCTGGCTGACTTTCCCGCAGGCTACCTGGCGGCGGCGGAACATCTGCATCTCGGCTCTTTTTTCCTGCAGGTCGGGTTGCGCCCGTCGATCGGGCAACTGCTCGAGGACGCCCGGGCCAACGGCATGACCACCTCGCTCGACATGGGCGGCGACCCGGCAGATGCGTGGGATATCTCGGACCTGTTACCGGCCCTTCCCTACCTCGACTGGTTCGTCCCGAACGCCGACGAAATCACCGGTATCACCGGTTGCAGCAACCTACCGGACGCCCTGGCGGCATTCGATGAGAATGCCACAGGCATTGTTGTCAAGGCAGGCGACGACGGGGCCTACAGCCGCTGTGACGGGGAAGTTCAACATCATCCCGGCACGGTCGTGGAGGTCGTGGACACGACCGGCGCGGGCGACTGTTTCAATGCCGGTTTCCTCAGCGCCATCTGCAGCGGCGCCACGGTTGACAACGCAGTAAAACGCGGCAATGACTGGGGCGCCGCCGCGGTGCAATGCCTGGGCCTGCCGATCGCCGACGGGAACCGCCCTGCCCTGTCCTGAAACGCCAACGTCGAACGCTGAACACCGAACCCTGAAACCCCAAAACAGACATGCCAGCACCCACTGTCGGCCAACATACCCTTCGTGAAACCCGCAATTCGGCAAACGCCTGGGAAGGGGTCTTTCCGCGCATCGACAACCAGGCAGCAGCACTGCAGCAACTGTGGGACGCGGCTGAGGAGATTGTCGTTTCCGGCTGCGGCTCGGGTCTCAATATCGCCCACGCCGTGGCGCCGTTCTGCCAGCGCTTGTCCGGCAAGACCTGTCGCGCCGTGCACGCCTCCGACCTGATGCTCAACCGCGATGCCTTCCTGAACCCGTCGCGCCGGACACTGGCAATCACCTTCTCGCGGTCCGGCAGTACCTCCGAGAGCGTCAGGGCGCAGCAGGCCGCAGCCGAGGCCGGCGCCGCGACCCTGGCGGTCACCTGTTTCGCCGACAGTCCAATGGCGCGCGCCGCCGACATCGTGCTGGTCCTCGAGGAGGCACACGAGGAGAGTATCACGACGACCCAATCCCTGACTGCCATGGTCCTGACCGGATATTACCTGGCAGCAGTCTGCACCGGGCGACAGGATATCATCGATGGCTTGCAGTCGCTGCCCGCGCTGGCACGCGACAAGATGGCAGCGTTCGAAACAATCGGACGCGAGCTCAGCGAGGACGCGGCGATCAGCAAGTACGCCTTTCTCGGCAGCGGCCCGAACTACGGCCTGGCGCGCGAAGCACAACTGAAAATCAAGGAAACCGTGCTGCTGCCGGTCGACTCGTACGTGACGCTGGACTACCAGCACGGGCCAGTCTCGAATGTCGACGAGGCGATGCTGGTCACCGTGCTCATGTCGGATACGGGCCAGGCACACTACCCCGAGTTCGTCCGCAACATCAGGACACTCAAAGGCAAGGTGCTGCTGGTCTGCGACCGCGCCACCGATGAACTGCGGGCGGCAGCTAATTACGTGATCGAACTGGATACCGGCCTGCCCGACGGCAGCCGCGATATCCTTTACATGCCGGCACTGCAGTTCCTGGCCTGCTACAAGTCGATCGCCGTCGGCCATGATCCGGACAATCCACATAACCTGCATTATTTTGTGGAACTGGAAGCGGATTGAGAGGGATGGGAGTGGGACAGACTGATGAAGACCAATGCAGAAACATTAAACTGATCGAGGGCCATTCATGGAAGTTTCATTGAACAACCGAGTCGCGCTGGTCACCGGCGCGGCCCAGGGCATCGGCGAAGGGATCGCAATGGTTCTGGCGCGCGCCGGCGCCGACGTCATCGTTGTCGACATACAGGCCGAAAGTGGACAGGCGACAGCGGATGCCATCGCCGCACTCGGGCGCCGCAGCTTGTTCGTGGAAACGGACCTTGCAGACCCGAATGCAGTCAGCGCAATGATGGCGCAGGTGACGGCGGAGTTCGGCGCCCTGGATATCGTCGTCAACAATGCCGCCGTCGAATATTTCACGGGCATGGAAGAGACGACGCTGGAGCAATGGGACCACACGCACCATGTCGGGCTGCGTGGGTTGTTCCTGACGATTCAGTCGGCCTTGCCGTTGCTCAGGCAATCCGCGAACGCAGCGGTTTTCAATATCGCCAGCGTCCATGCCACGGCGACGATTCCGGACCTCGGCGCCTATGCGGCGGTCAAGGGCGGTATCGTGGCGATGACCCGCAGCATGGCGCAGGACCTCGGGCGTGAGGGTGTCCGGGTGGTCACGGTCAGCCCGGGATTCATCTTTGCCGGCATGACACAGGCGTGGCTCGATTCACAGGAAGACCGCCAGGCGACACTCGACCGGGTCAACGAGATGCACCCGAGCGGCCGCATCGGGACGCCGGAAGACATCGGCAACTTCATCGCCTTCGCCAGTACCGAGCTGGGCAGCTTCATCAACGGCGTCGAGATCACGTTGTCCTTGAAGGGAGACGGTCATGCATCCGCGTTCGAGCGCGTGGACGGGTCGATCGAAATCGAAGCCACGGGCACCACGCTCGGCACGACGC
>JASLZG010000297.1 GCA_030754995.1 Lentisphaeria bacterium
ATCAGCATCGTTGCCAGTTGCTGCGGCGTGTTGCTGTCGAGCTCGCCATAGCGCCTGTCCCCGTCCACCAGGATGCAAAGCTGTTGCGCATTACCCTCGACGGTCCGCGCCATGCGCGTCTTGCCCGGCTTCGCAGCCCGTTCGACGGCGGTGACGATGGCGTCGACGCTGCCGCTGCGTGCGAACGTCATCGGCGTCGCTGCCGCACCTGGTACTGCCTCGGGCAGTTCCGTCGACGTTATTGCTGCGACAGCAGCTTGTTCCGGCACTGGTGGCGGCTCGATAATGTCGATCGCGTTGGTTTCCTCCATATTTGTGCTGAATCGCCAAATGGCGATGCCGGCGCCAGCGATCACAATGACCGCTGCGACGATGGTCGTTTTATTCATGGATACACGTCCACAAGGGCACCGGGCGCGGCCGGTAGCCCGCCAGGATGGTGAACGGCATCTCGGGAATGCTCCAAGAACCCCGGATTAGGCGTATTAGGCGTTGCCACCTTGGCACAGTTTACGAAATTTGAGTTCAAATTGCAAGTTGCCGTGATGTCGCTCCAACACAGATCAACTGTCTTTGCCGGCCAGTGGCAGGGGACAGCACTGGATTGGTAGCAGTAACCGTTGATACTACGTAAGATACAGTGATTTTTCCCAAAATGCAAGATGTCCGGGGGGGTCTTTGGGGGGGGGCTCGAATTATGGCTGCCAATGGTGTTCAGCCGGCAACGCCCAGGCGCTGTCTGTGTGGCGGCATGTGGCTGGGGAGCGACCGTTTCAGTGCATCCCTCATGCTGGCTGCCGTCCCGTGCCGGTGAACGGCCTGAAGGCGGCCGTCTTTCCGTCTCGTTAGCGCCACCAATCGGGATCTTTTTCCCAGGACTGTCGTGGCGTGTCGAGTTGTTCGCGCTCCATCATCGCGCCGTAGCGGCGCATCTGGACGTTGTAGAAGACCAGCAGCCCGGCCATCAGCACGCCGAAGAACCAGGAACCACTGCGAAAAACAATGGCGCCGACGAGACAGATCACCGCCGCGACGATGGCGCAAATTATCGACAGCCCGGCGGCACGATAGAAGCTGCCGGCCGGGCGTTTCCGGGCGATCAGCTCTTCCGCGAGCTGGCCGCCGTCGAGCGGCAGGACAGGGACCAGGTTAACCAGGCTCCACACCAGATTGATCATGAACATCGTGTGGATACAGGCGATGACCCAGAAGTTGTTGATCGGCTGCAGGAAGAACAGGGGGGCGACGATCGCGGCGACGATCAGCCCGGTGCCGGGGCCGGCGAGAATGTGGATGATCCGCTGACGCGACTGCGCCAGCGCGCCGCTGGTGGCGAGCCCCATGAAATGCAGCACGATCTGCGGCTGGCCGCCGCCGAAGCGCCGTGCCGTCAAGGCGTGTCCCAGTTCATGCACAACGACCGAGGCCAGGACGCAGGGCATCCACACCAGGACAGTGAGCTTCGGATTATCGTTGTTCCAGCCCAGCAGTGCTGCCAGCAGCCAGAACATCGGGTGTACCCGGATCGGGATGCCGAGCATGCGCCACTTCAAATCATAGCGGGTTGGCGGCGGAACGTATAGCATGTCAGGGCACCGGATGAGTTAAAGTCGTTGGAAGCGGGGCCATAAAATACATCAACAAGTCCCCCGGCGCGTGTTGCTTGTCGAGTGCCTGCGGCATTTCGCTTTGACTGCGGTCACGAGGTTTGTCATCGGTTGCGCCGGCGCTGCCTTGGCAACTGTCGCAGCCTGTGCCGTGCGCCGGGCGGGCGTCACGGTCCACAACTCAGTCCACCAACCCGGCAGTTTTCAACTTTGTGGCGACGCGTTCGGCGATGAGGCGGTAGCCCTCGGCATTGGGATGGACTTCATCGGTGCGCAACCTCGGGTTGGTAATGATGCCGGCCATGATGTCGGGCACGAACAACACACCCATGCGCTTGCACAGGGCCTTGTACTTGCGGCCGCGTGACAAACTCAGTGGACTCAGGACGCCTGTAAAGACAACGACCGCACCGCGCCCCTGCAGGTTCATGAATATCGTCTCCAGATTCTTCTCGGTCTCATCGTACGGCACCTGCTGCATGATATCGTTGCCGCCCAGTGTGACGATGACGACGCCACACGCACCGGTGGCGATCTGTTCGCACAGGTCGACGCCGTCGGCAGTAGAGGCGCCGGAGGTGCCCAGGGCGGAGATTTCGCGGCCAATCAGTTCGCCGAGCACGGCGGGGAAGCTGTCGGCCTGGTCATCGACACCGATCCCGGCGACAAGGCTGTCGCCTAAACAGCAAATGGTGTTGGCCGCCGGCGGCGTATTGACCAGGGGAGGGGACCCGCAGCCGGGCAGCAGGGCCAGGGAGAGCGGCAGGATGGCGAGACGACAGTTCAATCGACCCGCTCGATATTGGCGCCGAGCTTTCGCAGCTTGCCGATGATGTCCTCGTAGCCCCGGTCGATGACCCAGGCGTTGTCGACGACGCTGTGGCCGTCGGCGCACAGGGCGGCGATGAGCAGTGCCATGCCGGCTCGTATGTCGGGGCTGCTCATGTATTGCGACCGCAGCGGCGTCGGCCCGGTGACGACGACCCGATGCGGGTCACAGACGATGATGCCGGCGCCCATTTGAATGAGCTGGTCGACGAAGTACATGCGGCTCTCGAACATCTTTTCGAAAAACAGCACGGTGCCTTGTGCCTGGGTGGCGAGCACGATCATGGTACTCATCAGGTCGGACGGGAACTGGGGCCACGGTCCGTCGTCGACACGCGGGATGTGTCCGAGCATGTCCTTCTGCACGGCGGCCCGGGCCGGGCCACGAATGGTGATGGTGTTGGCGTTGGCGTTGGAGTCGAGAAGCACGCCGAAGCGCTTCTGGAAGACACGCTGAATCATCCAGTAGTGGCTTGAGACAATGTCGTTGACCGTGATGGTGCCGCCAGTCGCCGCTGCGAGCGCCAGGAAACTGCCGACTTCGATGTGGTCGGAGGCAATGCGATGGGTGGTTCCGTGCAGGCTCTCAACGCCGTTGATGGTGAGCGTGTTCGTGTTGAGCCCGTCGATCTTCGCACCCATGGCGATCAGCAGTTGTGCCAGGTCCTGAACGTGCGGTTCACTGGCGGCGTTGCAGATGATGCTGGTGCCGCGGGCCACGACGGCGGCCATCATGATGTGCTCGGTGGCGGTGACGCTGGCCTCGTCGAAGAACAGGTGGCGGGCGCTCAAGCCCTGCGGCGCGGAGAATTCGAACCGATCGATGTCGACCGTGGCGCCGAGACCCTCCAGTCCGTAGACATGCGCGTCGAGGCGCCGCCGCCCGATGACGTCACCACCCGGCGGATGAAGGTCGGCGCGGCCGAGGCGCACGAGCAGCGGCGCGACGAACAGGAAGCTGGTGCGGATTTCGCGGCACAGCGACTCGGGCAGGTCGCTGCGCTGCAGGTTGGCGGCGCAGATGCGCAGGGTGTTGCCGGAGAACTCGTGTTCGACATCGAGGTGGTCGAGGATTTTGAGCATGGCGACGACGTCGCGGATGTGCGGCACGTTTTCCAGCACGACTTGTTCATCGGTGAGCAAGGCGGCGGCGATCATCGGCAGGGCGGCGTTTTTGTTGCCGCTTGGTGTGACGTTGCCGCGCAACGGGGCGCCGCCGTCGATCTGAAACTGTCCGGTTTTGTCCATGGTCGTGGTGGTCTTTATGGCGCGCTCGGAATTTCGACCTTCGATGTCAGCCGCGCTCTGGCCGGGGATCGCGGGCCATGAGGTCGCGCACGGCGACGCGTGGGTCCTTGTCTTCGTACAGGCTGGCGTATACTTCGCGGATGATCGGGGTTTCGGCGCCGACTTTTTCGGCGAGTTCGTAGGCGCTTTCGCTGGTTTTCACACCCTCCGCCACGACCATGCCCATCTCTTCGATGATCAGATCGAGGGCCTTGCCGCGGCCGAGTTCTTCACCGACATGGCGGTTGCGGCTGTGGCCGCTGCAGCAGGTCACAATCATGTCGCCGATACCGCTCAAACCGGAAAACGTCTCCGCCCGCCCGCCCAAGGCGCCACCGAGCCGCCCCATTTCGGCGATCGCCCGGGTCATCAGTGCGGCCTTTGAATTGTCGCCGAGCGCCATGCCGTCGCAGATGCCGGCGGCGATTGCGTAGACATTCTTGAGGGCGCCTCCGAGCTCGACGCCGATGACGTCGTCGCTGGTGTAGACCCGGAAGACCTGGTTCATGAAAACGCTTTGTATTTCGGTTGCCAGCTCACTATCGGTCGAGCCGACGGTCACCGCGGTCGGGACCCGGCGAAAAACTTCCTCGGCATGGCTCGGTCCCGAGAGGCCGGCGTAACGGACGGGGCCGAGAACGGCCTCGATCAACTCGCTGATGCGCAGCAGCGAGCCCACTTCGATGCCCTTCGAGACGTTGACGATCCTGGTGTCGGGGGAGACCCCGGCGGCGGCAAGCTGCTCCAGGCAGCCGCGGGCAAACTGGGTGGGCGCGGCGAGGACCAGCAGGTCCGCTTCGGCGGCCGTCGCCATGTCGGCGGTGAGCCCGAGCGCCGGCGGCAGCTCGGCGCCCTTGAGGAAGCGGTCGTTGCGGCGTGTCTGTTTCATTTCTTCGACGTAATCGGCGAACGGCCCCCAGACAGTGACATCGTGTTTATTCTCGACGAGCAGCAGGGCCAGTGCGGTGCCCCAGCCGCCGTCACTGAGGACGGTGATTTTCATGAGTTACTTTCGGGTTCAGGTTCAGGTTTCAACTGGTCGTCCTTTGCCTGCCCCAACTTATTTTCTGTACCGGCGAGGAGGCGTTTGATGTTGGAGTGGTGCCGGGCGATGGCGACGCCGGCAAGCAGGCTGAGCAGGACGATAATCGGCGTCGACAGCGGTTCGCCCGGCAACCCGCGGCCGATCAGCAGGCCGGTTATCGGCAGTGACAAGGCCGCCAGAATACTGCCGAGCGAAACGTAGCGCGTGGCGGTGACGACGATAATCCACAAGACCAGGCCGACAACGACCGGGATCCAGGCAATTGCCAGCAGGGCGCCGGCCGATGTGGCGATTCCCTTACCGCCGCGGAATCGCAGGTACGGCGTCCAGATATGACCGCAGACTGTTCCGCTGACGGCGCTTATGGAGAGGGCGGTGGCATCGGTGTAGGTCATCACGGCGAACACCGGGCCAAAGCCTTTCAAGGCATCGAGAAAAAAGCACAGCAGGCCGGCTGGTTTACCGCAGGTGCGCAGGACGTTGGTGGCGCCGATGTTACCGCTGCCGTGCTCGCGGATATCAACCCCGTGGCACTTTCCGATGATAAAGCCGAACGGCACGCCGCCCACGATGAAGCAGGCTGCCAGAATCGTCAGGTTTAACGGCCAGGGCCCCATCACACATCATAGGCGCGGGGCCGATCAAACACTTCGCGAAGGATGATGGCGTTGCGAATATCGCGTTTCGATGAGAGCATGCGCCGAAACTTCCCAGTGTCGCGGACTGTCGCAACGGACGGTGTGGGAGTTGCAGCCGGACTGGTCAACGACGGCAGTTTCTGGTCGCCGGGGCGGGCGGGCTGCTGTGTTTCGGCGTGCTCACGGGCGGCGCCGGCCTGTCGTTCAATAGCATTCTCGATGAGCTCACGGGCGGCGGCGTGCTTCCCGTCGTGTGCCGTTGGTTCACGGCCACTATGCTGCGGGGCGAGACGCTGGCGCACATTCTCGATGAGTTCGCTGGCGCTGGCGTGTTTCCCGCCCTGTGACACTGGTTCGCGCCGCTGTTCGCGACCACCTTGCTGCTGCTGCCGTTGCTGGGCGAGCTGCCGATATTCAGCCTGTTGCTCCGGCGTGTT
>JASLZG010000298.1 GCA_030754995.1 Lentisphaeria bacterium
ACATCAGGTGCGCGGCCCAGCCGGTGCACGAGTAATCGGTGAAGGACGGCCAGTAGCTGCCGTTCCATTCGCCGGTATCGCTGACCGACATCGGCAGGAAGATCCCGTCGTCGATATCGAACAGCAGCTTGGCGTTGTTTCGCAGGCGCGGTTCCCACTGCTTCAACCTGTCGAACAACGCCTGCAGCAGTTCCGGGGCATTGGCGCCGTAGGCCGGCCAATAGCACATCTGGATGTTGACATTGAAATGAAAGTCGTTGGAGCAATCCGGCATCTGATACTCTTCCACCCACGGCCCCTGCAGCACGGCCGGGTACTCCTTCGACATGCCCACCAGCTTGAACAGGCCGTAATAGTAAACCTCCTCCGCCTCCTTCGACGGCAGGTCGATCTGCGGAATCTGCTGCCAGTAGCCGTTCCACCAGCGCTTCGTCGACTCGAGCTCGGCGGCGCCGACATTTCCGAGCATGTCACCGGCATTCGCCCTGGCCGCCGCCGCCGTTTCACCGTATACGGCAGTGACGGCCAGGCCGGTGGAAAACCGGCCGTATGCCAGGCAGAGGGTCGGGCCGTCCGGCAGTTCATGGGTCCAGCCGCACATGGGGCCGTCGTCGAACATCTGCGGCGGCGCATGGTCAAGGGAGGCGAGGGTGTCAGCCATGAAATCCCAGGCCGGCCGGCGGCTCAACTCAAGGTCTGCGTTGTCGCTCTCGATCAGCAGCACCGGTTGATCGGCATCGACCGACAGCCGCAGCGTCGTGTCCGCCTCCTCACTACACAGACACAGAGCGCCGTCCGCCATCTGCAGCGTCGCGCCGGCGATGCGCAGGCCGAGTTCGATGCGTCCCATCGGCAAACCGCTCGGGTTGCCGATGCCGATCGACGAATCCTCCGGATCGACCAGCTGCGTGATGCCGTCCACGTCCCTGGCAAGCCAGTGCTTGCGCAAATCCGCCAGGTTCATCTTGGCGGTGATCGGACGAATATTGCGGCGGTCCCAGAAGTCGGCGCGGTTGATCGTCAGGCAGAGGCGCTCGTCACCCCAGACGGCGACACCGAACAGTCCGTTGCCGAGCAGGATGCCGTCGTGTGTTTTGGGCAGTGGGAACCGCCAGTCCAGCTTCAGCTTGTCACTGTGTATGTCCACCGAAAGACTCCATGGTTGAAGATTGATCGATCTGTACAATACCACGGGTTGAAGGTTTGTATTGTTGGTTGACGCGTGAAATTTAATGGCTGTCGAACAGCTGATACAATCGACTGAACCATGGAGGCCGATGTGCCGCAAAACCGGATGGTTGAGATTGCCTTTACGGCCAACACCACGCATGACGACCCGTACAACGACGTCGAGCTCGAGGCGCTGGTCACGACGCCCGGCGGTGAGCAACTTCGCGTCCCGGCGTTCTGGGCCGGCGACAATGCCTGGAAAGTGCGGATCGCCGCCGGCCCCCCGGGCAACTACTCCTACGCGACGGCGGCAAACGTCGATACCGACGACGGCCTGCACGGGCAGACCGGCTCGTTCACGGTGGACCCGTACGACGGCGACAACGCCTTGTTGCGCCACGGCAGATTGCGCCTCGCAGATGATCAACGACACTTCGAACACCATGACGGCACGCCATTTTTCTGGACCGGCGATTCCTGGTTGATGGGGCTGACAAAGCGCCTGGACTGGCCCAACGGCTTCAAGGAACTCGCCGACGACCGCGTCGCCAAAGGTTTCAACGTTATCCAGATCGTTGCCGGCCCTCCCCCCGACATGAGTGTCGGGGACCCGCGCGGCCGCAACGAGGCGGGCTTTCCGTTCGCCGATAATTTCGAGCGGGTCAACCCGTCGTATTACGATCACGCCGACTTGAAGTTCGCCTACCTCGTGGAGGCGGGGCTGATGCCGTGCATCGTCGGCATGTGGGGTTACTATCTGAAGATGATCGGCGTCGAGGCGGTGAAGCGCTACTGGCGCTACCTGGTGGCCCGCTACGGCGCCTACCCGGTTGTGTGGTGCATGTGCGGCGAAGGCATCATGCCGTACTACCTCTCCGACTCACCGGAAGAAGATGCGGCAATGCAAAAGCGTGGCTGGACGGAGGTCATGGCCTATGTCCGCAGCATCGATCCTTACGCTAATCTCATCTCGATTCACCCGAACCTGAAAGGGCGCCAACAGGTGGAAGACCCGAGCCTGATGGATTTCGAAATGCTGCAGGCGGCGCACCGCGACATCGGGTCCGTGGCGCGCTCCATCGAGCAGGTCACCGAGGCGGTCGGTGCCGAGCCGGTCATGCCGGTCATCGAGGCGGAAGTGAACTTCGAGGGCATCCTCGGGCGCTCCTGGCAAAATGTCCAGCGGCTCAATTTTTATCACGCCGTCATGCGCGGCACTGCCGGGCATAACTACGGCGCCAACGGCATCTGGCAAATGAGCACGGTCGAGGAGCCGTACGGCCGGTCACCCCACGGCCGCAGCTGGGGCGAAATCCCCTGGCAGGAGGCGGCGCAACTGCCGGGTTCCCGGCAGGTCGGACTTGGCGGACAATTCATCCGTCGCTTCCCATGGTGGGAATTGGAACCGCGACCTGACTGGATAAGGTGTGAGCCCGACTGGACCTGGGATTGGCCGGCGGATGTTGTTATCTACGGCCCCGTGTGCGTCGGGATTCCACGGCAGCTGCGAATCGTCTATATGCCGATGGTCTGGACGCCGGGTACGATCGTCGCGATCGAGCCGGACGTTTCATACACGGCGTACTGGTTCGATCCGTGCACCGGCAAGGACATCGATATCGGTCCTGTCGAAGTGTCGGACGCCGGTGAATGGACTCCCCCGTTGCCGGGGGAATGTCACGACTGGCTGCTGGTTCTGACCAGTACGGAGACCGCTTCGTAGGGTGGCGGAGCGCCAGTCAACCGCTCTTTTTCACCCCGTCCGGGCCGGCTGAGCGCGCTTTCACCAGCAGTGTGATGGCATGATTCCACGGCGTCGGGATGCCGAGAGCCTGCCCTTCGCGCACGACGGCGCCGTTCTGCGAATCGATCTCGGTCTGCCGCCCGCTTTCGAGATGCTGCAGCATGGAGGGCTTGATCATGACCGTGGCGGACGCCTGCTTGATTTCCACGGCGGGGTTGTCGTCTACCAGGACGATTCCCTTGGCGCCCACGACCTCGAGGATCTCGGACAACAGATGATCCTGTAACTCATCGGCCGCTGGATTACCGGCGATTTCGCCGGCCAGAAGCCCGGTCACCGCGGCGATCGGGTTGATCGCCGAGTTGTGGATCCACTTGTTCCAGATGACCCCGACGATATTGTCCGAAATCACGGTCTCGAAGCCGGCGCCCTCAAGCGCTTCACAGAGCAGCTGAACGCGGTCCGTCCGGGTGCCGTCCAGCTCGCCGATCAAGGTAGGCCCGGCGTTGGTGTGGGTCGCGTGCCCCGGTTTTGTGTTGGTGACGCTGTTGTAGCTGACGCCGCCGAGGACCCGGTCCCGGCCCAGGGCATCGCTGAGCGTCTCGACATTACCGATGCCGTTCTGCAGGGTAATCGCACAGCCGTCGTCGCCCGCCAGGCGGTGGGCACACTGTGCCGCCGCGGCGGTGTTGTTGGCGTCCACCTGGACCAGGGCATAATCGACGCGCCCGGAAGCAGTGTCCGGCGTTGCTGCCTGGACGTCGATCCGGCGGTCGCCGCCGATACCGTCCAGTAGCAGGCCGTCGCGGTTGATTGCCTCAACGACCTCGGACCGGGCGTCGATCAGGGTGACCTCGTGCCCGGATGCCGCCAGTCCGCCGCCATAGAGCGAGCCCATCGCGCCGGCGCCAATGATACAGAATTTCATGAGTAGCCCCCCGGTATTAGCGGCTGAATTTCAATCAATATAACGGACCTGGTCGGAGTCGAGCAATTCCCGGATGTGATCCGGGATCTCGAGCCCCTCCTTCACGGCGTCGCTCAACTCTGTCTCGTCACTGCGAATCTTCTCGAGGCGCTGGAGCACGCCGGTGATTTGCGACTGCGGCACTACTGCGACACCATCGCAATCGGCGACAATCAGATCGCCGGCCGCAACGGTGACCCCGCCCAGGGTAACCTCAAGACCGACGGTGCCGGGTCCGGTGCGAGCCGGCGAGTTCGCAGTTACACCGCGACAGAAAACCGGCAGGCCAAGCGCCAAAATGTCCTCCAGGTCACGGATCAGCCCGTCGGTAACCAGTCCGGCGGCGCCCCGGTTCTTCGCCATGCCGAGCAACAGGTCGCCGGTCACGCACCGGCTCTCGAAACGATCAGTGGCCGCGACCAGAACATCACCGGGCTGCGCCTCGGCAACGGCGCCGAACAAGGCCAGGTTGTCAGCCGGCCCGCAGTAACAGGTCAGCGCCGGACCGACCATCCTGCTCCTCTGCCGATCATCGCCGGCGATCGATCGAATGTCAAAATTCAGCGCCCCATGTCCGCCCAGGGCATCAACTACGAAGCTCGACGGCACGTCGGCAAACGCCGCCACGTCAGCCGGGGCGGGGCGCTGAATGTCACGTTTCACGGTGAGAACAGGAGGTGCGGTGATCATGGAATCTCCTTCAAGTTTTCTGTCCGGCCGGTAGAGTAACTTCGTATCTGTCCCGATGCAACAAAGCGCCCGGGCGATAAAGAAAGCCCCGGCCGGTGTGGATCGGGCCGGTCGTTTTCGGCGGCTCAACATTTCAAAACACCTTGCAAGCAAACCGAAAAAACAGTAAAATGCAGTTCCTACTCTGCCGCCGTTGCAGAGCACCCGGGCGCGTCCAGGTGCTCACGCAATCAGCGAAGTGCGGTTATGATGAAACGGCAATTCGCCGCCTACATCTGTATATTGCTGCTGTTGGTGGACGCTGTTTGCCGCCATGGTGATCGAGACAAGCGGGCCTGGCAATGCAGTTGTGAAGCCCGGCCTTGACCAACACGAAGGCGAAATCGCGATGCAAATGAACCGTGCCGCAAAAGATGCCTTCACCCTCATTGAGTTGCTCGTGGTCATCGCGATCATTGCGATCCTGGCCTCGATGCTGCTGCCGGCCTTGTCCTTCGCCAAGGAGAAAGCGCGGGCCATCGAGTGCATGTCACGATTAAAACAGCTCGGCCTCGCCTTTCAATATTACGCCGATGAAAATGACGACTGGCTGCCGTGTGCCGACTATCGCTCCGCCGATCCGCCGACCCAGCCCAGTGGTTATACTGGCGGCGGCTGGGTTGATTCGGTGCGTCAGGTGGGCGGTTACATCGAGGACAAAGAGATCTTCAAATGCCCGTCGCATCCCTATTATTTAAGTGTGCAAAGCGGTTATGGTTCCTACGGAATCAACATTCATCTCAATGGATGGCGTTTGAACATCAATATTTACGACGAGGGAACCATGCAAAACGTGGCCGCGACCTCGGAAGGGCGGCGGATCAGGAAACGGGGTGAGCTGGACCTCTTGTCGTCGGGGATGATGCTGACCGACGGCTTTGTCATGTTTACCGCGTCCGGAACAGTCTGGTCCGACTGGGAACAACTCAGTGCGGCAAGTGACCTGACCGAGCAACGATATGGTCCCCGGCACCAGGACGGCAGAAACGCCGTCTTCGCCGATGGCCATGCCGGTTGGAACAGCCAGAACGACATTCCCGCCGATCGCGACACGCCATACTGGGGCGGGCGCTCTGAGACTATTCCCTGGCCCTGAAGACCCCTGCAACGGATGGGGACGGGGGCAGGCAGGTGGTGCGACCCACTATTCCCATGGGAAAGTTGACGGCACCTTGAACAGCGGTGCCAGTTCCCGG
>JASLZG010000299.1 GCA_030754995.1 Lentisphaeria bacterium
TAAAATTGCGCGCAACCATGTCTTTGAGCGACTTGTCCATATCACCGGCCATCCCACGCAGTTTCTTCACTGCGCTCACCTCGTTCGTCGCCGCCTCCTGCACCTCTCCGCGCCGCGCCGCACCTTCCTTCTTCAACCCGGCCTGCATCGATTTGACAATCCCGGTCATCTCTGCCTGTGAAAGCGATTGCATGCCACTCACCGTTTCCGCCAGCCGCGCCAACAGTTCGGTCGGGAACTGCTTGTTCCGCATCGCCTCGGCCAGCAGCTCGCGGCCCGTCTCGGCGGCGCGGTCAAGTGCGTTCCGGTTGAGCTGTCCCTGGTTGAGCTGCCGCCGCATTGAACTTGTCGAGGCTTCAGTCTGCAGGTCTTCATCCGACAGGGCCTGCAGTTGCTGCTTGCCGTCGAGCAGTGACTCTTCGCCGCGCGCCAGGTCTTCCAGCTTCGTGAGCAGCGCTTCGAACTGTCGCCGCACCTGCTCGGCATGCTGCGCGTAACTGAGCACGTCGACACGGTAGAGCTCGGTGGTTGCCGGCTGTCGGCCGGGAAGGTAGTCGACGGTGGCAGCGTACAACTCCACGATACACGGTATCGGCAGGTCCATGAATTCGGGCGACAGCACGAAGGTGCCGGAGAGGCTGGTCTCCCTTGATCCTCCATCAGCGACTGTCGCCGTCTCGCCCAAGCCCAGCTCCTTGCCCTCGCCGTCCTTTGCCAGCCAGGCAAGGTTGGCGTGTCGCAGCCCGAAATCGTCGGTCGCCTTGACCTCGATCTCCAGCGTTTCATCCTCGAGGATCGCCGTGTGCCGGACCAGGTTGAGCACCCTGACTTCCGGCTTGCGGTCCGCCACCGTCACGACCTTCAGTACCCGCGCCTGCTTTGGCGCCAGGCCAAAGGTGTCCCGCCACGTCAGGCGGCACGACACCAGGTCCTGCGCCGGCACCGGCAGGCTGACAAACTGCTTGCCCTCGACCGTCATCGCGGTCGTCACTGTCCTCGCCGCAGTCGCCGCTGTTTTCGTGGTGGCGGCCGACGACGCCGTCAACTCCCCCTGTTGCAGGATTCGGCTGACCTCGCCTTCGAAACTTACCTGCGACGATTCGAGCATCCTCACCTTGCTTCCGTCGACGGTAGTTTCGACCTTCGACCGCTGCAGGTATTCCGGGAGCGTCAGCTGCGCCACCAGGCGGGTCAGCGCCGGCCGATGCCGCGGCCGAATGATGGTGTGCGCCTGGGCGTCGCCAACCGAAATCGCCAGCGGCACCTCCTGTGTCTGCCCCGGCACCGTCAGGCTGACCACCCTGCCGTCGACGTCGAACGTGATCGGCCGTTGCCCGGTCAGCACCGCCCGCCCCTGCGACGGGATCCAGCGGGAATCGCCCGACACCTCCGTGCTCAGCGCGATCGGTTCACCGTGCGCCACGTTCAGTTCTGCCGGCAACGGCTCCAGGTTCACGAAGGTATAGCGTTCGATGTCTGCCAGGGGCTGCAGCCACCGTTCGAACACATTGAATGCCGCACTGGGCGACAACAACGCGACGACGGCCACGACAATCAGCACGGCGGCACACAGGCCGCCCGCGTCACGTGCCGGCCGGCGATCGACAGCCTCCGTGAAATCGACCGTTGCGGACTCCGCAGCCACCTGGTCAATAGCGGCGCGACAGAGGTCGGACGACATGTCGTCCGGCAAGTCATCGGCATTGACCAGTTCAATCACCCCGAGCAACCGGTCACCGAACTGCCGATAATGGCGCTGGATCAACCGCGACATCTCACACCCGTCGCGCCGCTTCCAGTACCGATGGCGCAGCCAGTACCAGGCAGCCAGCCCCAAGGCCAGCGCCCCGGCCCCCAGGGAGACGATGCGCAACAGTGCCGGCGTGTCCCAGAACCGATCGGAAACATACAGCGCGACGATCGACAACAGCAAGCCACCCAGGGCGCCCCCGGCCGCCACGATCGTTTCGATCCGCCGCAGACGCCTCTCGCAGGCGGCGATCTGGGCAACCAGCTCCGGCGGCAGCGACAGATTGTGTGATGAACTTGTCATGGTTTCAGCAGTTGCCGGATATTTTCACGCAGTTCCGGGCCCGGATGGTCAACCTACTCTTTCAGCATCGCCGGGGCCTCGTGTGTTTCGTGCCGTTTCCCGATGCCATTCGCATGAACTTCGTAGGCCGGGTTACCCGGTTTCTCGATCAGTTGCACGATCGCCTCACGTGTCGCCGCAGGCAGGTACGCCGTCCGCACCCGGGCCTGCTGGTCGTCGTCGGCCGCCACAGCCATGAAGTTATGCAGATCTTTACGGGCGGCTTCGTCATCTTCGAGGCCGTGCCGGGCGCGGGTCCGGAAGAACAACGCCGGGTGCCGCACGGTGTTGTCGTCGGCTTCGCTGCCGCTGACAACCGTGAAAGCGTCGGCCGCCTTCTGGCACTCCTGCTTTTCCGAGGTGCGTGAAGCCGTCGTGAAAGGCCGCAGCGACAGTCAGGATGACACTCATGACAAGTTCGCTTGATGGATTGGCGACCAGTGGCATCCCGGCGTCCCGGCCGATCGCTCGAAAACGTATAACAAGCTGTTTGAAAACAGGTTACATCCGCACAACAGCCATTCTCAAGAGCCATTTTCAGATCACCCCTGCAGCTTTGCGCAAACACCAGAATATAGTGCAAAGCCCCAGAATAATCAATCCCCACCACCAGGTGCTCCAGAGCTTGAAACGCTCCATCAGCTGCTGCTCCAGCGGCGCCGTGCGAATAGCCTCCACCACCTGGGAAAGGTCTGCGGAGTCCGCAAAACTGCCGCCGGTGATGCGGGCGATATCGCGCAGCACCGAGCGCCGTGCAGGCTGTCCGATCTTCTCTCGCCGCACGCCGGTAATCTCCAGCGGCGAGGTCAGTGAATTGCCGGTAGTCCGGCTGCTCACGACCACCTCGGCGTTGCCGCTGCGGGCCGGTTTCCACTTCGCACGGTAGAGGCCCCAGCCACCCTCAACCGCCGCGAATTCGAGCTGCTGCTGGTCGCCGGCGATGGTTACGGTCGCGCTCACGGTGTCGTTGCTGAGCGGCAGACCGCTGTCGTCGAAGACGTTGGCATTGATAAAAACGGTGTCGCCGCGCTGCGGCGTTTCCGGCGTGTGAAAGACACGGATGCCCTGGTCATGCGCCAAGTGACGGGCGTGCGACATCCAGCGCACCACCTGCCCCCAGAAGCGGTAGTGATATTTGTCCTCGACACCGCGGCGCCAGCGCCAGGCGCTGTCGGTGCCCATGAATAACGTCTGGCCGTTGCCGAACGGGCGCAAGACGATGAGCGGCAGCCGGCCCCACTCGTTGCGTTGTGAACCATGTACCGCCAGCACCTGCGCCCCAGGCTTCGACTTGGCGACCGGCGCCGCCCAGTAAAACCCCGGAAGCCCCCGCCACACCCGGCGGTTCTTGTTGCTTTGCCGGGTGAGGCTGGTCAGCAGATGGGTTTCACCACGCGTGGTGATCTCCCAGCGGGACTCGTGCGCCGCCGCCACTCCCTGCGGTTGCTCGGGATCGAGGGTGACCGGCAGCAGCTCGGCAAGCGGTGAGTTGATCATCGTGAAGATTCGGCCGCGCGAGCCCGGCAAAAAAACCAGGCCGCTGGCCTGCTGCTCGATCAGGCCGCGAATCAATGTCGCATCCTTCTCGGTCAGCTCATTGCCGCCAATACCGACGTCGCCAAGGAAAATGACGTCGTACTGCGCGAGCTTTTCGCGGTTGCCGGGAAAGTGACGGATATAATTGTGCCCGTCACCACGCCGCATGCCGGGGTGCATCAACAGGCAATCGACATCGACCCCCGGGTCACGGGTGAGCGCGTTGCGCAGGTAACGATACTCCCAACGCGGTTCCGATTCGACGACCAGGACCTTGAGTGTCTCTTCGCGGATGGCGATAAAACCGCCTGCTTCGTTGTTCTCGGGAATCTGTTCCTCGGACTCGGGTGGCAGTCGTACGTCGATGTAATACCGCCCGAGACTGTCGGCCCGCCATGACAGCACGTCATTGACCTCGCCCTGGGCCGGAACACGGATCGAGTGTTCCGCCAGCACACGGCCTTCGACAGTCAGGCGCACTACCGTCTCGACATCGCGGTCGAGCTTGCTGCTGACCCGGAACGGCACGGCGATCTGTTCATTCAACAGGGCGTAGGACGGGATCCGCACTTCATCGAGAATGAGGTCCGGCAAATGCCGATGGCTGCCGACACCGACGGTGTAGACCGGCACGCCGCGGCGCCGGCAGGCGACCGCCGCCTGTATCGGGGAGCGGCCGAGGTTCCAGTCGCCGTCACTGAGAAGAATGACCGCGCGCCCGTCGGGATACTGCGCCAGCGCATCATTCAATGCTTTGTTGAGATCGGTGCCGATGGCATCCATGCCGCCTTCGACCGCGTCCTCGGGATCAGCCGCGATGGCACCAAAGCCGACGGTCTGAACATTGAAATCCGACGACAGCGGCTGCCAGAACTCGTTCTCGAGCTGGGCTTGCAGCCATTCCGCCCGGGTGATGAAGGTGTTGCCGTCGGCGACATCGAGTGTTGCCATGCTCTCCGACCTGTCGTACAGGACCAGGTGCAGAGGCTGTTCGGTATACGACCTGTGGGTCAGGCGCTCGGGCTTGAACAGGGTAAAAACCAGCAGTGCGACAATAACCAGGCGCAAGGCCTCGAGCGCGATGAACCGTCGGCCGCGCGACCGCCGGCAGGCGCGAATGCTGCAGGCGAGCGTCGCCAGGGAAATGCCGATGGCGGCGACCAGTGCCGGTGTCGAAATTGTATAGGACCAGAGTGTCATGATTCAATGGTACCGGGTGCGGCGGTCAGCTTTCCATGCCCGCGGTTGCGGGCGGTGTGGTCAACAGGATCTCGGCGAGCAGGCAAAGCATCACAAGCACAATGCAGGTTCGCCACAACTCGCCCTGGCGATTGGCCTCGTTGTCCGGGGTCTCCGTGAACAGCCGCCAGTCGACCCCGCTGAAGAGTAGCGCCAGGTCGTCCCGGCCCAGTGTAGGCAACTCACTTTCCCGGGCCGCAGCATTGAGCACGATGCGGCGGCCGCCGCTGTCGAAGACGCCGGCTTGCCATGGACTTTCGGCACCTCCCGACGACGCCGGCACCCACGCCGGCTCACTGTCCACCGGCAGGAGACGGCCGCATTCACCGTAGACAATCTGGTCGAGTCGCCGGCTGCCGCCGCGCAGCAGCCGCTGCACGACCGGCACGAGTACGGCCCCATGATGCAGGTTTGACCAGTCCGGGTGCGGCAGCGACGTGCACACCACGATACGGCCGCGGCCACGGCGATGTTCGAGGATGAACGGCTGACCGTCGTCGAAGCGGGCCAGCACCGTGGCGTCGGCCGTGAGCCGGCAGCGCTGGATAATCTCGAGCTCGGCGAGGGCAAGCGGGACGCCGGTCGTGGCGTCCGCCAGGACACCACGGTCGCGCGTCCACTCATTGATCTCAAATTCATCCGACTGTTCCGGGTCGTGCCAGGTTGCGAAATCCAGCAGCGCGGTGTCGCCGACATCGGTGGCAGGAAAGCACAACAGCGTCCCGCCGTCATCGACGTAACGCTGCAGTTTCGCCTGGTGCTCGGCGCCAATGCTGCCCTGCCAGATAACCAGCGCAACGTCGGACAGGTCGACGGGCGCGAACCTGTCGGGGGACAGTTGCAGGGCCGCCCCGCGCGCCTCCGGCGCCGGGGCGGCGGCCAGG
>JASLZG010000029.1 GCA_030754995.1 Lentisphaeria bacterium
CGCCCGACGTGCCGTCGGCACAGACGTCGACGCTGGCCAAGTCGGAGTTGCCGAGGATCTGCGTCAACAGGGTCAGCATCTCACTGTAGGACGTCGGCAAGGACGTGGTCATCTCGGTGCAGGCCTGTGCCAGGAACTGGTCGCAGGGCTGGCAATTACAGCCGGAGATCACCTGCGGGATGTAGCCGCCGGTGGCCTCATGGGAGGCGCCGGTCACCGCGTCGCTGCCGATGCCGCCGACGCTGTCGTGGAGGGTGTAGGTCGAGCTGCTCTTGTTCAGGCCGCCCTGGGACAGGGTGGAAGGGCAAAGCTCAGCACCCTGGATCCGCAACGGCAACAGTCCAAAAATGAGCCCTGTTCCAATTGCCACACACACTTTGGCCTTCTGTCTTATCATTATATCCCCTTGGATTGCTGTGACGTCCAACCCCGCGTTTCCGGTGGTCGCCGGAATGCCGGATCAGCCGCAATTGCGGCCCTCGCCCGGGCTGCCATGATTAAGTAACGAGTCCTACACGCTCACCTTTATAGCTAATTTGTCGGCGCATTCCAAGTTTTTTTTTACGGCGGGCAGCGGATTCAGACGGCGGCCCCATCATTCAAGCCCCCCACTCCAATCGACATCATATGAAAACGGCTTCCAGAATGCCTCGTATTGCCCGCTACGGACATCACCCCGGAGCACCCCGGTTATTCGGTATTTCCAATTTTGGTGGATTTTTGTTGGTAGCGTCGGCGGGATCGACAATCGCGATGATCGCTGCCACCGCGACAGTTTCATAATGCTGCAGATTGCTGATCCCGAATGACGCCCGCCGGCCGGCTCCGTATCGTCCCCTGTTTCCCCTGCGACTTCTCCGGGCGCCGTCGCTTCTCCCCTTGGGAACAACTGTATTGCAGCGATTTGAAATCTGCCGTACAGACCCCATGGTGAACCGCAACGCTTTTCTGAAACCCGAATCATCTCAACGAACTGCGGCGGGAAAAGGCATGGTACAACAATCAGCAACCGCTCACGAGGCCGACGGCGCCGCGTATACGGCGCGGACCGCCGAATCCCGGGCACTGTTCGAACGAGCGTCGAGGGTGCTCATGGGCGGGACAACCCGGACGAGCGTCTATTACCCGCCCTACCCGGCCTGCATGGTCAGGGGCGAAGGCTGCCGGATGTACGACGCCGACGGCAACTGCTACGTCGACTTCCTGAGCAATTACACGGTGCTGCTCCACGGCCACAGCTTCCCGCCGATCGTCGAAGCCTTGAAGCGACAGGCGGAACAGGGCGTTTGCTTCAGTGCGCCCTCGGAGCGGGAGATCGAGCTGGCCGAGATCCTCTGCAAGCGCGTCGACTCCGTCGACAAGCTGCGTTTCGCATCATCGGGCACCGAGGCGGTGATGTACGCCATTCGACTGGCACGCGCCTTTACCGGGAGAAATATGATCGCCAAGTTCGAGGGTGGCTTTCACGGCGCCTATGACGACTGCCAGATCAGCCACAGCCTGTCGGCGGAACAGATCGAAACTTCGGAAGCGCCGATCAAGACCGCCAACACTGAGGGACTGCCATCGGGCGTTGCCGAGCGGGTCCTGGTACTCCCGTTCAATCGCGAGGCCGAGGCCTGTGCCCTGATCGAGGCGCATGCGGACCAGCTCGCCGGCGTTATCCTCGAACCGGTCCAGGGCGCCGGCGGCGCCATCCCGGCGGAGCAATCGTTCCTGGCAGCGCTCCGGAAAACAACCGAAAAAGCAGGCATCCTGCTTATCTTTGATGAGATCATGACCTTCCGGCTCGGCTACGGCGGGGCCCAGCAGGTCTATGGCGTAGCGCCGGACCTGACGACTTTCGGCAAGATCATCTCCGGCGGCCTGCCACTGGCTGCCTTTGGCGGCCGGGAAGAGGTCATGGCACTGCTGGACCCGAGAAATGGCCCGCCGCCGATTCCGCAGAGCGGCACCTTCAACGGCTCTGCAATCGCAGCGGCTGCAGGTGTCGCCTGCATGGAGCACCTGACCCACGAAAGCCTGGCCGCATTGGAAGCCATCGGTCTCGATATGAAGACGCGGCTGCAGGCGGTATTTGCGAAAACCGGCACAGCAGCACAGGTCAACGGCTTCGGCTCTCTATTCAACATCCACTTTTCGGCAGAGCCGGTTGTGGATCACCGCGGCACGGTCGGGGCGGATCGTGAGAAACTGGCAAGACTCGCAATGGCGCTGCTGCTGCGCGGGTACTTCATGGCGCCGCGCGGCATGATTTGCCTGTCCACAGCGCTCGGACCGGCCGAGATCGAAGGCTTTGCGAGTGCGGTCGAGGATGCTTTGGAATCGGGCGATGTATAGATGCGGATGCCACGGGAAAAAGGACGGAAGGGACACAGCGAATCAAATGTCGCGTTTTTTCTGTCCTTTGCATTACTGTCCCTGGCCCGTCACACCCAAAATCCAGAATAAGACAACCAACTGCCAAAACGTGCCAGCCCCTTTCAAACCCCGCGTCCTCCTGGCCAGCCATTTTGATCGTGATGTCATCGCCGAGCCGATCGAACGTCTGCGGACAATGGCCGCAGTCGACCTGGCGGTGCAGCTGATTGCCGATTGTTTTGCCGACAAGCGACCGGAGAACCTGCGCAACCCGGACGCCTGGGAACAGGCACGTATTCACAACATAGGGGGACAGTGACCATGCCGACGGGACCGAATGACCAATACAAGATCGTCATCAACTGGGATGAAGGGGCGATGTACAAATTCTGCCCAATGCAGAAGGCATCTGAGCGTGACGATGTAGATGCCGAGGCGATCAAGGGCATGCTCGAGGAAATCGTCGACGAGCATGCCAAAGCCGGGGTCGACGTCCTGGCACATGGCGTGTTCAGCGGTTTTTTCAGCATAATGCCGTATCCCAGGCTTCACGAACCGGCAGACGGCAGCCGGCATATTCCGGCAAGCAGTGAAGAGCATCAGCAGTGGTGCCAGAAATATGGCAAGTTCTGGTTGGCCGGCTTCAAAAAACTCCGTGACGCAGGGCTCGACCTCGTGGAGATCGTGCTGTCGCGATGTCACCACAACGACATGCAGTTCGTCGTTGCTTTCCGCATGAACGACCGCCATGCCGGGAGCGGGCAGGAAACGACCTACTATCCACGCATCGAGCAGTGGAAGACGGACCATCCGGAGTGGCTGCTCGAGGAGCATCCCGGTGGCATCGACTACAAGTACGAAGGCGTCCGAAACGCCGTGCTCGAATTCATCGCCGAGGCGATCGAACGCTACGACCTCGACGGCATCGAGCTGGACTGGATGCGCTGGTGCCACATGTTCAAGTCGAGTGAAGCAGCCGAGAACGCGCCGCTGCTCACCGACTTCATCGGCAAAGTGCGCAAGATGCTGGACGATGCCGCCGCGGAACGCGGCCGGGACCGGCTGCCGCTCGGTGTGCGGATCGCGCAGTCGCTGGACGAATGCGCCAACCTCGGATACGACATAGCGACCTGGATAAAGGACGGACTGGTCGATTACATCTGCCCGACAGATTTTTTTTTCACCGATCCCAACACCCCGATCGACGACTTCGTGAACTTGACCGAGGGTACGGCATGCAAGATTTATCCGGGCATCCACCCGTCAATCGCCTGGCAGAGTGATCAAACGCTCATGGGGCTGCCCGAGTACGCCGCGGCCGCGCAGAACTTCTACGCCTACGGCGCCCATGGCGTGTCACCGTATAATTTCATGTATCACTGGGGCAAAGTGCGGTCGCCGAGCTACCCCGGCCCGGTAGAGATGTGGCCGAACGCATTCAAACTGCTCACGGCGCTGAAGAGCGCCGATGAAATCGCCGCCAGTGACCGGCACTACCTTTTCCATCCGTGCTGGACGGGACACCGGGACAGTCATTGTCCGACGGGCGCCTACCGGCACAACATGATCGTCCTTGATCGCAGCACCGACGATCCCCGGGGAACATTTACCTTTCGCATAGCGGAGGACCTCACGGATGATTCGCTGGCCGCGACACTCGAGTTCAAGATCACCTACATGATCACGGCCGACCAGCTGGAGATCGCAATCAACGGCGACGTTGTGCCGGACGATGCGCTTGAGCGCCAATGGTACGTCGGCCAGTCGCCGCAGGAGGGACGACCGTTGGCAGCACACTTCCTGTATCGTATCCCGCTGGGCTCACCGCCCGCAAAGTTCGGCGACAATGTCATCACTCTGCGCCTGACCAATCGGGTCGGCATGACTCAGCGCCGGCTCATGGCGCAGGAGTTCGAGGTATTCGTGCGGAAATCGTAAGCCTGGCGGCGGTTTGAACATGCCCGAAAAACCAAATGTAATTGTTTGTGCCTGCGACCAGATGCGGCCGTTTGAGGTCGGTTGCTATGGGCATACGGTCGTTCGGACGCCAAATATCGATCGATTCGCCGCCAAATCGGCGAGGTTCGAGGTTGCCGTCACCAGCAACCCGATCTGTTCACCGGCGCGCTCATCGCTGCTGACCGGCCAGCAGGTGCGGTCGTGCAACGGCATACTGACCAATGTAAAGGACCGGGACCCGCCGAATCCAAAGCGCGAAATGCTCGTCGACACGACGCTGCCCGAAGTTTTCAGGGACGCCGGCTACCGCACCGCACTGGTCGGCAAGTGGCATGTCGACCCACAGCCGCAGCTGGTCGGGTTCGACAGTGTGGCCTACCCCAACTTCGAGCACCGCCATTATGGGCAGACCTACCGCGACGAGACCGCCGAGCCGGTCGTCGTCGTCGATGAGTTCATCGGTGATTGGGAGCTGCGGCAGGCCCGCGAGTTTCTCGCCGGGGATCGGGATCAGCCCTTTTTCATGTACTACAACATCGCCTTGCCGCACCCGCCCATAGGCCCCAGGCAAATGCCGTCGCGGTACCACGACATGTACAGTCGGGACGAGGTGGAATTTCGGGCCAACATCCCCAGTGCCCGTGATCCCGACAACGACCGGTTCTGGTTCAACACCTACACCAGCGCCGACTACTATTGGCGCTATCAACGACAGGAAGCCCAGGACCCCGATGACCTGGTGCCGGACGATTTCGACCTGGCTGATCTCACCCGGCTCTACTACGCGGCAATCACCTGCACCGACGACCAGTTCGGTGCCCTGATCGACACCCTCGCCGAGCTCGGGCTCGACGACAACACGATCGTCGTGTTCCTGTCCGATCACGGCGACAACCTCGGCAGCCATGGGCTCTTCAACAAGGACTCGCTGATCGAGGAGTCGATTCGCATCCCATTGATCGTTCACGACCCTCGCGATTGCGCGCCGGTACATGACACCACCCATGTTGCCAGCATCATCGACGTGATGCCGACCGTAGTGGACCTTGCCGGGCTGCCAACCCCGGGCAGCGTCCAGGGCCAAAGCCTGGCGCCCATCGTGCACGGTGGTGACGACATCCCCGGTGGCCGGGCAGCCTTCATCGAGACCGGGCCAATGATCGGCATCCGCACCCCGACGCATTGTTACGGAATGTCCTTTGACCTGGAATCGCGACGCCCGACCGACAATGACATCTGGTTCTACGACCTGACCGGGGATCCGCTCGAACTGCACAACCTGGCCGGTACCGAAGCACAGCCCGAGCTCGAGCAGGAGCTGCGGCAAGCCCTGTTGGCATGGGATCAGTCGACGCCCTGGCTGCAGGTGCCGGAGCACGGATGATCCGGGTTCATTTTGTTCTTGCAATTCGCGTCATATTTTACTACAATGCTTCTATGTGATTACGAATTTCTCAGCCTTCCCGCCGAGCGTGGCAAGACTCGCGAAAGCCATTACTTGTTCAAAACTCAACAGTTGCAATTAAACCGAACCACCAGACGCAGAGGAGTGTTTTAAATGACAACCCGCATCGCAAAAAACCTCAACGGATCATGGATTGTCGCCGTGGCAGCGGTTCTGATAGCCGCCACAGCCTACCAGGCCCAAGCTTTCGACTGGGACCTTATGGATGACGATTACGGCAGCAGCAGTGCCAGCATTCACGACTCCTGGAATGTTCACTCCTGGGCGACTCTTGCCTATTTTGACGACCACGTTCACATCGGTGGGGCTTGGTTAAGGCAGGATGTCCTGACAACGAACAGCTTGCCTGTACCTCTCCCGGCCGACTACTCCATCGAGCTCCGCCTGCGGGTAACCGCGTTGTCTGGCCAAAACATGCAGTTCAATATCCAGGGTTCAGACGCCGCCCCCGCGCCGTTTGCCGAGGTTGGCTGGCGCAACAATGACAGCAAAGACATGATCATGTATGAGGCGACCAACTGGACGAACGTAGATACGGCTGACAACGGGTGGGCTGTCGGCACCGGGGAAAGCGACTGGCACGATTACCTGATCACGCTCGAAACTTCGGGTGATCCCGATGTGTTCCAGATTTGGATCGACGACAACGACCAAACGGGTCCTGCAGCTGCAACACTCTCCGGTTCTTTCGGTCAGCCCAAGGGCGGATCGGGAACCAACCAAATCCAATGGAAGATTACTGAAGACAGTGGTGGAAGACAGGAGATTGATCTGGACTATTTCCGGATCGGAAGCGGCATTAAAGCACCGCCCGCCTGGGCTGGAGATCTCGCCGCCCTGCAGAGCCAGATCGACAATATCTCACTGACACCCGGCCCGCAGGGTCCGCAGGGCAAGGCCGGCGACGCCGGTGCGGCCGGTACGAACGGCACGGCCGGTACGAACGGCACCGACGGTACGAACGGCACCGACGGTACGAACGGCACCGACGGTACGAACGGCACCGACGGTGCCCAGGGCCCGCAGGGCAAGGTTGGTGCCGCTGGCGCCGATGCCCCGTGTGTGGCTTGCGCGGATGTCGCCAACTCAGCAGTCGTCCTGGCTTGCGCAATCCTCGGCGAGAACCCGGCGACCAGTGTTGCGGAACTGCAGCAGACTGCCAACGCCGTTGTCGGTTCGCTGACGATCAGCGCCAATATCTGCGAGAATGACTGCGATATCGGGGCTCAAATCGATAACGCCATCACGACCAAGCTGGCTGAATAAGCCATCAGCTCAACCGTAAGATTTTTACATAAAAACCCGGAAATCGCTTGATTTCCGGGTTTTTTTGTGCGCCCCGGGCGTGGCGCTGTCAGCCACCGAAAGACGTGTACGCATATTCAGCCGAAAAGCCCGGTCGACAATTGCATTCAGAGGGCTCCGGCCGTATTTTCAACGTCTTACGCTCTTGATCGGAGATACTGTGAAAGTGGGAATCCATCCCGAGTCAAAACCCGCTCGCTGCCCATTCACCCTCATCGAGTTGCTGGTTGTCATCGCCATCATCGCCATCCTCGCCAGCATGCTGCTGCCGGCGCTGGGCAAGGCCAAGGATTCAGCGGCAAACGTCACCTGCCTGAACAACATGAGGCAGGGCATGGTGGGGATAGTCATGTACGCCGGAGACAATGACGGCAACCTCATTCCGCACACCCATGCGGTCAGCACGAACCGCGGTGCATGGACCTGGAATTTGGCACCCTACGTCGGTTTCTATGGCTGGGCAAGCCTCACCGGGCCGGTCCAGGTGGACGGCGAAGCTTTCGGCTGGCATTTCCTGCGCTGCCCAAAGGCCGTCGCCCCACACGTCGAACCATGTTACCCGCCGGCGATGGCCGGGTGCGACGGTGCCGGCGGGCCAGCGGCCAGTTACGGCCTGCACTACGGCGGACCGGACGCGCCGTTCAGCCTGGGCAACGGTTCACGCAAAATCCAGAACGTATCGGATATGTTCATGATGGCAGACGACCAGGGGTGGGGCTGGCCGTCACCCACGATACCCATGGCCTTTCTCGGTGGTGTTGACAACTGGGTAAACGCCGACCACGGCGGTGACTGGCGGCACAACGACGGATTCAATTTTGGCTACAAGGACGGGAGCGTCAAAGGTTATAAACGTTCCTGGTTCCTCAATAACCCGTTCCAGGCGCCCTGACTGGTTCACGCCACCCTGCATTTAACCCATTTCCCGATCACCCGATCGTTGCTGCACGTGTCCTATTTCTGAAGAACCGTAATTCCCCGGGACCGCCCGAATGAGATTCTTATGCGCGGCCAACCCCGTCGAGCAGCTAACCCGCAGCGGCTCGCGAATACGTGATCTGAGTTAGCCGGCACAACTTTCAGTCGACCAACCCGAGGTTGGAATTATTGAGTAATTTTGTTCTATCCCAGATAGTTGCTGCCATCGCCTTTGCCGTCGGCATTGCCGCCTTTCAGATGAAATCACGGCGCGTTCTGCTTGTCTGGATAGCCACTTCTGCTGTTGCCACCGCATGCCACTTCTTCATCCTGAACATGACCGCCCCCGGAATCCTTTTTCTTTTCATGGGCAGTCGATCTTATGTTTCAGCGTTCACTGTCAATAAAAAGATCATGTGCCTGTTCCTGGCCGCGATCGTGGCAACGTTCTGCTTGTCGTACGGGCGTCCTGTCGAGTTCATAGGTTTGCTTGGCACCTTGCTGGCGACGTGCGGAACCTTTCAAAAGGGCCACCGGACAGTTCGCATCATGTTCATGATGTGCAACGCATCCTGGGTGCTCCATAACATCCTGGTCGTAACACCGGTCGCCGCACTGATGGAAGCTACGTTTTTAACGAGTAATTTGATCGGCTTCTGGCGCTTCCGCAGCAGCCGGGAAACTCCGGACACACCCCATTCGAGCCAACCGGACAAAACAGAACCAGGAGCCTGAATATGCCAAACCATGTGAATGTTTCCCTCCCCGGCAGCAGCGCAGCGGCGCGGGTAATGATGATCAAGGCCGCAATCGTCGCGGCGCTGCCCATTGTCGCGGCGCCGGTGACATCCAGTGCCAACGCTGCCGGGCCGATGGCACTGGCCGAAAGCGGCCGCACGAGGTACGTCATCGTCATCGGCAAAGGCGCGGACTATGGCGAGGATCTCGCCGCCAAGGAGCTGGCACACTTCCTCTGGGGCATGACCGGGGCCGAGTTTCCAGTCGAGCGCGACAGCGAACCCGTCTCCGACCTCGAGATCGTGCTGGGCAATACCAACCGCAAGAGCCTTGACCAGATCCCGGACGACCTGAAGACGGACAACCTGGAGGGCTTCGCCATCGTCCGCGAGGATGCGAAGCTTTTCATCATGGGCAACAGCCCCCGGGGCACGCTCTACGGGGTTTACGACTTCCTGGATATCGAGCTCGGCGTCAAGTTCCTGACCGCCGAGGTGACACATGTGCCGCAAGCACCGACGCTCACGGTCGAGATGCAATCCAGGATGTTCGCCCCGCTCATTGAGCGGCGGACTATCTGGGAGGGGCTGGGCGGAAAATCCGCCAGCCGAAACCGGATGAATGGTGTCTCGTTCGGGCTCGGCAATCGCAGACTCGGCGGCGTCGTGCCGATCGGGCCGATGACACATACGTTCAGCTCACTGGTACCGCCCGACAAGCACTTCGAGGCGCATCCCGAGTATTTCTCGCAGATCGATGGCGAGCGGAAGCACGAGCACAAAGGGCTCCTTACGCAGCTCTGCATGAGCAATCCGGAAGTGGCGGAGATCGCAATAAAAACGATTCGCGGCTGGCTCGGCCCCGAGGTCAAGGCCAACCCCTACAACAAATACATCGTCTCCGTCACCGTCAACGACACCCCCCATTTCTGCCAGTGCGAGGAATGTACGCGGATCAACAATGAGGAGGGCGTCAAGCTGGGCGGCAACAAAATGCGGTTCGTCAACCGTATTGCCAACCAGCTGGCCGAGGAATATCCGGCCATCTCCATCGAGACCATGCTGTATCACACCGAGCTGCCCAAAATAACCGAGCCCGCCTCGAACGTCCTCATCCAGATGGTCCATGATCCCGACTGGCGGTACGCCTTCGACGATCCGACGTCGAAACCCAATGCCAAGAGGCTGCAGGAGTTCCTGAAGATGAAGGAAAACATTGGTGACGGATACGTCTACAACTGGATCAAGCTCGGCAAGTACAGTTCAGGCAGTTACCTCGACCCCCGCCCCAACCTGCGCTTCATTGCCAGGAACATCCGGATCATGACCGAGTGCGGGGTCAGGGGCTATTTCTGCCAGACCGTGCAGAGCCGCGGCACGGAGATGCAGGATTTACGGTATTACCTCCTTGCCCGCGCCATGTGGCGGCCGGAGATCGACAGCCGGGAAACGATCAGGGAGTTCTGCAACCTGTACTACAGCGCCGGGGCGCCGGAGGTGATTCGCTATATCGATTTCCTGCACGACGAATACGGCGGCAAGGACCGGTCGAGAGAAACCCAGTCGGATACCACCGTGCTGTATGGCGACGCTTACATCACTACGGGTGATGCGATCCTGGCCGCGGCCGAATCGAAAGCCGAGACGCCTGAGATCAAGCACCGGGTCGCCACCTGCCGCCTGCCGATCTGGAAACTGAAACTGGATCGGGCCTTCGGCGAGGTCGGGAAGATCTACTCGTTCCCGGTCGAATGGTCGTTCAAGATCGATCCCGAAAACCAGGGGTCCGACGCCGGCTTTCAAAAGACCACGGACTTCGATGGCTGGGTAAAAATGCGCATCGACACACACTGGACATCGCAGGGCGAAGAGCGCCGCGGCACCGGCTGGTACGGCATCAGCTTCGACCTCGGCGACGCCGATGGCGCGCCGCTGGCCCTGTGGTTCGGCGCCGTCGACGGTGACGCCGATATTTTCATCGACGGCATCAAGATCGGCGAACAGAAACTGCCCGCCACGTCGATGTGGCAGCACGGATTTTTCATCCCCCTTCCGGAAGGTCTGGCGCCCGGCGAACACACCATCGTGATCAAGGTTTTCAAGCCGAACTACGCCGCCGGCATCTGGAAGGAAATCTCGATCATCGACATGTCCGTACCGCTACCTCCTGATCTGAGGACCGCCGGAGAACGTTTCCTCGAAACAGCCGAAGCCGCGGACCTCACCTTCCTGAGCGAAAGTTACGGCGGCCCCTACACGCAGACAAAGGGCATGTATTACCCCAAAATCCGGCATTTCCTGACCCACGGGAAGTAACGCAACAGGCCCCGGGTTTCGGGATTCCGGGAAGTCGGGATGGAGCTTCAACTCATCCCGGTGCACAAAATCGCTGCCTCTCGGGCATCGAGGGTCTGCAACCGGCCATTGAGTTCCTCGTCATAGTTTGCCGGCATACCTTTCCTTCCGTTGCGGTTTGTCACGTTGCACCGAAGATAGCAAGGGCATTTTCCTGATTCAGGATGCAGGGTTATCTTAAAATATGTGAAAAAACGAATAATTATTATCACGGTATTCATCGCCGCGTTGGTGCCCGCGGGTTACGTCACCGACCGTTACCTCAGCCGGCCGGACAGGATCAGGCTGGACGCGGAGCGCGAGCGGCTGGAGAACGCGCGCAACGCGATCTTGATGTTTACGAAGAACAACGCGCGATTCCCCGCCGACCTCGCCGAGCTGGTTCCCGGCTATGCCTCGGAAGAACTGTTGATGTTCCAACCGGATATACGGAAGACCGCAATGGAGCCGCTCCTTTGGCGGCCTGAGACGGGACTGCTGTCATGGCGTTCCCCGTTGGTTGTCCGCGGTCTCCTGTCCCGGACCGAGTTGGTGTCGTTCGAGATCCCGCACTTGCAGGTCGAACGGGATCCGATCAGCGCCGAGAACGTCTTTCGCCAGACGCCCGATCAGATCTTGCTCGGTGAGGACGACATCATCATTGAGGCTGAACTTTTTCAGTTCATGACGTACGGCTGGGAGATCGGTGAGGACCAGGACGCGTCGGGCCAGTGCTATATACATATTCGTGAGGGCACCGGCGATATCAGGGATGGTAAGGACGTCGACGGTTTTTATGTCGGCGGCGTTGAATTCGACCCGGAGATCCGGTCGGGCGACTTCTACAACGTCGGCGGGGATCGCCGCCGCATCGAGGCACGCTGTTACTTCATGGCGCCCCGTGAAGGTGACTATTTCGTCTCTGTCCGGACCATGTCAGGCCCTCTACATTGTTCGCAGGCGTGGGCGCTGTCGATCAATAGCGGCGGGCACAGAGCGGACTCCGGCGGCGCACCATTTATCTGGTCTTGGCGAACCTCCGGACAGCTGCACGTGAAGAAGGGCCTGAACTACATGAGTTTCGTGACGCATCAGGACGATGTAAAGATCGACCAGGTGCTGCTGACCCGGCAGGAACCGAACCTGCCGGGGGCCGTGCGGCGAACGTTCAAGGGCGGACACGGCGTCCGGATCCTGTTGCCGGACAGTATCCCGCCGGTTACCATGAGCCTCCGTGCCAGCACCCTGTCGGTTTCCGCAAGCGATGACCCTCAGGTGGCGGTGTTCCTCCGCAATAACGTTTTGGACGACATCAACGCGACCCTGAATACCAGCCTGGATCTCCCGGACGGCCGCCGGCGCGAGCGATCATACGATATCGCGCTTACCTCGGCGGAAATGCTCACCAAACTCCCGGAGTCTCTCGATCTGCCGCGACCACTGGCAATGAAGGAGTACATGCTGCGCTGCGAACTTGTTGTCGACTCCAGGGTGATCCAGGAGCGGACCATCGTCCTCTTCCGTGAGTATGACTGGTCCGTGCTCGGCCCGCTGCCGTTCATGACGGTCGAGCAGAGTGAAGCGCCGGAGGCGGACAACCCGCTGCAGGACGCTTACACGTTCGGCGGTAAATCGGTCCGTTGGCTGAAGTACCGGGAGGAGTTTACAGACTACTTCTGCATCATGGATTTCGGAAAAATGTTCTCCGGCAGGAAGTTCGATGGCATGTCGGACGTCAGCCTCTACGCCTGTACCGAGGTCGAGGCGGCGACGGGCGGCCGTTACCTGCTGAAGGCACAGGGCGACGACAGCCTTGTCGTCTGGGTCAATGGCGAGCGTGTCGTGACGATCGATGCCAAGGGACCGCCCATCCGCACCGCACGTGAAACAGAAATCGACCTCAAGTCAGGTCGCAACCGGATCCTGTTTCGCCTGAATCAGAAGGAGGGGCAATGGCAGGCGGGCATCAGAATCCGGACAATCGATGACCAGATCGCCGACGTCAACGGCGTCCCGTTCGACGAGCAGACGATCGATTTCTATGGCGATGAAGAATAGGGATCACTCATTAAGTTGACAGTTTGGAGAATCCGCTTTGAATATTTCTTGTTTAGATATTTTTTGATTAAAAACCGCTTTTAGTTAAATCCCTATAAAAATTGCACATATCCACTATATAAGCAGGCAGTAGGCGATATTCAGTATATAGACAGGACGCCGGGGACTCACGCTTGCGGGGCCGCGAAGGGAAAGGACCCTTCAAAGCCGAGCGTTTCGAGGGTATGCACTGATCTGGAGACAAATCCAACGCCCGGGAACATCGGGTTCGCCTGATAATGCAGCACAATATTGCAGCGGATCAGCCCGTCGGGATCATCGCCCAGTTTGGCGCCCTGGTGGGGGATGTGTGAGAAGAACACCACAGCATCGCCGGCCATCGGATAGAGGTCCACATGCTCCTGTGCATCGCACCATTTCTGAAATGGATTGTCGCGGTCGTCGGTGTAGCGGAAGTGCTTGAAGACATCTTCAGGCACCGGGCTCTTGAAGAATTCCGGAAGAAACCGCAACCGGCCGGTCTCCGGCGTGTTGTCGGTAAGGTAGAACGTCGTATTCATGCAGACAGTCTCAGCCGCGTGGCGCCCTTCCCTCTTCTGGTGCCAGTATTGATAAAAATCCAAATGCCACTCCTGCAGGTAATCGGCCCGGTTGAGATGAGCCCGGAAGCTGCGCAACTGGCACTGCCGTCCCAACGCCTCCTTCAGGAACGGCGCCACGCTGCCATGGCCGATAAGCGGCCGTGCCAGCTCCGGCTCCTCTTCCAGCAACTGATCGTATGCATAGTTGCCGACGGAATTAGCGATATCGTGCACGCCGGTGGCATGGCGGCGGTACAGCATCTCGCGCCAGGCATTGACGGTTGTCGAGTCCAATGCGCCCGGAACCAGCAGAAAACCGTCACGCTCCAGTTTATCCATTTCAGTCATCCACTATCGTACTATCGTTGACCCAAAACTCAACTCCCTGCCCTCACTTGCAGTTCGATACTAAAACGTCGTTGTCGTGATGGTATTTCGGCCGGCGGAACCGGGGTCACTGGAACGGCTCGTTTGAGGCAGCGCAAAAGGTGTCTCTGCAGGTATGATTTTTTTGCGCCAAGGCCGTGTTGTACCGGTCCCGAATGGTATTAAAATAAGCATTGAAATTGGTTGCCCACGGGCGTAACGCATTATCTATCGGCAAACATCTGAAGGAGGATCGCATGAAAATACTTGTAATCGGCGGCACCGGCACGGTCGGCAGCCACCTGGTGCCGCGGCTGGTTCAGGGCGGCCATGAGGTCTCTGTCATAAGCCGCAGGCCCAAGCCGTACTATACCAATCCGGACATAGCATGGCCGGCGGTGAACTGGATCTCCACCGACCGTGGAGAAGAGACGGCAAACGGCGAGTGGGCCAAGCGGATGGCTGACATCGAGACCGACGTCGTCATGGACCTGCTGTGCTACAACGGCGAGCAAAACAGCATCATGTACGAGGCGTTCAAGGGCCGGGTGCAGCATTTCATCAACTGTGGTTCAATATGGGCCTACGGCCCGTCCGAACGCGCCCCGTACGAAGAGCATTTCCCGCGCAAACCGATCGATTCCTATGGCGGCGGCAAGGTCGAGATCGAGACGTTTCTAATGAAGAAGTTTCAAGAAGAAGGCTTTCCCGCAACCGTCATTCACCCCGGCCATATATGTGCCCGCAAGGTGCTGCCGATCGATCCGCAGGGCTCCCGCGACGGCGTCGGCGTTTACGAAAAGCTGGCAACGGGTAAAACCGTGCACCTGCCGGACCTGGGCCTGGCAACCCTGCACCACGTTCACGGCGACGACGTGGCGCAGATGTTCGAACTGGCAATGCTCCATCGCGAACAGGCGTTGGGTCAGAGCTTCAGCGCAGTGGCGCCGTACGCGATGAGCCTGCTGGGGCTGACACGATTTGTCGCCGCGCTGTTCGGCAAGGAAGCGAACGTCGAACTCGTGCCGTTCCAGGCCATGGGCGAACACGTCAGTGAGCAGTCGTTCGACATCATTCGGCAGCACATCATCATGTCGCTGTGCGTCAGTATCGACAAGGCGAAACGCCTTCTGGGTTACGCGCCACGCTACACTACCGAACAAATTTTCGTCGAGGCAATCGACTATCTGCTCGAGTCCGGACAGCTCGATCTGCAATGACACAGTCCACGCTGGCCGCAGACCAGCCCGGGTTCGGATTGGCACCCGGAACCTGAATCACGCCAGCGCGTGCACTTTATCGGCGACTTCCTTGGTGCCGTCGAAAAAGTAGCCGACCTCCTCGCTGAGCGCGAACCATTTCATGCCTTTGGCCCGCCACTCCGCGACCCGGTCGATATCGGACCCGATCGAACAGCCGACGTGCAGCCCGGCCTCGACCCCTTTGCTGATGACGGTGTCGATCGCTTCGAGCACCTCCGGGTCGTCGTGCTGCCCGAGCTTGCCCAATGTGCCCGACAGATCGTTGCGGCCGAGGCTGATGCCGTCCAGCCCGGGAATCCGCACGATCGCGTCGAGATCGCGAACCGCTTGAATCGTCTCGATGTGGGCGATGATCAGGATCTGGTCATCCGCCTTTTCCAGGTACTCTGCGGTGGAATCGATCCCGTACATGTTGCGAATCGGGCCGAAGCCGCGGAAGCCCTTCGGCGGATACCTGCAGGCCCTGACGATCATCTCCGTCTGCTCCGCCGACTCGAGCATGGAAATGACAATCCCCGCGGGGCACATGTCCAGGTACGGCTTGATCAGGTTCGGGTCGGGATGCGAAACCCGCACCAGCGGCGCCGCCGGCGTACCGCGGCACGCCATGATATGTGCCATCGCATCCGCCCGCGACATGTGCGAGTGCTCCATCTCGATCCAGATAAAATCGTTGCCGGCTTCCGCCGCCACCTCACTCATCAGCGGATCGCACACCTGCACCGACGTGCCGACGCAGATCTGGTTATTCTCCAGCCGCTCGCGAAAACGTTCGACATTGTTGATTGAACTCATCGGGGATTACCTCCTGTTGTTTGATCGCGGTGCAAAACACCGGGTGTCCGGTGTCAGCAAATAAATCGTCAGCTCACGCCTCCGGCGCCGCAATAAAGGTGACACCGGTCATTCCCCTGCCGTCGCGGTATAGCCGGAGGGCTCCGGCACGACAATCGTCGGGTGCCCCCAGCCGACCTGGGTGAAGGGCCACGAACGGTCCTCGGGCTGCCGTGAGGAAGTCGTGTTGTTCATGCCCGGCGCCCACATGTGCGAGATGTCGAAGTTGCAGGCGACGGCGATCTCTTCATTGGGCGACAGCGGCGAACCGTGACAACTGAGCGAGGAGATCTCGAGGTTGTACCGGGCAAATGTATCGAGCCAGAGCTGCCGGTCCCCATCGTCCGCGAGCAGTTTGTCGAGATCACAGTATTCCTTGGAAAATTGACCGCCCGCGGCCACTTCGATCCCCTTCAAGCCCAGGTCCTGCGCAAACTGCAGCCCCGCCTCGAAGTCGAATTTCATGATAAAATGCGTATCGACACCGAGAAACATGGATGCCTGTTCCATACTGGCTTATCCAACCGCCTTCAGCTTGCGCGCCCGGCTTCAAATCGGCGTCCGAAACCCGAAGTCAAAATAACGAACAGCCCCCCGGATGCCAGCAGCCCGGTTGGGCAAGCTGTGCATCAGGCCGTCCGACACCCAGGCCCCTAATTCCAGTCCCGATGCGTCTGGTCGCGCCAGGCTTGCCAGGTGTAATATTTGACGTCCCCGTCAATGAACAGGGCGTGCTTCCCAGTCTCCCACACCCGGGCGTCTGCCTGTTGGAAATAGACGGTATCCTTACCGCCGTGCGGCGTGGTTATTACCCAGCCGACACCATCGACCCACGACAGGTAGGCTGAATCCCCCCAAATCGAGCCCTTTGGCGCCTTGGGCGGAAAGGTCGTGTCATAGGGCTGGCCAAGGGCGGCATACGACCAGCGGCCCCGCATTTCCGGCACGAGGTCCATGCGGCCGTGTGCCTGGCCGCGAAAGGCGGAACGCTCGACGCCAAACCCGATGTTGTTGGGATTTGGTCCTCGACGTCGTTGAAGATCCCGTGCCATGGCGTAAAGAAGAGTCTCATGTCGCCGATATAATCGACCGCGAAGTAGTAGTGAAACCACGACATGTCGAGCCAGTTTGTGCCCGTCGCCGGGTTCGGCACGTCAAACTCAGCATTACTCCCGTGGACCGTTTTGTATTGGAACTCATAGTCATGCCATTCGAGCCCCGGCAGATCGCCATTCTGGTACTCCGGGTGCCCGCTGACAAACTTGCCGGGGGTCGGGTACCAATTGTCGTAGTCTGTTGCGTAAACGGTCCAGCCAATCCCTATCTCCTTCTGATTGTGCCCACACACGGTCTTCTGTGTGGTCACCTTGGCGCGGTGCAAGGCCGGCAGCAGCATCGCCAAAAGGATGGCGATGATCACGATCACCACGAGCAATTCGATCAGCGTGAAGCGGCGGTTCAATCCGCGTAGTGCGGGACGGGAATTCAGTTTGAGTACATGGTCGAGGTATGACATGGAACCATTGCCATCCGTTGTTGGAACCATTGCCATCCGTTGTAAGCGATGCAGACATACGCTACCATACCTTCGTAAGAAAATCTCGAAGAATTCGGAACTTTCACGCACGACCGGGTTGCACGATGGTATCATCATTCCCGGTCAGAAAATCCGATACAGGAATGCAAAATGAAAGTTGGGGCACACGGCTGGGTGTATGCGGCGCCGATGCCAGGATACGACTACACACCGCGGTTGGAAGAGATTTTTTCCGATTTGCGTTATGCCGGCATCGACGGCCTGGAGCTGATGGAGATTCCCCTGCGTCACGAGGACGCGGTCGGGGAGATCAAGGCACTTTCCGATCAGTTTGAGCTGCCCGTCATCGGCACCTCGTACAACGCCGAAATGTGGGACCGAACCCGACACGATGAAATCATGCGCGACGCCGAGACTGTCGTCGAGCGGCTGGCGCAGCTCGGCGGCCGCATACTCGGCACGTCCGTCGGCCAGGCCCCGGCACTGAAGACAGATGCACAACTCGACGACCAGGCGGACCTGCTGCGCCAACTGATTGCCCTGTGTGATGCGCATGGCGTCGTTCTGAACCTGCACAATCACACATACGAAGTCGCCGACGGCATGCACGACCTGAACGGTACGTTGGCACGGATTCCCGATGTCAAGCTTGGGCCGGACCTGAACTGGCTGGTTCGCGGCGGCGTCGACCCGGTTGATTTCATCCAGCGGCTTGGCCGGCAAATCGTTTACCTCCACGTCCGCGACGAAAATGCGGATGGCACCTGGCCGGAGGCCGTCGGCGAAGGCGCCATGGACCACCATGCCATCGGCCAGGCGCTCAAGGACGTCGGGTTCTCCGGTGACGTGACGATCGAACTGGCGCACCCAAATGATTTCGAACTCACCCGGCCCCTGAAGGAAACCTGGAGGATGAGCCGAATTTTCGTCCAGGAAACAATGGGGAAGTGACGGTTTGCGGCGTCAGGCGTCACGCTGGAGGCGCCGCGGCCCCTGCCGCCTGTCGATCCGTACAGTTCCACAAGTGTTTTTCTGAATCCCCTGTCCGGTCAGGAACCTGAAAGCTATCCCCCCCCCCCCCCAGGAAACAGTCCATGCAAACACCGCACAAAATAACCATGCTGGGCAGTGGCTTCATCGGCCGTTTTTACACGGCGACGCTCCACGGTCAACGGGGCGCCGACCGCGTGCATCACGTCTATTCACGGCGGGAGGAAACCGCCAAAACCCTGGCGGACGAGTTTGACATCCCGAACTGGTCGACCGACATGGCGGCGGCAATCAACGACCCGGAAACGGACATCGTCGTCATCGCCTTGCTGAACAACCTGCATCAACAAGCGGCGGAGATGGCGGCGGCGGCAGGCAAGGCGGTGCTGTGCACGAAACCGCTGGGTCGCACCGCTGCCGAAGCGAAGGCCATTCTCGATGCGGTCGAGAAAGCAGGCGTCTTCCACGGCTATCTCGAAGACCTGATCTATCCGCCGAAAACCCTTAAAGCGATCGAGTCGGTAAAAAACGGCGCCTTGGGAAAGATCCTTTGGGTGCGCTCGCGCGAGACCCACCCCGGCCCGCACAGTGACTGGTTCTGGGACCTCGAGGTTGCCGGCGGCGGCGCCATCGTCGACATGGGCTGCCACTGCATCGAGATCATCCGCAACTTCGTGGGCAAAGGCAACCGGCCGGTCGAGGTGATGTGCTGGGCCGATACGCTGGTCCACCCGATCGAGGCGGAAGACCACGGCATCGCGCTGATCAAATTCGACAGCGGCGCCATCGGACAGCTCGAGGTCAGCTGGGCCTTTCGCGGCGGCATGGACCTGCGCGATGAAATCGCCGGCAGCGAAGGTACCATCTGGCTCAACCACTGGCTGCGGACCGGCTTCGAGATGTTCACCGCCGTCGGCCAGGGCGGCTACGTCGCCGAGAAGGCGGAAGGCGACACCGGCTGGCTGTTCCCGGTCGGCGACGAGGAAGGTGAACTCGGCTACCCGCTCATGTTCGCCGACATGTTCAACGCCATCGACGAAGGCCGGGAACCGATGGAGACGTTCTACGACGGCTACGTCGTCAATGCCGTTGTGGACGCCTGTTACAACTCCGCGAAATCGAAACAGTGGGAACCGGTTGAACTGGCCGAGTGGCGCGGCGGCGAGACGTCCGAAACTCTCGGCACGGCAGCGGAAGAGATCGACGGGCATCTGCTGATCAAACGCGAACTCCTGCCCGACGGCAGAACAAAACTGATCCTCAAGAACAAGGATAACGGTCAGATTATCGAGCGAGTGGCAGAGGGGTGATGGAATGATGGTGTAATGCCAGAAATCCAGGACTCCAACACTGCAAACACTCCGGAAAAAAGGAATCCACCCATGAAACTACTGGTTATCGGCGGCAATGGGCACTATGCCAAGCTGATTACCGCGCACCTGTCGGCCAAGCATGAGATCACGGTCTTCGACCTGCAGGAGCGGTCCGGCGATTTCGAGTGCACCCAGATCACCGGCGACATCATGAAGCTCGACGAAATCGAGCGCGCCACGGCAGGGACCGACGCGATTGTCACATTCTTTTACGGCGACGCCGCAGTCTCGACCCTGGGCATGTCGAACGTGATGACGGCAGCAGAGCAGCACGGCATTGGGCACGTTGTCTACACCAGCAGCGGCGGGCTGCCGTTTCCGATCGATACATTCGACCACGAGGCATTACAGCTGGGGCGGGACGATTCGCTGTTTCCCATGGATAATTTTTCGGATGAGTTCTGGCGGAACTATTTCCCCATCACCGAGGAAGCCGGCATGTTCCCGGGCCAGGAAGCGTGCAGCTATTTCCTGTACAAATGGCTGTGCGAAGAGATCGGCAGACACTTCGCCGCCCGCGGCAGGGTGAAGTTCACCTCGATCCGCCCGGGACTGCTGATGCACGATGACATGACGAACCAACACGAATTCGAGAAAACGCGGCACTACGATCCGTTCCATATGCTGATGACCGGGCAGGTGCGGGTGTGCGACTGTGCGCACCTGTACGACCTGGCAGTCAACCAGCCGCCGGCCAAATTCGAAATCTACAACTGCTCAAACGACACCCCGTACAACAACCTGAGCGTCGAGAAGGCAAAGCGGCAGCTCGGCTACGCCTGCCTCGACCAGCAACCGTACATGGACTTCTACGCCGGAATGGACTGGCCAGGCGCTTTCGAGGAACTGGCCAGCAAAGGCTTCCCCGCCGACATGCTGCGCCGGACGCACGGCTTTCGGGAATGCTAGACGCGGCATGGGCGACTGGGAATCGGACGGGCGGCCAAGACAGAAACTCGTGGCCTTGATGCAAAACCATACGAAACACCGGCATCATTTCACCTTGATCGAGCTGCTGGTGGTCATCGCCATCATTGCCATCCTCGCCGCCATGCTGCTGCCGGCGCTGGACGAGGCGAAGTACAAGGCGAAACTCACTGTCGACATGAACAACTTCAAGCAGGTCGGCATCGGCTTGTTTCAATATGCGGCCGATAACGCCGCCTATTGGCCGCACCGGGAGAACAATGACAACGTTCAAAACGGCTACTACGACCTGCCGACACTCATCAAGACTGACTATTACATACCGTTTGACGAACGCCCGAAACTGAAACCGTATATTTCGATCAACGAGCTCCTGAACTGTCCACTGAGCCCAACGGCGGATTACGAGGGCCACGACATAAATCCAAGTAACATCGAGGTGGACCTGGAACTGTGGTACGGCTGGCAGATTGCTTCCTAAACGAGACCAAGTTCAAGCAAGTCAGCGGAGAAGCGACCTTCAACGGAAATACCTTCAGGGTGCTCGCCTCCGACTGGGACATGAAAGAAGGTGACACAGCCCAAAGCGCACACCCCGACCGCCGTGACGGAATCATGAACCCCTGGATACTGGCCAGTACAAGTATCCTCTCAATCTGGGCGAATCGGGATGTGGCGGTCCGCGGGCCCGTCGATTTGCACTACCTGATGGCTGACGGGTCTGTCAAACGCCTCCAGGGCGTCACGATGGATGATCCGCGACTGGAAAAAGTCCCATATTCGTCGTTCGAAACCGGCACTACCCCGACTTATATGCAGCTGCCGGCCAACTGATGCTGTTCGGCGGACGGAATCCGGCCGGACACGGGCCGGGGATTGCAGAATCAACAGAATCCGGTCGATCCGTGAATCAAGTCGGGTTTCCAGTTCGACGTTCGAGCACTAATGTACCTGACCAAATCCCAGACGCTCCCGCCCTGTACACGCCCCCAAACCTCACTGGAGAAATGAAATGCCGAAACTTGACCACCCTTATCGCAGCCTCACCAACGGCGAATGGCTGCGTGGAAACCTGCACACACACACGACGCAGAGTGACGGCTCGAACCGGCCGCAGCGCGTCATCAACGACTATGCGAAGCGCGGCTATGATTTCCTGGCAATCTCGGACCACGACACTTACACGTCGACCCGTGACTGCCGGCAATGGAATGACAAGGGCATGGTGCTGATGCCCGGCAACGAGGTGACCGCCAAAGGCCCGCATATTTTGCATGTCGCCGCCGACCGCTATGTCGAACCGCTGGCGCAGCGCCAGGAAGTGATCAACCAGATCACCGCCGGCAACGGGCTGGCAGTGATCGCCCATCCCAACTGGTGGGACGCGTTCGACGGCACCCCGATCACACAGATGCAGGAGTGGGTCGGTTATCACGGGCTCGAGATTTACAACGGGCTGATCGGCCGCCTGATGGGTTCGCCATACTGCACCAACAAATGGGATCTCCTGCTCAGCCAGGGGCGCCGGCTCTGGGGCTTTGCCAATGACGACAGCCACTACGGCCCCGATGTTGAACGTGGCTGGAACGTTGTCTACAGCAAGAAACGCACGGTCAAGGAAATCACCTCCGCACTCGCGGCGGGCCGCTTCTACACCTCCTCGGGAGTCGTCATTTCATCGATCCGCGTACGCGGCAACCGTATCAAGATCGAAACCGAAAATGCCGCCGTGATCAACGTGATCAGTGACTTTGGCCGGCGGGTCGGCAGCGCCGACGGGCCGCAAATCGATTTCGAGGTCCCGGAAGGAGTACGCTACGTCCGCTTCGAATGCTGGGGGGTCGGCGAACAATTCGCCTGGACACAGCCGTTCTTCGTCAGCTGACCAACCCCGGAAGGGGACGTGCTGCCGAACCTGTGCCCAGGCACACGTTTCAGGCCCTCGAGATTTGCTCCTGGTCGCTGGCAGCGATCAGGAATCAATGAAAAGAAGGGCGCGCGCCCGGAAAACCTGGCGGCGCAGGGACGGAAAAAGCATCCACTCGAAATGCTTCGCGCTGTGGGCTTCCCACGTTGTAATCCTGTTCTCTCCCAGCTAAGATAATCGCCCGCTTCAAACAGGTGTTCATGCCATGGCATCCCCCGTGACCACACAGGACAAGACGCTGCTCGCCAGTCTCTACGAGACCATCTACACCATTCGCGTCTTCGAGTCGGAAGGAATCAAACTTTACCGCAAAGGACTGATCCGCGGGTACTTTCATCCGTACACCGGCGAAGAGGCCATTGCGGTCGGCGTGTGCGCCGCCTTGCGGGAGCAGGATTACATCACCAGCACCCATCGCGGCCACGGCCACTGCATCGCGCGCGGCGCCGATATCCGCAAAATGACGGCCGAGCTGCTCGGGCGTGCTACCGGCTACTGCCGCGGCCGCGGCGGCTCGATGCATATCGCCGACATGAGCGCCGGAAACCTCGGCGCCAACGGCGTCGTCGGCGCCGGCACGCCACTGGGTGTGGGCGCTGCACTGGGAACCTCGATCCGCGGCGAAGACCGGGTGACCGCCTGCTTTACGTCGGACGGCGCGGTGATGAACGGCACCTTCGGTGAAGCGCTCAACCTGGCGGCCGCCTGGAGCCTGCCCTTCGTGCTCGTCGTCGAGAACAACCAGTACGCCGTCTCGACACCGGTCGAACAGACAACGCGCGAGCTGGACCTGTACAAGCGCGGTCAGGGCATGGGGGTGCACAGCGTCGGGATCGACGGCAACGACGTGGTCACGGTCTACGATACCATGCAGGATGCGATCGGCCGCTGTCAGGCCGGCGAAGGCCCGGTCATGATCGAGTGCAGGACCTTTCGCCACGGCGGACACCATGTCAATGATCCCGGCCTCTACCTGCCGCAAGACAAACTGCAGCATTATCTCGAACACGACCCGTTGACCGTGGCGCGGCAGTACTTGATGGACGCCGGCGCCACCGAGGCAGAGGTCGCCGATATCGACGCCCGGGTCGAGGCCAGCAACGAAGACGCCATCGCTTTCGCGATCGACAGCCCGGAACCGGACCTGGCTGAGTTCCTCGAAGAAGTGGAGGCGAACGAATGAGCAACGAACCGCGCACCTTGATGTACCGCGAGGCGTTGAACGAGGCGCTCATGGAAGAGATGCGCCGCGACGACACGGTCTTTGTCATGGGCGAGGGCATTGCCGAGCGCGGCGGCTCCTACAAGGTCACAGCCGGGCTGCTGGCCGAGTTCGGGGAAAAGCGGGTCATCGACACCCCCCTCGCCGAAGCCAGTTTTACCGGTGCCGGCATCGGCGCGGCGCTCACCGGGATGCGACCGGTCGTCGAGCTCCTGTTCATCGATTTTGCGCTGCTGACACTCGACCAGGTGATCAATCAGGCAGCCAAGCTGAAGTTCATGACCGGCGGCCAGGGCAATGTTCCGTTCGTCATGCGCACCCAGGGCGGCACGGGCAACGGCGTCGCGGCGCAGCACTCACAAAGCCTCGAAGCTATTTTCTACCACGCCCCCGGACTCAACGTCGTCATGCCGTCATGCCCGCACGATGCCAAGGGCCTTTTGAAAACTGCCGTGCGCCACAATGATCCGGTGATCTTCATCGAGCACAAACTGCTGTACATGAACGAAGGCCCCGTGCCAACCGACGACTACCTGATTCCGTTCGGGCAGGGCGACATCAAACGCCGCGGCAGCGATGTCACACTGATCGCCTGGTCGAACATGATCCCACGCTCACTGACGGCCGCTGACAAGCTGGCAGCGGAAGGCATCAACGTCGAGGTCGTCGACCCGCGAACCCTCGTGCCGCTGGACAAAGAACTGATCCTCGACTCCGTGCGCAGGACCGAGCACGTCGTCATCGTCCAGGAAGCCGTGCGGCGCGGCGGCGTTGCCTCCGACATCGCCTCGATCATTCAGGCGGAAGCCTTTGACTACCTCGACGCACCAATCGAAATCGTTGCCGGACTCAACACCCAGATCCCCTTCAACCTGACACTGGAAGCCGCCTGCGTACCGCAGGAAGACGACATCATCGCCGCGGTCAAACGCGCCGTGTACGCCTAGACCAGCAAATCCGAGATCGCCCCATGCCACTGACGAGTATGACGAAAATTCTGCCGCACGCCATTGCCAACAAATACGGCGTCGGCGCCTTCAACCCGGTCGACTACAACTCGATGAAAGCGATCGTCGCTGCCGCGGAAGCACTGGATGCTCCGGTCATCGCCCAGGCTTCGGCGAAAACAGTCAAATACTGGGGCCACGCCGCGCTCGGCAGCTGGATGCAGGAGCTCACGGCGAACACATCGGTACCGGTTTCCTTTCACCTCGACCATTGTCACGACCTCGACATGATCCGCGGCTGTATCGAAAACGGCTGGACGGATGTGATGATCGACGCCTCGGCAAAGCCGTTCGACGAGAACCTGGCCTTGTCGAGGCAGGTCGTCGAGATGGCCAGGGCCGCCGGCGTCGGCGTCGAGGCCGAGCTCGGGCAGATTGTCGGTGTCGAGGACGGCATCTTTGTCGACGAACGCGACGCGCACCTGACCGAACCCGCCGACGCCGAACGGTTCTGTGCCGGGCTCGGCCTTGCGGCGTTCGCGCCGGCGATCGGCACGGCGCACGGGTACTACAAAGGTGAACCGCAGGTCGCCTTCGAGCGTATCGAGGAGATCTATCGCATCACCGG
>JASLZG010000002.1:0-11856 GCA_030754995.1 Lentisphaeria bacterium
CTCGTCGGTGACTACAGGTTCGGCGGCACCACGATCAATTATGAAGGTGCCATCACGCTGGCCGACAACGGTAGAACGATCGGCAGCCAGGGTGAGCTCAGTGTCCAGGAATTGACCGTGGCATCCACGGAACTGAAGCTGGAGCCACTGGATGATCCTGTGCAGATAACCGTCGGACATGACGTCACCTTCGCCGCCGGAAAAGAGTTGACGGTCGACGCACTCCACGTCAGTGCCAGGGCGCAGGGTCGTGAAATCATGAAAGTCACGTTGAGCAAGAAGGCAACAATCGCTCTGACGCCAGGTGCGTCCGACAATAATTTACCGCCGTCGCGGCTGCAAATCGTCAGCAAAGACTTCGATCTGTCCCTGCTGTCGCCACTGATCCCGCGCCAGGACAGCTTCACGTTTCATGGCGGCCAATTGACCGACGACCTCGACGTGCTGATCGAGAACGACGGCAAGAAGATCACCGCCATCGGCACAGTGGACCTCAGCCGCGCACATATCGCGGCATCCGGGAAGCACATCAGGAATCTCGGCGTCTCCACCGCCATCAACATCGTCGTCAGCGACTTCGAACGCATTACGGCCAGTCCCGGCTCGCTCAAGGTGTCGTCCGATGGCAGTGTGATTCTCGAGGCGATTCTTCATGAGGCCGTGACCGTGGACATATCGAAAGACGCGGCGACTGCTGGGCTGCCGCCGGCCAGGCTGACGATCAGCAGCCGGGACTTGGACCTGATGCCTTTCGAACCGCTGCTGCCGCCAATCAAAGAGTTTCAGTTCAGGGGCGGCCGCCTGACAGACAATATCGACCTGAATATCGAGAACGGCGGCAGGAAGATCACTGCCACGGGCAGCATCACACTCGACAAGACTGCCTTCCGATATGATCGGGACGAATTCAGCGAACTCAACATCACAACCCAATTCGATGCGGTCATGACCGGCTTTGACAACCTGCAGTTCAAGCCTACGACGCTGCGACTGACAACTGCCGGCAGGGACGCGCTGGACGTAACAGTCAACGGCGGTCTGCAGATCGAAACCGCAGTCGACGCCGATGGCGCCGAATCCAGCAATGTCGACGGCACCGTCAACGTCACCGAGTTGAAGGTGTCACCGGGAATCAGCGCGGCCCTGCCCTCTGCTGTTACCGACGCGGTCGCCTTGTCCAACGTCAACCTGGCGGGGACAGCCGTCATCGGCATCGAAGACACGACGAGCTTCGACTTGGTAACCAACTTGAGATCGGAGGCTGTCGAAATCGGCCTTGCCGGTTTCAGGATTCCGCCTTTGTCGCACACCGTCGACCTCAGTGCAGAATTCGCCGCCGATCAAATGCTGGGATTGCGCAAATGCAGTGTGGCGCTCGACGACCCGGCCGGCAACCTGGCAACGTTCGACCTCACCGGCAACTTCGACGCATCCATGGAGGGACGCAAATCGGAACTGTCCCTGATTTCGCGGCAGCCATTGGTGGTGGACCGGTTTCTCGACATGATGGTGACGAGTTCCGAAACGACCGGACCGATCAGCGCACCGGATATCTGGGCCGTCGTCAATGTGGCGCTGGCAAAGGTGACCTATAAAACCGTCGACATCGAGGATTTCCAGGGGATCATCGTGCACAGGGACGGCAAAGCCAGCGTCGACTCCAGGAACTTCAAGATCAACGGCGTGTCGTCGAGCCTGAACGCTTCCTGCAGTTATGCCGCAATCCCGATGACCTACACCTGCGACTTCGATATGGGCGAGCAGCCGGTCACCCCGCTGATCACCAGCTTCGCGCCGCAGGCGGCAAGCTACATAGGTGCCGGCAACATCAAGAGCTTCGCCATCAAGGGCGCCAGTGGTAAAGGTACCAAGTGGCCGGAGCTGATGGACCACCTCAACGCCGACATCAGCTTCGAACTGACCGGGCTCAGGCTGCTCCAGTTCGCCGACGGCAGCCTGATGAATACCCTTGCGGGCGCCGCCGGCATGGCCATCGGCGTGACCCCCAGCGACCTGTCACTGCTGGCCTGTGGCGGTCGACTGAAGGTACACGACGGCGAAGTCCACCTGGAGGAACCCCTGACCGTTCCGACCAGGGCCATGATACTGGTCATCCGGGGCTCGTTCAAGCCCACCGGCGACATACCCGGCGACCTTTGGGTCGAGGCCGGTTTCGGCGACCGCCTGGGGCACGCCGTCAGCCTCTATCGTTCCGTCGAGTCGCGCGACGACGGCTACCTGTGGAAACCAGAGGGCTTTTACTTCATCGGCTCGATGAAAAATATGGCAACCTACAAGGAATTGACCGATTTCGTCACGCCCGTGCCGGAAATCGCCGGCAAGCTCGGCGACATCCTCAGCGACGCGCTGGGCGACGAGGGCCGGGTGATTCTGCAAGGCGCCACCGGCATCCTCGGATCCACCGCCGATGGCGCCACCGGCGCCCTCGGCGGTGTTGTCGGCGGTCTCCTTGGCGGTGGACATGAGGAGGACGGCAAGAAGAACGACAACGACAACGACGACGATCCCGTCAAGGCGCTAGGCGATAAACTGATCTACGATCTCTTCGGCGGTAGCCATGAGGCTGACAAGAAAGACGAGAAGGAGGACGAAGAATCATCGGACGACATGAAAAAGGATCTCCTCAACAACGCCATCCGCGGACTTTTCGGCAATTGATCCGCTCTACTTTCGGTGCGCCCGCCGAATCCTCCAGACGTCCCGGGCCATCTTGTACGAGTCGCGCAACGCACTGATCCGCGTGGTTTCAAAGTATGTCCAGGTCACCGGTACCGTCCGGATCCGATAATTGCCGAGCATCGCGATATACAGCACCTCGACGTCGAACGCACCAGTGAACGGCACCGAAAATTCCGCCACGTCCCCGTAGACCTTCAAACGCCCGAAAACATCGTGGGCCACCTCGGTACGGAAAACCTTGAAGCCGCACTGCGTGTCTTCTATATCACCCATCGGCAGGATCAGCTGGATGAGCTTGTTGAATATACGTCCCATGATGTGGCGCATCAGCGGTTCATCGACACGGACCGCCTCGGCGCCTTCCCGTGAGGCAATCGCGACGTCATAATCACCGCTCGTCAGATGCGGCAGCAGCTTGTCGAGCTCGCTGATCGGCGTTGCCAAGTCGGCATCCGCAAAGAGGACACAGGGCTTGATCGCGGCCAAAACCCCGGCCGCCACGGTCGGCCCCTTGCCGCGATGCCGGTTCTGCAGCAGCTGCACACAGTCGTGTTCGGCAATGACGTTGTTGACGCGCGCGCACGTATCGTCCGTTGAGCCGTCGTCCGAAACGATGACCTCGAAATCGTATCCCTGCGCCGACAAGTAGGCCACCACCTCACGCAGGTTCGATTCGATTACCGGTGCCTCGTTATAGGCCGGGATGACTACCGAAATGCCGATCTTCTCGCTCATCGCTGACAAATTGGAACGGGCCTCCCTGCTCACAAATATCTTTCCCGGACGCCCGTTAATTTTGCACCGGTTCCGCGTCGCGCCAGCCGACCAACGTCTGCCGCCACTGGAATAGTTGCGAGCACGGGCAAAAATGTGCCGTGCCACAGGAAAAACATTCTGAAGCCGACAAAAAAAAGCGCCGTTCCGATCAGGCTGGAACGGCGCTTTTGGTCATCGTTCAGCTATTGCTCAGTGGTCGGTGCTCAGGTACTTGGCAACGCCATCGGCGGTTGCCTCCATCGCGTCCCGGCCTTCCGCCCAGTTGGCCGGGCAGACTTCCCCGTGCTTCTCATGGTGGATCAGGGCATCGAGCGTGCGCAAAGCCTCATCGACGCTGCGGCCGAGCGGCAGATCGTTGACCAGGGCGTGGCGCACGACACCTTCCTTGTCGATCAGAAACAGGCCGCGCAACGACACCGATTCGTCCAGCAACACGCCGTACTCGCGGGCGATGTTCTTGTCCAAATCTGATACCAGCGGATAGCCGATCTCGCCGATACCACCCTGGTCCAACGGGGTGCCGCGCCAGGCTTGGTGGGTGAAATGCGAATCGACCGACACCCCGATGACCTCACACCCCCGGGAGTTGAACTCGTCGAGCCGGCTGTTGAACGCCACAATCTCCGTCGGGCAGACAAATGTGAAGTCCAGCGGGTAGAAAAACAGCAGCACGCATTTGCCTTTGTAGTCGGACAAAGTCAACTCCGCGAATGTATTGTCAGGCATGGCTGCCTGGGCGGTAAAATCGGGTGCTGGACAGGTGACGAGAGTACTCATGCGGCAACTCCTGTATTGGCGGGGTTAGGGGTCTGGTGTGGATTAGGAACTCTGTGAGGGGTGTAGTTTAGCGCGTCTGTCGCGACAGTCAAATAGACCAATTCGGAGAGCCAACGCCAAGCGATTAACCTGATTTGTACTTTGCCATTCAGTGTCACGGGCAAGAATGCGCCGTGCCTCCGCTTGAGGGGGGACAGCGCTTCAATCTTGTGCCAGGCGCTCGAGCATCCAGTGAAATTCGTTGGTGATCGAGGTGACGATGTCGAGCTTCGGCGGCGGCAGTACATCGAACGTATACGTCTCGATCTCCGTGTTGGCACAGTGGTCGGTCGCCAGTTGCAGGAACGCCGGCGTCAACTGGTCCGAGGTGGCAGCCAGTCCACCGGTGCCGACAAACGGCAACGGCACGTGGAAATGTACCAGCCAGGTGCCGACAGGGTTGTCCTCGAGGGCCGCGTCGAGATCCCGATAGCGGCTGGTCAGCTTGCCGTCGTTCCACACCAGTGTCTGATGCAGATACACCGGTTCGTTGAAGCTGGACAAATGCTGGCGCGCCGCCGCGCCGGTGCGATTGTCGCAACGCAGCGCTGCAGACACATGCACCTTGGCGATCTTCACATCGGCAGCCAGGCAAGCGTTGAAAGATCCCGTCGGATTTTCACCGACGACGCAGCTGTGGCAGGTATCGAAACACAGGCCGATATAGTCGTGGACCTGTGGATCCAGCTCGTAAAGCCGCCGGCAGAAGTCGATGCCTTCGGCGGCGGATTCGAGAAAACCGTCCGGCTCGGGCTCGAGACCGATGACGATATGGCGGCCGCTGTCGGTGTGCACTTGCCGGGCATGCCGTGCTGCGGCGAGCAGGTTGTCGATTGCCGGGGCCGGCAGTTCCCTGCCGTAGGTGCATGGCAGCGTGCTGACGGAGCCGCGGACGCCGTCCGGCAGCAATGATGCCAGTGCGTCGATCAGCGCCGTGGTGTAGTCCAGGCGCTCGGCGGCGCCCCAATCCGGAAAATATACCTGTTCCTTGACACGGGCGCCGTGGAAGACGCCGTATGGAAAGCCGTTCAAGGTGAAAACATAAAGCTGGCGTTCCGCCAGCGTGCGGCGCAGCTCGGGTGCCGCGGCCTGCAGCTCAGAGACGGCGGAGCTCGGCACCCAGAGGCCCAGGCCAAATGGTTTGTCGCCGGCCACCCGCCGACCGATGACGGCGGCGTAGCTGTCGATATTCGCGAGCACATCGGCAAACGTCCGTGCCGGATGGACGTTCATGCAGTAGCTCAGATTAGTACCACGGATTTGCATCGGGACCGGTGCCGGGCAAGATTTAAGGCCTGTTGCTGCCGACTTTACAGTTCATTTCGAGCCCACGCTCCGCCATCAGCTTCATGAATCCGAGGGCGATCTCGGAATTGCCGCGCACGGAAGCCGGCCGGCCGTCGATAACGTAAAAACCGGATGCCGTCATCGTGGCAGTGTGGTTGTGCCCCAGCAGCGTCGAGATCTCGCCAAACACGGTGCTGCCGCTTTCGACCGTCGAGAGTTTTTTCCCGACCAGGTCGCCCATATGCGAAACAGAGAGTATCATGGTGCCATTCCCCAGTGCCATGTAGTCAGCCGGTCTGAAGGATTAATATTTGCCCATGAGAACAACGGTGCAATTCCGGGCGGCCTCAAAGTTTTTACAACCCGGCCGCGAATCGAGCCGGATGCTGCGGTGGTGCCATGGTTGATACGCCCTTTTTAGTCGGTCTGATGACAGTTGGCGAGTTGTCGTGGTTGGCGGTGTACATACTGATCGTACGCCGCAGCTTTAAGGACCGGACCTACGGCGTGCCGATGTTCGCGATCTGCGCCAACTGCTCCTGGGAGTTTATTTTTTCTTTCATCGAGCCGTACGTTGTGCCGCATGTCTACGTCTACCACGCGTGGTTCGCCATGTCGCTGGTGCTGGTCTACCTGTACCTGCGCCACGGTCGCAAGGACTTTCCGGAGGGACTGCCGGGATCCTGGTTCCTGCCGCGTTTCGCCGCCACCTTTTTGTTCTGTGCTCTCGGCATCCTCTGTATCACCTATGAGTTCAACGATTTTTTCGGTCTCTATTCGGCCTTCGGCCAGTGCCTCATCATGTCCGTGCTGTTTATCCACATGGCATTACGCCGGCCGGCACTGGAAGGGCAATCGCTGTACACTGCCCTGGCGCGCTGGCTGGCAACGGCGATCTGCGCCACGGTCTGCTACATGTTCAAGCCCGAATCGAAGGTGCTGAATTTCCTGTACATCAGCATTTTCTGTGTCGATGCGGTCTATGTCTACGTCGTCTACTATAAGAGCAGGGCTCTGGAGTTGAACCCGTGGCGGCGACTGTGATGCACGATGCAGAACAATTTCTGGAACATCTGCAAACCTCCGGGATCAAGCTGGGCCTCGAAAACACGGCGCGCCTGCTCGCGGCCCTTGACAATCCGCAGCGGGATCTGCGCGTCGTGCATGTCGCCGGGACGAACGGCAAAGGCTCCGTCTGTGCCATGATCGCCGCGGCCCTGACGCAGGCCGGGTACCGCACGGGCCTGTTTAGTTCGCCGCACCTTGTCACCGTCCGTGAACGCTTCCAGATCGATGGTCGTGCCATCGACACCGACACCTTCACCAGCTTGATTTGCGAACTCCGCACAAAGGCAGCGGCACTGTTCGACGAGACGTCGCACTCGCCGACATATTTCGAATTCATAACGGCCCTGGCGCTCGAGTATTTCCGCCAGGCGGCGGTGGATTTCGCGGTGGTCGAAGTCGGCATGGGCGGGCGTCTGGATTCTACCAACCTGGTGACGCCGCTGGTCTCCGTGATCACCACGATCGCCCATGACCACACGGGCCCTTTGGGCGATTCAATGGCGGCGATCGCAAGCGAGAAAGCCGGGATCATCAAGCCGCACGTCCCGATCGTCTGTGGCGAGACCGGGGCGACGGCGGTCGAGGCGATCGAAGCGGTCGCCACGGCACAGCAGGCACCGATATACCGGCGGGGCCATGACTTCGACGTTGCCAACGTTGTCTTGCCGGCCGCCACCGGTGACGGGCCACTGCCGCGGCAGTCCTGCCAGGTGAGCTGGCGCGATCACCGGGCACACCTCGAGATACGGCTGCCCGGGCAGCATCAGGCGGAGAACGCCGCAACGGCGTTTGCAACGCTGCAGGTGCTTCGTCAGCAAGGCATCAAGCTGCCGTCGGAAGCGGTCGTCACAGGTATCGGAGGGGCGAAGTGGCCCGGGCGGTTCGATCAGCGTCCGGGCGGCATCATTATCGATGTGGCTCACAATCCGGCGGCCCTGACGCGGTCGCTGCAACTGCTGGAGCAGTTGTATCCCGGGCGCCGTTGGCTGGTGCTGTTTTCGGTGATGCAGGACAAACTGTGGCCGGAAATGCTGGCAGCTCTGGCGCCGTACCTGTCCGGAGTGATTCTTGCGCCGCTTGCTTACGAACGGGCGGTGCCGCCGGAGGTAATCCGGACACATCTGCATGCGACGCAAGCAGATTTGGAAGTTACAATTGCCGACAGTATGCAAGACGGCGTGGCCCGTTTGCAGCACCATGGCGGTGGACTGGTTATCGGCTCTGTCTTTCTGGCCGGCGCGGTGCTGGCGATCGAAAATGGACAAAAACCGATCACACCACAGGATGATCAATGAAAATGATACGAGCCTTTTTGCTGACCGTGCTGCTGATGGCTGGCGCCGTCGCCGTTGCAAACCAGGCCGAGGACCGCGAATCGCTGCGGAAGCAGCAGCGTGAAGTGGAACACCTGCTGCTGACGAAACGCCATGAACTGCTGAAGCAGGACGAGGAGCTGCGCGACCTGAACGAGCGAATCATGAAGCTGCAGATGCAGCTTGCCAGAAAACTCGACCGCCGACCGGAGATCATCGAGCTGCGCCGACGGCTGGCTGTCATCGAAGGCCGGGTGGCGGAGACAGAAGAGTAACGATGTCGCGCAAGTACCGCAAATTCGGCAAGGCCGTCGCCGACTTCCTCGAGACTGTCGACCAACCGTTCGCTACCGCCGACGTAGTCAGCGCGACCGCGAACACCTTGCCGCCAGACACGGAAGATCCGGAAGAGCTGGTGGACGACCTGCTCTGTGACCACGGTGAACGGATTTTTGAACGCTGGATCGACGATCGCCTGGAGTACGTGCCGCGCCGATTGTATTTCAAGGGTGCCCGCTTCCGCATCGCACTGACGCCGTACGAGCGGCAAAACCGCATCCTGGTCCCCGGGCACCGGTTCATTCCATTCTGCAACCCGACGGTCGAGCCTTTCGAGGCGCAACTGAATTACCACGGCGAACTGCTGTCGACACGGTCCGTCACGTGCCGCGTCGAGGACATGCTGATCTACCACAGCCTGCTGCCGCCCGCCGCTACCGCAGGCCTGTTGCTGGCACGCCAGCAGCTCGATTCCCTCGACCCCGATGCCCTGGCGCCGGCGGCACAGGTGGAGATGGATGTGTTCGATCTGTCGGCGCTCTTTGAACGCGACATCATCAGCGACAGCGACACCCTGCTATGCACCGTGACAAGTTGGGAAAACGGCTGCTACGACATCGTCAATAGCCCGTTGTTGGAACGTGAGTTCGATTTTGCCTCGGTTCGACGCTGGAGTGACACGCTCGAGCAACTTCTAATCGGCGGTTTCGACGAGCTCGGCCCGACGACCACGGTCTCTGAGCAACTGGCACAGGCGCTTTTCGCCGGCCCCTCCTTCCTGCTGACCGAACCCGGCATGCACTTCGGCGGGTTCCTGAGCTGGAGCCAGGAAGTGAACTTGCGCGGCGACAGCATGCGCTCCTTTCTGTGGTTTCGCGACGAAGAGCCGCCGGAGCTCTTCGAGCTCTTCGACGAAGACGCGTTCAATGACGACGGCGACGGCGATGGTGAGCTGGAATCGCTGATGGAGTTCCTCGGCCTTTCAGTCAACGAAGATGAGTACGAAGCGTTCATCCGCGATGAATTGTTCAGTGGCGGCAACAACTTGGACAACGTCGTCGAACGCATCTTGACCGGGCGTTCCGTGGACTTTCCGGAAGAACATCGACAGGCGTTCATAGCGCTTTCCGCGGAACTCTGGGACGACGTCAGCGCTGACTATGATCGCGAACTGGATGCCGTAGCAGGACCGTTGCGGCAACGCGTGCTGGAAATATTCACCGACCAGATCAAATGGATTCGCCGGCTCGACCAGATTAACGTCGACATCGTAGATCTGCCGCAGGAAAGTTTCGTCGCCTTCAGCCAGGTCGCTTCCATTACCAACATGCTGCTGACCAAACTCAATGACCCCGATGACGAGGAGCTGGCTCCGGCGCAAATCCTCGAGATCGAAAACACCATGGAAATGACGCGACTGATGATGCAGGAGATGAAGAAACGGATCGAGACCCATATCCGGGAGTCGCGACAGGACAAGTGGATGCTGCTGGAAGATTAGGCGCGGGCGCGGGCCTCAGCCTTTGCTCACCCCCTGGACTTTGGCGATGAAATCGTCAATATCGAATTCTTCTTCGTCGGTATCAATGATTGCGTCCAGCGGATCAGCGGTGGGGCTCTTGGTGGTTTCCGTCGCCAGAATAGTATCGAGCACATCCAGATTATTCGGCAACGTTTCGTCAGCCTGCGTTGGTAACGCGGCGATGTACTCCTCGCGTTGCGAAGGTGTGGCGCGCTCGCGCACTTCGCTGGCCGGCCCCGCCTGCGGTTGAGCGGCTTCGACTTCCGCCGGCGCCTGTTCCGGCGGGTTGCAGGCCTTGACAATACTGCCGATCATAAACACCAGAAGATCGCGGCAGTGTTTGTGCGACGCTGGCTGGACCTGAACGATCGGTACATCGTCAGGCAGACTCAGCTTGTGTGCCAGGTGATCGAGAGAGTCGGGTATGGTCAGGGTCTCGTTGCAGATGGGGCATTCGCCCATGGCTCCCTGCTGCGCCATGTCGACGCTGAGCATGTAGCCGCAGTTCTCGCAGTCCATGCGGAATTCGTACTTCTCATGGCGGTTTGCCACCTGCGGCGCGATGCAGCAGTAGACGCCCTGGAACCGTTGGCGCAACTGTCGCAGAATTAGCATATTCTCGCGAATAGCCTTGCCGGTCTGGGCCGAGCCCAGGATAATCGTGCCGCAACAGTCTATGAGACATTCGTCGAGCGCTCCAAGCACGTGTTTGCCGAAGACCGGCGGTAAGACCAGTAGATCGAGGATCAAGCGTTCGTCCACGTACAGGCGGGTGACTTTAACACCCTTGTGCGCCGTGTGGGTCGGCGGCTTGCGGTTGCTGAGCACGGTCGCTATGTCGGCCAGCGAGCGTACCAGTATCGAGACATGATCGGGGTCGTCACCGGTAATCAGGATTTTTGGTGCCGGTGTCATCCAGTCGACCGAGCTCAAGGTCAGCTTCGGGGGCAGCTCCGGCAGCGGAAACTTCACATTCGACAAGGCTTCATTGACTTCGGTCAGCCGGCTCGCTAAGACGCCGCCGGATTTCTTGTACTGGTCGTAGCAGCGGTTGGTATAGTCATGGAACGGCGGATTTGTTGCTTTCAGGTGCCCATCTTCGAAGAGCCGATGCAAGGCCATGGTGGCGCGTCGTTCGCTGAGGTTGGGATTGTGTGTGATGGTGTCGATCGAGTTGCCGGTGACCGCCATTTCAAAGACTTTCTTCTGCAGTTCCTGGACGTCCGGCGGCAGTTTATTGTCGCCGGGGACGAGCATGGCGTTCTGGTCGGGCATTGCACCCCTGGCTTCGGCGAACTCATCGACCTCGAACACACAGTTCATGATCGTGCCGGTAGTCTCCATCGAGAAGCTGATCTCTTCCTCGGCGATCTCGGTCTCTTCGAAAGTGACGTGCGAGGTGGGCCAGCACAACGCTTCGACGATGGCATCCAGGCCTTCGCAATTGGGTGCCTTGCCGTTGGCCAAACGGCCTTCCTTGAGACAAATGACGGCGGTTTTTTCGCCACTCTTGATGTTGAGTCTGCCGGTCTTGGTCTCCGCTTCGAGGAACGTCAAGACACCCGGCAGCTCGCCGCCCGAAATCTGCACGGACAGGGATGAACTGGCGCCGGTCTTCGATTTCTTCTTCAGAAAACGCTTGATCCGTGCCATCAGAACGCTGGGAATAAAAGGCGCGTCGATAAAATCGTCAGCACCGGCCTCTAACGCCTCGACGCAGGCGGACCCCGCGTCGTCGTCCTCGTCGATGATCAGCAGCGGCAGTGTCTGGAAGCCCGCGTCGCCTCGTAAATCCCGGCAAAACTCGATCGAACTGGCGTCCGCGACATCGCCGGCAACGATGACAACGTCGACCTGTGTAATGGTTAGGAGCTGAAAGCTTCGCAGGCGGGAATCACGGCAAAACACTTCGAAACCATTTTGCGTGAGGAACTCTTCGAGTGGGTCGCGATCACCTGACTCGGGCGCCACAACGAGCGCTTTCAGTTGCGGTTCTTTGTCCTCGGCCATCGGCTGTTGCGGGGATAGGCTTTGAAAAACGCAGTCTCTGGTCCTGGTGACAGATCCAAGATGTAATATAAGACAGTACCCCCT
>JASLZG010000002.1:11866-51663 GCA_030754995.1 Lentisphaeria bacterium
TAATGCGCAAGGTTCACGCCAGCCGGGCCGGGGCACAACGGTTGCATATCCGGTGGCATCCGGTCATAAATCCCGGGCCATACTGGCTGGTGATCGTCCTCTATCCAGTTGTGCGCCGCACGCGAATGCGTGCACGTCGATCATCGTCTGGCGATGACGTTCTCCCGGGGAGGTCGGTGCCCCCCGGCAGGCCTCGAGATCGCTCAAGGCCCACCGGTTCCGCAGCAAGTATTGATCATTTAATGTATGCAAATAGTCATTATTTGTACGGAAGCGACAGGTTATAATTCATCTTGGATACTGGATTTTAAGTTGTAAATATTTAATGCCCAGTGGGTAATGTATATTTCTTGTTTGGGCGGCATGAATCGTTCTATTCTGCAGACAACCAACACAGGAGGTGAACGATGAATCCGACAACCAGACATTGCAGACGGCCGTTGATCGCCGGCGTGCTGACCTTGGCATGCCTTTTCATGAGTCGGGCAAGCGTGGTCCACGGCGCCGGGTTGCTGGTGGCGGACGGCGGTTTCGGCGGTGCACTGGAGATTAGCGACCACGAAGTCGAGGTGGTGATCAACAGCGGCATCGCCGTCACCACGGTGACCCAGGTGTTTCACAACACCGAGGCGCGTCAGGTCGAGGCGCTCTATACTTTTCCAGTGCCGAAGGGTGCATCGGTCTCGAACTTCAGCATGTGGATCGAAGGCAAGGAGATGGTTGGCGAGGTGCTGGAGAAAGAGCGTGCCCGCGAGATCTACGACAGTTACAAGAACCGCGGGGAGGACCCGGGGCTGCTCGAGCAGGTCGATTACAAACGATTCGAGATGCGTGTCTTTCCGATTGCTGCGAACGCCGATCAGAAAGTGCAGATCGTCTATTACCAGGAACTGGATTTCGATTACAACTGGGCGACCTACCTGTACCCGCTCGAGACCGTCACCCGCACAGAATTATCGGCGAATTCCGCAGAGCGCTTCGCCTTCTCGATACGGGCTGAATCGTCGATTGCCGTGTCGAGCGTGGAATGTCCGAGCCATGGTGATGCAGTCGCCTTCAGCCGTCACGACGCGCATCACTTTGCGGCGAGCCTGGAAACTCGCAACGGCAGCCTCAGCGGTGACCTGATCATCGCCTACAAGCTGGAGCGCCCGCAAACCGGCCTCGATCTGGTCACTTCTCGGCGGGGCGGCGAAGACGGCTATTTCCAGCTCACCCTGACCGCCGGCGACGTGCTCAGCGAAGCCAGCGACGGCATGGACTACGTCTTCATCACCGATATCTCCGGCAGCATGAACGAGGCGGGCAAAATGCGCACGGCGAAGCATACGGTCGGTGCCTTTGTCACATCACTGGATGAACGGGACCGGCTGGAGGTGATTGCCTTCAATATAGAGCCGAAGATGCTGTTCGACACGTTGCAGCCCACCGGTGACGATACCCGCACCGCGGCCCTGCAATTTCTCGACGAACAGAAGCCGCGCGGCTCGACCCTTCTCGATCCGGCGATCCGCATGGCCTACCGCTATCGCGAGCCGGGGCGGCAGCTCAACGTCGTCGTCATCAGCGACGGCATGACGAAGACACGAGAGCGCCGGGATCTGCTGCAGACGATCGCCCGGCGCCCGGAGAACACGCGGGTCTTCTGCGTCGGCGTCGGCAACGAAGTGAACCGGCCCTTGCTCGAACAGCTTGCCACGGACACCGGCGGGCTGGCGGCATTTGTGTCGAACCGGGACGACTTCAATCGACAGGCACGCGGCTTCCGGCGGGCTCTGACCCGGCCGGCCGCAGCCAACGTCAAGATCGATTTTGCGGACATCGCAGTTTACGACGTTGTGCCGCAACAGTTGCCGGACCTGTACTACGGCTCGCCGATCCGGGTGTATGGCCGCTACCGTGGCAGCGGCGAAGTCAATGTAAAAGTCGGTGCAGACGTGGAAGGGCACACGGTCATTGCCGATGCGCCGTTCGACTTCCCGGCGGTCGACAACGACAACCCCGAGCTCGAGCGCATGTGGGCCTGGCACAAGGTTGACATGCTGCTGAAGCAGGCCGATCGCAACGGCACGCGGGCCCGGATTATTCCTGAGATCGTCCGGCTCGGCGAAGGCTACGGCATCGCTACCGAGTACACGTCATTCCTGGTGCTCGAGAACGACCAGGAGTACCGGCGCTGGAAGATTGCCCGGCACAATGTCCTGCGGCTCAAACGGGAACGGGCGGCGGAGGAACGAGTGCTGGCGAAGTTCGACGGAATTCGTGACCGCGCCATGGCTGGACTCGGCCCGAACGCGGTCGACACGCCGCCGGTCGATATCACGCCGGTGCGGCAGACCACAGCGCCGGCGGGAACCCGCCCGGTGCGCCTCCCCACCGAGCCGTCGCAACAACGCCGGCAGAGCCGCAACATCAGTTTCGGCGGTGGCTCCGGCCCGGTCGGTCTGCTGTTCACTCCGGTAGCGCTGCTGCTGGCATGGCTGAAACGACGCCGGTCCGATGACGATGCCGGCGAGCCGTCGTGATGATTGCCGCGGCCATGACAGCGCGCCGCGCCGGCGCCGGGCGTTCCGGGGGTATGATCCGCTGGCACCCGGAGCTTGTGGTATTTGCCGGCCTGCTGGTCGCTGCCAATCTGCACCTGCTCGGTGTACCGACTGCGGAAGCCCTGGTTTTTCAAGGCGACCGGGTCGTCGCCGGCGAGTTCTGGCGGCTGTTGACGCATCCCTTCGTGCACGTGAGCTTTTATCATTTGGCGCTGGATGGCGGTGCCTTTTTCCTGTGCTGCATGACCTTGCGCCAACCGTGCCTGGGCAAGCGTCTGACGGCGATCGTTATCTGCAGTCTCGGCGGTCTTGGCGGTGCCTATCTTTTCGGTTCCGCGACGACGGCCTACGGATTCTGCGGACTTTCCGGAGCGGCCCACGGCGTCCTGGCACTATCGACGCTCGAGATGATCTCCGACGAGGATCGAATCAATCGAATAACGGGCTGTGTGTGTCTGGCAATTCTGATTGGCAAGTGCGTGTACGAACTCATTACGGGGGTGCCGTTCATGGGCGGCCTGCACTTTGGAAATATCGGCGTACCCTTACTCGGTTCGCACCTGGGTGGTGCGGTTGCCGGCATGATGATCTACGGCCTGTGGAACCGGGGCAGGTGTTCCGTATGGCGTAAAGGCGCCTGAACATATGGAACCAAACGGTCGAATGTCGCCGGGCGGTGCCGCCGCGCTGCGAACCGGGCACGGCCGGACTCACGCTCCTGCCCGGTCGATGTATTGCTGTCGCAGGACGCGGCGCATGACCTTGTTCGAGGCGGTGCGCGGCAGTTTGTCGATGACAACGACGTCGCTGATCTTGAACAGCGGATTCAAGTGCTGCCGGATGGCGGACTGCATCGCGATCTGCAAGGCGGAAATATCGACCTGTGAATCGGCGACGGTATACAGGACAAGTTGTGATGGTCCGCCGCCGGCCGGCGTAACGGCGATCGCTGCGGTCTCGACGACGTGGTCGACCTCGGCAACGATCCGTTCGACTTCCGCCGAACTGGTTTTGATGCCGCCGAGGTTCATGGTGTCGTCGACCCGGCCGTGGGCGCGGAAATAGCCACCCGGCAACTGCTCGATCTGATCGCCGTGGCGCCGCAGCATGCCGCCGTCGGAGGCGGTCGGGGTGTCGGCAAAGTACACTTCGTGGTGGTCGCGGTTCAGCAAGGTGTTTGACAAGCCGATGGACGGTGGCACAAGGAACAGCTCGCCGTTGGAGCAGGGCCGGCCGGCGTCGTCGAGGATGACCGCATCGATACCGAGCGCCAGGGTGTTCATCGTCGCCGGCGACCCTGGGCGGACGACGTTGCCGGTGATGTAGCCGCCGCCGATCTCGGTGCCGCCGCAATATTCGATGACCGGCTTGTAGCCGGCCAGCCACATGAGGTACAGCATGTCTTCGGCATTCGAACATTCACCGGTGGAACTGAAGGCACGGATTTTCGACCAGTCGCTGTCTTCCATGCAGGCCGTTTCGTGCCAGGTCCGGACCAGGCTGGGAATGACGCCGAGCATGGTGACGCCGGCGTTCTGAACGAAGCGGCCGAAGCTGGCACCCGACGGGATGCCGTTGTACAGCGCCATGGCGGCACCATTCATCAGGCTGGCGAAGATCAGCCATGGGCCCATCATCCACCCGAGGTTGGTGGGCCAGGAGACAACGTCACCGGGGTGTATGTCGTGATGAAAGTAGCCGTCGACAGCACACTTGATGGGGGTCGACTGCGTGAACGGTATGGCTTTCGGGTCGCCGGTCGTACCGGATGAAAAGAGAATGTTGACGGGTGTTTCGGGCGTCGAAGCGACTGCCTCGAAACAATCGTCGTCGGGGAGAAAATCGCCCCAACTGCAATCGCCATTGCGCAGATCGACAGCAAGCGCCGCACCTGTGGCGGTGACGATTGCCGGCGGTGCATCGGAGTCGACGACACGCTGGTACAACGGCAGGGATTTGCCGGCGCGGGCGATGACGTCCTGGGTAAAAATCGCCTTGGCTTCGCCGATGCGCACACGAACGGCGATTTCGCCGGCAGCGAAACTGTCGGCGATGGAAACGACAACGCCGCCCATCTTGATGATGCCGAGGTAGATGGCGACGGATTCAGCGGTCATTGGCATATCGACGGCAATGGCATCGCCGGCCGCGAGCCCCATTGCCGCGAGGCCGTTCGCGACGCGGTTGACCAGGGCTTCGAGCTCGGCCACGGTCCAGCTCTGCAGGGGGCCGTCCTCGCCCTGGAAGATGATCGCCGGTGCCTCCGGGGCATGCGCGAAGCAACTGTCGGTAATGTTCATCTCCGCACCGGGCAGCCAGCGTGGCGTCTCAATGCCGGAAGCAGCATCGACGACGGCGTCATATGGCTGGCGGAAGCGGACGCCGACGAGCTCGATGGCGCGGGCCCAGAACTCGTTGCGGTTGGTGACAGACCAGCGGTGCAGCGCCTCGCTGCTGTCGAGCCCGAGTTGCTGCTGCAGTTGCGTGATGTTGGCGGTGGCAATGTCGCCAGGTGCCGGTGACCAGGCGGCGGGCGGGCCGGCATCGGCATTGGCGTGGCTGAAAATTTCCTGGTACACGGCCCGATGCACTGCGAACGGTTCACCGGCTTGCAACAGCGCCGCACCCGCCTGCTGCCAGCGTACCGCGGGTACGGACGGCAGGCCGTCGAGGTGCTTGGCCCAGTACTGCGCCTTGTCCGGCGTCAGTCCGGACTGTATTAGTGACTGCTTCGTTGTCATGCTTCGACGCCCTCCGCTCCGATTCGTTTCCTGAACAAGGTAGTTGATTTTGCCGATGCCTGCCAATTCCATGCGCTATTTGGTATTTCTGTTTCCGTTGCTGGCGGATGTGACGATTGCCTGCTTCTTTTTTGGCATGCCGGTGCGGGCCAGCTACCTGGGGCTGACGGACACTGCCACCGGCTGGTTGTTTACGGTTTTCAACGTGACCTATATCTTCACAGCGTCCGTTGTCGTCCGCTGGGGCCACGGCCGGATGTCGCTACTGCTGCTGCTGAGTGCCGGCGCACCGGCGTTGCTGGCGCTGCTTTTTTTGATCAACGATACGGCATGGCCACTGGCGATTGCGATGGCCGGGCTGGCGATATCGTCGAGCACTTTTTTTATCTGTTTCCAGTTGAAGATGGGGTCGGCGACCAGCATGCATCCGCAGTACAGCGCGGCCTGGTATGCGTTTGCCTGGTCGACAGGCATGGCGATCGGGCTTCTACTGCAGGGCGTCGTGTCGAGCCCGGGCAACTCCTGGTTTATTGTACCGATGATGATCATGCCGCTGATCGTCGTTGCGCTGCTGCTGCTTTGCCGGGACCGCCTGCAGGCCGTGGTGGTTGCCGGGGAGGCGGATGGCGGCCTGGCCCACGACCCGCGCTACGTGTTGATCGGCCGCATCAGCATCGTCACCGCGTCGATTGTGATATTCGGCTGCATCGGCATTCTGCCGAAGGTCGGGCTGGAGGAGCTGGATATCAGCACGATGACGATGGGCGTGATGCTGTTTCTCAGCCGCATGGCACAGGCGATCTCGGCGCTCGTTTGCATGGTGTATACACGCTGGCTGTACAATCCTGTGTGGTTGACCGTGGCCAATATCCTGGGGCTTCTCGGTTTTGTACTGGCGGCGGTGAACGGCAGCAATGCCGTGTTGTTTTGTCTCGGGCTCTGTATTGCCGGCATTTTCGGCGGGGTATGTTTTTACCAGGCAGTGGTCTATGCGATCATGGATCCGGCGGCGGCGTCGCGCCACGTGGCGTGCAATGAGATACTGGTCGGCGTCGGGGCAGTGGCCGGTTCACTGCTGGCGGGTTATGCGGCGGAGTTGCTGGGGGCCCGGGGCCTGCTGCTGGCGGCGGCGGCGGTCATCGGCGTCGCGATGGTCATCGAAATGCTGGTTCTGTCACGCGGCACCGGACGCGCCGCACAGTACTATTCCTGCGGCGCCGGTGCGTTGGGCGTGAAGCGGTCGTCGAAGTAGTTGACTTCGGCGGAAGACACCAGTTCCTTGAATAATTCATTCCGCAGCTCACGAGCTTTGTGGGCCCGCAGGAGCGTCGTAATTTCGGCGTGGACGGCCTGCCTGCCTTTTTTGCGCTCGAGTTTCGCGGCGAACCGGTCCGGGTTTGCCGCGAGATATTGGTCGATAGCGGCCGCCTCGATCCTGATCTTCTGCAGGTTCTCCTCGGTGTTTTTCTTCACGTAGGTTTGGATCAGCAGGTGACGTTCCGGGTCGAATCCGGTCCGCGCCGGTGCTTCGAAGCCGTCGCTATCGGCTTTTGCGGCGACGAAATGATTCTGCAGCAGGTTGAGCATTGAGATGCGGGCGTTGGGAATGACCTGCGGCGTATCGGACATGGTGACCGGATAGAGGTCTTTGGCGGTCAATTCTTGCTTGCCGATCTCGATTTTCACGGCGAAGAGCGCATCAAAATACGCTTTCACTTCGCTGCCACTTGCACCGCGGACCGGCTCCTCGGCCCCGGCACGCTGGTGGATCAATTCCCACAGATCTTCCCTTTCGCCGGCGCGGTGCGTGCGGTTGATGAAGCTGGCTTTAACAATGTCAGCCGATACGGCCTTGCCGGCGACGTTGAAGTTGAATTCGGTGAGTGCTTCATCGATGAGCTCGGCAAACTGGTCCGACTGTTGTTGCATGGCGATGCGGCGTCGGATTGAAATGAGGGCGGAACGTTCCTCCATCTCGGCGAACTCCCCGGCGTGAGCAGCGTAGTATGCCTCTGCTTCGGCTTTGACCGCATTGACGTTGTCCTGGCTGCGGGCCGGGATGCGCTGGCGCAGGTATGCGGTGGCCCTGGTGACGACGAGGGAGCGGGCAACCTGGGTTCGTGTGGCATTGATCTGTGCCCGAAAATTGGGATCATCAGGGATACCGGCGGCGGTGGCCTTTTGGGCAATGACCTCGTTGGTAACAACGCGGGGCAGGATATCCCGGATGAGTTTGGCTCGCTGACTGGCGGTAAATTTCTGCTGAAAACCGCCAAGGACAGTACTTTCGCGAATTTCGACGCCATTGACGGTAGCGAGTACAGGGTCATCTCCAGCCGTGAGCTGAAACGGCCACAAGGCAGCGACAGCGGCAATAACGGCCAGCTTGAAATGACACATTTTAACTCTCCGTGATCAATGCTGCTCATGGGCACAGCGGTCCCCTGGGGCCGTGTTTTAAGCGGGCGAAAATTAGTTCTGGGTGGCAGAATTACAAGGTGCGCGCATATTCCCTACCGCCCAGCGAACGGCCAAGACCCCGCGCGAGAAAATCCCCGGACACATGACTGACAAGCCGTAGAGCCCCCAATGACACACTCCAGACTTGATCGTTCACAGATACGTATGAAGCCTTTGGCAGAGCGTGCCAACAAGCGGTGCATCGAGGCGGACTGCATCATGCCCAACACCAGGCCGACGGGGCTTGACGACGACACTGCCGCCGCTGTCGGGGCCACGGCCGAGCGCATTCGCAAGGCCCGGGGGACCGGGGACCCGGTCATAATGAGTTTCGGCGCCCACACCATCAAGAACTGTCTGTCACCGGTTCTGATTGAATTGATGGGGGGCGGCTGGATTTCTCACCTGGCGACCAACGGTGCCGGCATCATCCACGACTGGGAGTTCGCTTGGCAGGGGCAAAGCAGCGAGGACGTCCGGGTCAATGTTGAGCGTGGCGAGTTCGGTAATTGGCAGGAGACCGGTTATTACATCAACCTGGCCCTCGTTGTGGGGGCTTACCTGGACCAGGGCTACGGTGAGGCAGTCGGTAAAATGATCGAGGACGAGGGCTTGGAGATCCCCGACGCCGCTTCGCTGGCGGCGATCGTGCGCGAGCGTGTCGATGATGAGCCAGAGGGCGCCGCGGCTGCCGCTGATCTCTTGTCAGCTGTACGCCGTTTCGACCTGTCGCCGGGCCTCCTGGAGGTGCCGCATCCGTGGAAGCGTTTCAGTGTGCAGGCAGCGGCATCCCGGCTCGGCATTCCGTTTACCGGCCACCCGATGATCGGGCACGACATCATCTACAATCACCCGATGAACCATGGCGGTGCCGTGGGGCGCACGGCGCTGCGGGATTTTCTGACTTTCGCGGCGTCGGTCAGCCAAATCGGTGCCGGCGTTTATCTTTCTGTCGGCTCAGCCGTCATGTCACCGATGGTTTTCGAAAAATCGATGTCGATGGCTCAGAACCTGGCTTTGCAGGAGGGGCGTCATCTCGACACTCATCACATAGTCGTAGTAGATATCGCGCCGTCGCGCTGGGACTGGCGGCAGGGGGAACCGCCGGAGGACAATCCGGATTACTATCTGCGATACAACAAGACGTTCAGCCGCATGGGCGGCACCATGCAATACCTCAACGCCGACAACCGCGATTTCCTGCTGGCACTTTGTCAGGCACTGGCGTGAGATTTGGCGCCGTGATCGCGAAGGGGGGGGCGGGCTATTCGGCGGCGGAAGGCATGCTCAGCGTGTACGCGGGAGCGGCGTCAGCCCGACGGTCTGTTCCGCCTCGTGCATCGTCTGTTCAGCGCGCACCCGGGAGCGGCATTCCGGACAGATGCCGTGGCTGAAATCGGTGCCGAGTTTGTGACGGATGACAGTTTCGATCTGCATCCATTCCTCCTCGTCGCGCAGGCGTTTGCAGTAGGTGCAGATGGTAACAAGCCGATTGAGCATGCCGATGCGTGACATGTAGCCGAGGATGCGTTCGGCGACGTCGAGGCGCATGCGCAGTTCGAACTCATTGATCGGCTTGAAGAGGAAATCGTCGATGCCCGACATCGAGGCCAGTTCGTAATTGTGGTCGGTGTGTTTCCGGGCAGTCGCCACGATGTAGTAGGTATATCCGGCTCTTTGCAGCTGGCGGATATCGCGGCAGAGGGTCAAGGCACCCATGCTGGAGTCGTTCCAGTTGGCGATGACCAGCCGTATGTCGTGCTCACATACTGCCTGCAACGCCCGATCCGGATCACCGGCGCGAATGATTTCGTGGTCGCCGTCCGTCAACAGGTTTTGCAGGTGCAAATGGTCGGCATCACCATCATCGACTACAAGAATTCTCATTTACTCTCACCAATTTTCGACGTCAGGCGTTTCACTTCCGCAATGACGGTCGGTTGGCCGGGACACGAAAATCGCGAACACGAAAATCGCGAACACGAAAACCGCTCAAACACAAGTATGTTATAAGACTTTTTTCGGGAAATTTCAACCGTTAGAGGCGGAAAGCTTATAAAGAATCCGGCGGCGACGGGGAAAATACAGCCGGGACTGTTGCAAAGTGTTCCAGAAATCGGCAGAACGCGTGTTGACCCGATTTTTCAGCATATCCCCACTCCGCCTACTGGAAACTGTAATATATATTTGTAAATCGTTGATTATTAATTATTTAATCTTTATTTTTGGCGCTTGATGGACGCTTGAACTTCACTACCAATGGACAGCTTTTAGTGGACCACTGCAAGATGTGAATCTGCCACCTTGATCGCTCCCAAAACAAGGCGGGATCAAATGGGGAATATTTTCAGGTTGGAAATGCAGGATTCAAGCAGCACGCTGCCCAGTTGGGGCTATTCGCAGCGTGCCACGGCAAGAATTCTCGGTGTAAACAGCCGGGCGGCTGCGAGTCATCCGGCAAGGTACGAGGACGGCGCACCGCATTTACCAGGATCTGGTTTGACGACTGCCAGTTCAGCGGCGGCTAAGACTGTGTTCAGTGCTTTGTGCGGGGCTGTGCGGGAGGTGCGGGCTATTGTCAGCGTTCCACCCAACTGTTGTTGGTGCCCTTGAGGTCGTTGACGACCCGCCCCTGCAGCTGCGAGCCGACAGTAAAGAAGCTGTTGTCCGCCGATCCCTTGACTCGGGCGTGCCGGTTCTTCGGCACCGCCACGGTACCTGAGTAGTTCGATTCCGTTATTGTCAGATTATCGTAAGGATACGGGGCCTGCACGAAATTGATCACGAAATTCGAACCGTCCAGAATGATATCCAGCGGCTTGGCCTCGTTGCCCACCGAGGCCGCGGCGGTCTGTGGCGGTGCTGTGACGATGGCGAAATCGGCCCGTGCCACTGCCAGCTGGGCCCTAAGTCCGCGGATTTCCTCCTCGGCGCTCCCCACCGTCTGCCTCAACTCGGTCAATTGCTTTCGGACCGAGTCGGTGGCGGCAGCAGCATTCTCCGAGTCGTCCCGTACCGCTTTGACGGCGGCCAGCAATTCCTGCTCGTCCCTCGTCAACTCCGTCCGCATTTCCGCCATCTCCTCCGACAGACGCGTCGCGGTCTGCGCCGCGTCGACACTTACCTTCTCGGCAGAGATAGCGGCTTCGAGTGATTCACGGCTCATCTTCTGCATGTGTGCCGCGGCATCGGCGCTGCTGGCTGCGGCCTGGCGAGCGGCGGCGGCGGCACGTGCCGTCTCCGAGGTGTCGAGGCGCGAGTAGGAAACCGTTGTCTCGGCATTTGTCGCCAGGCGATCGAGTACTTCGACGCGCGCATCGAAGCCGCGCTCGACTTTGCCGGTGACATAGACGACGTCATCGACCAACTTCTGGGTGCGCGTCATCATGTCGGACAATGTTTGTATCTGCCGGTGCATCCAGACCAGAGCCAAAACGCCAACGATGGTAACCAGGACGGCAATCGTGCGCCACTGCCTGGCGGTGGATTCGATGCGGGCAAGCTCGCGGACATCAGACATTTTCGGGCTCCGTCGTCGGTGATGATGGCGGCATTACGACCAGGATAGTGAATTCCTTACTATACACAGGGAAACAATCACTTGACAATATGCTGACGTCAGCTAGTGTTGTGTTGCCAGCCGGAGCGCCCGAATCGAGGAGATAATGAAAAGAGCATTGCTTTGTGCCGCCTTCATCTGTCCGGTCCTTTTAGCGGAAACTGCGTCCTTCCGTCTCGGCGTCGATGTGCTGATGGAGGCGCTGGACAATCCACAGGTGTATCCGGGGTATGCCGACCTGGTGCTTGGTCGACGGGTCGGACTGATCACCAACCAGACTGGCCGCAATCGAGAGGGCGTGCTAACCATCGACCTGCTGCACGCCCATGATGCCGTGAACCTGACGCTGCTCTTTGCGCCGGAGCACGGTATCCGCGGCGTTATCCCGGCTGGCGAAGCCGTCGACCAATCGATCGACCGTTCCACCGGCCTGCCGATACACTCGCTGTACGGGGCCAACGACAAACGACCGCCACCGGTAGTGCTGGATCAGGTAGACGTGCTGATTTACGATATCCAGGATGTCGGCAGCCGGGCGTACACCTACATTTGGAGCATGGCGGAAGCGATGGCGGCGGCTGGCGAACATGACAAGACGTTCGTTGTGCTGGACCGTCCCAATCCGCTCGGTGGCCACACGATCGACGGCCCGATCACGGAGGGCAAATGGCTGTCGTTCATCGGGCTGTATCCGATTCCGCGGGTGTACGGCATGACGCCGGGCGAGCTCGCCCGATATCTCAACCGCGAGCATGAGCTGGACTGCAACCTGATTGTCGTGCCGATGACCGGATACGGTCGCGACTTGAAATGGGAAGACCTGGGGCTGGAATGGATTCCGCCGTCACCGAATATTCCGTCCGCAGCATCGGCGGCGACTTTCGCTGCCACTGGCACGCTGGGTATGCTTGGTGAGTTCTACATCGGCATCGGCACGCCACACGCTTTCCAGTTGGTCGGAGCGCCCTGGCTCAATGCGCAGGACTCGGCTGCGGCCTTGAACGCCCATGAATTGCCCGGTGTCGAATTCGTTCCGGTGGCGGTGCCCAACACGTCCGGAGAGCACGGTGGGGGGGGCATACAGGCAGTGCATCTGCGGCTGACCGAACCGACCCGGTTCCTGCCGGCGACCACCGAGCTCGTGCTGCTGCGGCATCTGCAGTCGCGCTACGGCGACCAATGGCGCTGGCGTTCGGACTGTCTCAAACGATTCGACAAAGCCATGGGCACAAGCGTCGTGAGGCGCTCGATCGTCGGCGGCGTCGCACTTTCCGATATCGTCGATGAGTGGGCCAAGGCGCACCGTGCGTTCAATGACAAACGCCTGCGGTATCTCATCTATGAATAGATGTTCAGTGTTCAGGGGAGCGAGCCGGTTTCTGGCACCTGACGCCTGGCACCCGAACAGCTGACGCCCGAATGCCCGAGTAGAAGCGATTGGAGCCACAGATCAATCATGAGGTCATGAAGCAGATCTCGCGCCCGCATGTGCTGGTGTACCTGCTTTTCGTAAGTCCGTCGGTACTGGCAGTGTTGCAGCACAAACGCCTGCTCAGCGCAGCGCTGCTGGTTCTGACCGTATGTCTACTGTCGAGCGCCTGCACCTCGGTCCCGGTAATCATGAAGAGCCGTTATGTCATGGACGGCGTCTACGACTGGTTTCAGGCCGAAGTTGCGGATGTGCGGCTGACGAACGACGGCGAGCTGCGCTGGCGTGAACCCGATGTGCTGCCGCATACAGACACGGTACGTGGCTGCCGGATCGATTTTTCGACCGCGGACGAAATGCCGCCAACCAGCGACTTCCAGCCGGCGCCATACGGCATTTGGATCGGTGCTACCGACGTCAAGCTGTGGCACCTTCCGCAGGGATCCGAGAAACCGATCATTGTCAGTCTGCGAACGGTTCTGGCACTGATGCAGGCCTTCAATGACGGTCATCCGGCGGCAGCGCCCGGCGAGATTCTCGACAGCCAGGTCTCCGAGGGCATGCAGATACTGCGTAAGACGGTGAGCATCGGTATTGTCGTTGTCCTCTTCCTGCGCGCCTGGGCAATGACCTTGATCATGCCGCTGTCGGCGGTTTTTGCCGTCGCCCTGTGCTCCGTTTTCGCCCGGTCTCGGAGGCCAATTCGGCAGATTGTCGTGTTGTACCTCTACAGCGCTATCCCGCCGCTGTTGATCGCTTCGACTTACGAAGTCCTGTTCGGCATCAGTTTCTTCTATGTCTTCTGTTTCGCATTTTTGCTGTACCACCTGTATGTCATCCGCTCGCTGCGCCTGCTGGGCCTGGACCCGGACCAGGGGGGAGAGAAGTGATGCGTGATCGGATCGACGAATTTCTTGCCGGTGCGGACGTAGAAAAAAGGCTGGCGTGGGGAGTGATGCTCGATCAGATCGAGGAATTTCTTTTTGCCGGTGCGAAGGTGGAAAAAGGGCTGGCTCGCAACAGCGTGATGGCGTACAAGACAGATTTGCTGCAATTCGCAATGAATCTTGTCGAACATGATGTCGAACATGATGACATCAGTAGTTGGGATGCAGTCACGCGCGATCACATTGTCGATTTCCTCGATACTGTCAAGGCCGCGGAATCAGCAACCTCCACGATGGCACGCAAACTCGTGTCGATCAGAGTCTTTTACCGCTATCTCTACCGCGGGGGTATCCTGGAGCGGAATGTGACGGAGGTTATGAACGTACCGCGACTGTGGCTTCTGTTGCCGGGACACCTGAGCAAGGCCGAGGTGGACGATCTGCTGGAGGTCAACGCCAATGCCTGCAAAGACGACGGCCTGGTCCTGCGCAATCAGTCGATGCTGGAACTGCTGTACGCCTCGGGGTTGCGGGTCAGTGAGTTGGTCATGCTGACGACCGACGAACTGAAGCTGCCGTCGAAGATCCTTCGGATCACTGGTAAAGGCAACAAGACTCGGTTGGTGCCAATCGGTGAACAGGCACAATCACGGCTCGAGCTGTATCTGAAGCATGTGCGACCGGAGCTGGAGCTGCAGCGAGAACCGCCTTGCCCGCAGGTATTTCTGTCGAAAAGCGGTCGGAGGCTAACGCGCGCCCGGGTTTGGGCGATTGTCAAGGAATGCGCCAAACTTGCGGGCATCAAAAAGGACGTGTCCCCGCATACGCTGCGGCATTCCTTCGCCACCCATTTGCTTGCCAACGGTGCTGACCTGCGGATCATTCAGGAAATGCTGGGCCACGCGGACATCGGCACGACGGGCGTCTACACCCATGTCGATCCCGATAGCCCGGCCCATGCTGCACACGCCCAGTTCCACCCGCGCGGCCGCGAGGTGGAGGAAGAGGAAGAGGAGGAAGAGGAGGAAGAGGAGGACCCAGTTCCACCCGCGCCGTAGGCGGGGTGACGTGAGTTTTGACACTTCGCGACACCATTGACGCGGTGTGGCGTACGCGTATATTAGACTTAGGCGCTTACTTAAGATATCTACCCGTCCCGGGAGAGGCCATGATACCGGAAGAATCTGCCTGGAAGACCCGTGAATCTCTGCTGATGCGGGTCAAGGATCAGACCGATGAACAGTCGTGGGAGGACTTTGTCCACTACTATCGACCGTTCATCTACAATCTGGCCCGCGGCATGAAGATCCAGCATCACGATGCCGAGGAGATTGTCCAGACGGTGCTGGTCAAGTCATGGAACAAGTTGCCCGAGTTCGAGTATGACCGCGGCAAGGGAAGATTTCGCGGCTGGCTGTGCCAGGTGTCCGGCAATGCGGTCCGCGACTTTCTCCGCAAGCGGCGGGGGACGGATACAGGCAATGCCGATGTTTACGACGACACGATGATTGAGATAACAAAGCTGCCGGAAATCGAAAAGATCGCCGAGCGCGAGTGGCGGCGCTACCTCTCGAAACTGGCGTGGAAAACTGTCGAAAAGAAGTTCAAGCCGCATGTCGCCCAGGCCTTCCTTCTGGCTGTCGAGGGAACGTCGCCAGAAGCGATCGTCGAGGAACTTGGCATCGCCAAGTCCAGTGTATACGTCTATAAGAGCCGGGTGCAAAAAGAGTTGCGCGCCGAGATCGTCCGCCTGAACCGGCTGCTCGGCTGAGCCAGCCCGAGATCATGGCACCGTGGAAGTTGCCAGGTGACGATGATCTGCCGCCCGCGTTTATGGCTTGCCGGCTGCGCCGGCAAGCGTGATTACCCCCCTTCTACAGCAAAAAAGCCCCGATGTTCATCGGGGCTTTTTTGCGTAAGTCGCAGTGGTGCGGATCCTATCGGCGGAAGTCCGGCAACCCGCGGATTTCCTGTGTACGGATCGGCTGCCCAGCCGGGTTGACGAGGCGAGCTGTAACGAAGATCAGCAGATTGCGCTTTTCGCTGCGCGAGACATCACTCCGAAATATCCGGCCAATCAGCGGCATATCTCCGAGGAACGGGATCCTGTCATCGATGCTCGTGACATGCTCGGTTATCATGCCGCCGAGCACGACGGTCTCGCCGTCCCAGACGATGACCTTCGTCTGAACTTTGCGGCGGGAAATGACCGGCATCTGCAGGATGGCATCGATCGTGTTGCCTTCCACCGTTACCTCGTAACTGTAGTCATCGAACTGGAGGAACTGTACCACTTCGGGCTCGAGGTCGAGGTCGATGGAGTAACCGTCCGCGGCGACGGTCGGAGTGACGATCATGATCACACCGACCTCGGTTGCTTCGCCGAACTGCGGGATAGCCGGCGTGAACGAAGCGCCCGTCGTGGTGCCGCCGGAAGCACTGCCTGCCTGGAATTCCGGTTCCGTCCAGTCCTCCGGGAAGAACCGTTCCTGGACCATCTTGATGACGGCGGTTTCACCGCTCAGCGTCGTCACTTTGGGCGCCGAGAGGACATCGGTACTGGAGGACTGCTCGAGCGCATGGATGATTGTGCGGTACTGGATGTTGCCAAGGATGCTGTCGAACTTGAGCAGGTTGTCGTTGGAGGTGGTGAGGCCTTGATCGTTGGCGAAACGCAGGCCGCCACTGATGGTCTCCGTTGCGCCGGGGCCTTGCTTGAAGATCTTTATCTGGCCGTAACGTCCCCGGCTCAGAACCATGTCTGTCGTGGCGGCAGTCGGGTCGGTAAGGCTGCCGGTAGGCTCGCCGAGCAGCAGCCATTCAAAACCGAGCTCGTTTATGTCGGTCTGGGCGACTTCGACAAACTTCGACTCGATAGTCACCTGGGTCGGGCTCCTGTTCAATTCGCGCAGGATCTGCTCGATGAGCCGCAGGTTGTCCGGTGTGTTGGTGACAATCAGCTTGCTGGTCCGGGCGTCGTAGTCGATCTTCGCCTTGGTCGGGAATTCAACACCCTTGTTGGCGAAAAACTCGAGCGGATCGATGTCGAACAACTCGCCGCCGTCGTCGTCATCGTCTTCGAAACCGCCGACAGTGTCACGAGTTGCCTTCGAGCGGATCACACCGGCTTCGACAGAGTAGAAGCGTGTTTCCATTTCGTCAAACTCTTCACCAGCCGCGGCAATGATGACGGCATATGGCTCGATTCGGAACTTGAGGTCGGCGCCACGGCAGATGTACCGGATCGCTTCGCCCAAAGGGATGTTGTCGAAGTCGAGGGTGACGGTGCGGGTTTCGATCCCGATGGGTCCTTCGGCGGCTATGGGATCTTCGACGGTGCCGAAATCTCCACCCATGTCGTCCTCGCCGAAGTCATCCATATTGAAATCACCACCACCGAAATCACCACCACCACCGAAATCGCCACCACCACCGAAATCGCCGTCCATCTGGTCATCCGCGGGTGCCGCGCCGAAACCGCCGCCAACAACCTCCTTCTGTTGAAGAATCATAATGTTGATGCCTTCGTTCTCCGGATCACGTTCCTTGCTGACGTCTTTGATGTGGGTGATGACCGTTCGGATGGTCGCATCTTCAAACAGCAGTTTGGGAATAACGATTTCTTTGAGTTTCCGGCGGATGCCGTCCGTGTCGCTGACGTTCTTGACCACCGTAGTTGTATTGATCTCGATGCCGTCGGGCTGAACCAGCGGGGCAACAGGATCGGCCCATTTCCAGCCGACCTCGGCGAGACGCTCGGCCTTCATGATGGCGAAGCGGTGGTCGCTGTTGTCGTCGAGGCGGTCGTTAAGCCGACGCAGGAACTTGCTGGCGGTGACGTTGTAGATGTCCTTGAGCAGGACCTGCTCGAAGTGCAGGCGGGCGTCCATGAAGCGGCCGTTGTCGTAGAACACCTGGCCCTGCCGGAGCAGGATTTCAACATCCTTGTCCCGGGCGACTTTACCTGGGTCGACGGCATCGGGAGCAGTCTGGATGTGGATATCGGCGGCTTCCTGCGCCTGGTATAACATCTTGATCTTCTCACGAATCCCCTCGGCGCGCGTCGGGCTTTTGTCAATTGCCAGTTGCAGTTTCTTGATGGCGGAGTCGAAGTCGTCGTTCGAGGCGTGACGCATCGCCTGGCGGCCAAGCTCATCTGCCCATTCTTCGTAAGTAAAGCCCAGAATCTTGTCAAGCTGTGCCTGCTCCACTTCGTAGCGTGTCGGCGAGGCTTCTTCGAGTTTCTTCTGAGCCGAAATAAAATTAGTGACAGCGGTCTCGTAGTCGCCTTTCAAGTAGGCTTGGCGGCCTTTGAAATAAAGGTCCTGGGCGAACAGCTCTTTCTCCTGGCGGATGGCATTCTCGTTGGCTTTGATCTCCTCAGGCGATTTCAACTGCAGGTCGTCGGGATCGACTGCGTTGACGATCCCACCGGGATCGTCAACGACATCCTCGTCGTCAACGACATCCTCGTTGAATTCGATGATGTCGAGATTTTCGGCGTCGTCGGCGTCGTCGGTAAAATCTTCATCGTTTTCGGCGCCGTCATCCTCGACATCATCAACTTCATCGAAATCTTCGAAGTCGGCGTCGAAGTCGGCGTCGAAATCGGCATCCTGGGCTGCCACGGGAGGGACAGTGACGAGGCTGAATACGGCACCGAGACAGAGAAGCAGCAAGGCACAGCGCAGTTGATTGATAGTGACGAGTCTGTTCATATGGTATTTCTCTCCAGTGGTTGATGAAGTTTTCATGGGGTCAAAAATCGGTTTTGCGCCGGAAAGCCGTCCGGTCGGCTGTCGCGTTTACCAAACCCTTCGTAGTTGCCTTCGAAGCGCCGTTCCTCTTTCTTCCTGAAAAAGCGTTTCTTGTCTTCGGAGTTCGGCTTGCGAATTACATGGCGGTCGGACTTGCCTTCGATCGTCAGCTTATGTTTGGATTCTTCGGTGATTTTGTATTTCTCGATTCGCCCGCTGCGGGATTTGAGTTCGAATTCGACGTTTTTCTTCACCAGGAACTGTTTGAACGGCTTCTTGCCGTAGAGCAGGATGAACTGGAATGCCGGTTCACTTTCCGGCACGCGCTTGTTGGGGTGCACGCGGATGAGATCGCCGTTCTCGCGTTGCACTTGAACCTCGAACACCCGCCGTTTGCGCTTGATGTTGTGTTCGTCGATCCGTTCTATTTCTTCGTAGTGAACCTCGACGAGTTTGTATTCGGTTTCATGAATGTTTTGCCCCAGCTTGTGGATGCGGGTGGTGCCACCAACGTTCATGTGGATCTGCCAGTTGCGCTTGTCGTCTGGCGGATAGGGCACAACAGTCTGCAGTAAGAAAGGCAATGCCTTGGTCTTTTTGCTTTTCCAGCGCAGGCGTGTAATGAGCAGCGGATAGGATTTCGGGTTTTCAGGGTTGGTAGACGCGGTGAATTCTTCGTGGTTGGAGAACTGATCCTTGTCCAGATCGCCTTTGGCATCGCGGGGGTCGTTCTGGTCGAGCCCGAAATCCTTCTCCCATTTGTCCGGCATGCCGTCGTTGTCGGAATCTGCACCGACAAGAAGGACGCTTGTCCCACTGCCCTCGTTGTCGTCATCCTCCGGGGGAGGAACGACCGTGAATGGAATCTCCGGCTCTTGGGTGGTGGTGTTGACCGGCATTCCGTAATACATGAGGAACGGCTTACCGCTCATGCTATACATGTACCGGCCTGGAGCCATCGCCGTGATCGGATAGAGCGGGTGGTATTTCGCGAGTTGTTCGTCCACCTCGAAGTCGTCGCCATCAACGAAGCCGGTGTCCCACATGAGGCTGTCATCTTTGCCGATATCGATGTGGAAGGTCTTTTTGTCGAGCACCGTGACTAATTTGCTGGAAAAATCCGCTTCCATCTCTGTGTCCGCCTGCTCGACGGCAAACCGGGTCTCTTTCATGCTGCACGATTGGATCGTCATCACACCGATGAGGGCCAGCAGCAGGATGCCGAGAATCAACTTGTCGTAGAATTTTTTCAGCAAATCCACTTATCAGCCTTCGCGGTCGTGGAATTCATAATATGCGAGCAGAATCTTCGCTTGCAGCAGCGGGTATTTCATAAACACAATTCGGTCGTGCTGTTGCAACTGATTTATCAATGACGACTCGGGGTCGGACTCGGAGTCGTCGACCTTGCCCACGTCCCGGGTCCGCCGCGCGCTGTTCATCCTGTCGTTCATCCTGTCGGGCATCCTGTCGTTCATCCTGTCGTTCATCCTGTCGGGCATCCTGTCGTTCATCCTGTCGGTCGTCTTGTCGGTCGTCTTGTTGCTCAAATCGGACAGGCTATCCGCAACCGCTTCAATATCAATCTTGCGAAGGACGAAAAAGTATTTGGAGCTGTGCAGGGAATTGAGAAAGTGTACAATGCTGGCGTGCTTGCCGACCATGTCGATTTCGAACTCGACGTAGCTATGCAGGTCCATGCTCGTCGGTTCGAGTTCATCACGATTGATTGTGGTGACTTGAGTGACCTCGGAGCCAGCGAGGAGGTTTACCAGTTCATCCATGATCTCCAACTGCTTCACGATCATGAAAATCTGGCGCGGGTTCGGAAAGACATCCCGTGCCCGGTAGGGCCCGAAGGTGAAATCCTTGAGACTTTCCGGGATCTCGATATTCTCGCCGCGCAATTTGTTCTCCATGACTCTGGACCGGCGACCGATCAGGTTTTTCACCTGTCCCGGGGTCATGTCGGGGTCGGACTGAGGCTGGACATTGTAGCGATCGACAATCTCACTGAGTGTCGCAGTGAAGTTTTTCTCAGCCATCTCGGCATTCGACTTGGCCACGTTCTCGTTCTTTGGCGACAACATCCACTCGAACTTGGTGAATGCACGAGCCGAGGCCCGCACTTCCTCAACCTGCTCCTTGTATTGGTTGACTTTCGACTGTTTCGAGATGGTGTCCCATCCCGCCACAGCGGTGAGGCCCAGGCAGATTACACCGAATACGGCCAGGAACAGATTCCCCTTGACGAAATCTACAATCATGACATGATACCTTGGGGCTGCCTAATGCGAAAGGCTGATGGGGGTGATCAACTTTACCTGGATCCTGAATGAAGAGAGATTGCGGAATCCCAGTCTCTCACGGGTCTCAAGTTCCAGCATTCGCGTTTCTTCCGGATCATCTGAAAAGGCCGGCAAATCCCGGATGGCACTAACGAGCAGTTCGGGTAACTGGGTGCTCTGGGTCACCCGGTTCGGCGGCGGTCCGAACTCTTCAATCTCAACGACTGTTGCGGCCAATTCTTCCGGTTCCTCGGCGGCTGCTTCATCGGGGTCAGCAACCGCATCCTCCGGCGCCGCATCCTCTGTGTCCAAGCCAGCCTCCTCGCGGATCTGAGCCCGGACTCCTTCGGTTATGGCATCGAACTGAGCCATCTGCTCATCACTGTATATTTTGCGGTCGGGTATGTTAACGCTGTGGCCGGAGATTACAAACCAGACAGCCTCCTCCTCGACAATCTCCTCCGCTACCGCTTCAGCCTGTCCGATAAGCTGAGGCGCCATGAAAAAACCGCCGCGTTTCGGCTTCTTTTCTTCGATGATTTCCTCTTCGTCCGGTTTGATGTATTGCGGTTTATCGATATGCTCAATCTTGACAAACCACATGTCGTTTGGCTTGACCAGTTGCAAATCACGATACAGCTCACTCCAGGCGTAGCGGTCCGAAATCAGCTTGCGAAGCTCCTCCGCCTTCTGTTGCGCCTGGAGCGCCTCGTTCTGGTGCCGGTTGATGGCGCGTTTGTGGTCCTTCAATTTCTCCACCCGCACCTGGGTCGCATCCATCGTATCGCGATACAGGACGATCTTTTTGGCGTTGACCACCCAGAATACGCCCAGAATCAGGAGCCAGATCACCATAGCCATGAGAATAAACGGCTTGCGCTTGGAGAACAGCTGTAACTGCTTGATCGAATCCGGGATCAGCGACACTTCCACCGGACACTGGATCAAATGGCGCAGGCCGACGCCAACCGCTTCGGGATACGCGTGGGCATATTGCTGCAGATCGTCGACGGACAAATCCGGCCCGAGTTTGATGATCTTGAAGGGGTTGAGGTAGCTCACGTCCATACGCAGCTTCTCGGAAAAGAAATGGTCCGTGAATGCCATCGTGGAGCTGCCACCGGAAAGATACAGGTGCGCCGGCTTGTTGCCTTTCTGCTGCGTGCGGTAGACGCTGATCGAACGGTTGACCTCGCCGTGCAGACGCGTCATGACGTTGCGCACGATCTTTGAGATCGTAGCTGCTACTTCTGACTCAGGTTCTTCATAGGCACCGCCAAGGGCAACGAATCCATGGCGACGCTTGAGAATCTCGGCCTCTTCCGGGCTGATTGCGAACTCCTTGGCGATCTGCTGGGTGATCGAGTAGCCCGCAATGGGAATGGTGCGTGCGAAGAAACGGTCGCCGTCGAGAAACAGCAGATTGGTACAGCGCCCGCCGATATTGAGGATCATGACGCATTCGTCATCGCCGACATGGTTGGCACGGGCCACGTTATAGAGCGCCGCCGGAGCGAAATCCACCAAATCCGGCTTGAGCCCGACATTGTTTACGGCTTCGATGACGCCTTCGACGATATCATTCTTGATGACAACGAACATCACCTCGAGCTCGTCGTCCTCGCCGCCGATGAGCTGGTAGTCCCAGATCACCTCGTCCATCGGGAACGGCACGTTCTGCCTTGCCTCGTATTCAACGATCTGGCGGACTCGCGACTCCTCCTCGGTCACCGGCGGCAACTTCACGAAACGCATGAAGGCGGCCTGGCCGCTTACGCAGACGAAAGTGCGGGTGGTCGTGAAACCACCCTCTTCCAGCGCCGAACGCAGCGCTGCGGAGATGATCAGACTGCGATTCTCCTCCGTCAGTTGCTCGGTGTACTCCACCTGCATGTAACCCAGAAGAATGAAGCCGCCACCCGCGGGGAAATCGAATTCGCAGACGCGCACACCAGTCGACCCAATGTCGAGAACCAGCACTTGATCGGTCTTTGCCATATACCTGACAAGCCTCTTGATTTAGAGCCCTTCGCGCCTTCTCTCAGGCTTCGACGGACTGCAGTCTGCAACCGTAGCAGTGGTTGCAAAAGTTATTCGTAATTGACGATGTATTCGAAGGCGCCCAGGGACGAATCACGCCACGGGGTTTCCGCCTTGCTCAACAACCCAAAGGATGACTCGGACACATCTTCCGAGGAGAACCACGTCTGCTTCGAGCGCGTCCGCGGAAAAAACTTCCTGGCCTCGCTCATCCGGATCGTCGCCTTGGTCCCGCGCATCCAGCCTTTCGCCCGGGTCTTGCCGCCGACCGATGCCGACACTTCGACAAATATCCCCTTGCCGTGGTCGATCAATCGGTCTTTGAAACGGTCGTATATGCGCGGCTCTATGAAGATCACGGCCCGATGTCCAGGTCCGATTTCGACGTTGCCGTAGGTCACGGCCTTGGCCAATCGGGTAGACTTCCGCTCGGAGGCGTCGCCCCTTTCGTTTTCTCCACACAGCACGACCCTCCAGGCGAAAACACATTCACTGAGCCACAGGTCGTCCTGCTGGTCCGCCCTTATTTTGGCGCCTTTGGCGATGACCACTTCGTACTCGACGTCAACCCGCAAAAACTCGGTCTTGGTGTCTGGTGCGACACCGGCCATGGCCGGCGCCGAGTTCGGGGTTTTCGATTTTGACATTTTCATATCGGTGATGTTGATGCTGAGTTGATCGTCGAGGTTCTGCGCCCAACCCGTCACGGCTGCCAGCATCAAGGCAATCATCAAGAATCGCATTGACCGTCTCCTTTGCGGTGTGAGCCTGGAGTGGCTCACACAAATTATCTGTAACGGGGATAGCCTGCCGCAAGCGACAGCGCCAAAATTTCCCGTGATTACAGGTCGGACGGCAAAAGTACCGCAGCATACACGTGATTCCAAGCAGATTTACCTGTTTTCTGGCTCTAACGGCAGGTCGTCAATTCTGGTCAAATTTCTTCCCAGCAGTCCCAAAGGCGACGCTGAAAGCCGCCGCCGATCGGCCGCGGGCTGCGCCAGATGCGGCCGCTGGAATAAGCGTCCGCCATAGCTTTTGGCACAGAGGCCTCCGCCGCCGTCACCTGCGAGGTCATCTCCGTCACCCGGGCGTGCATTTCACGCTCACGGGCCACCGCTGCCGCCCGCCGTATCTCGGCGTGCGCCTGCGCCACCTTCTCGTCGGCGGTCGCCTGGATTTCCTGCAGGTGCGCCCCGACATTGTCAACAATCTCGACGTGGTAAACATCGACCGACAGAATCTCATAGGCTGTTCCGCTGTCGAGACCGCGCTGGAGAATGTAAGCAGAGATGGTTTCCGGCTTTTCGAGAATCTGTTTGTGCGAATCGGCTTTGCCGATGGCCGCGACAATGCCTTCGCCGACCCGCGCAATGATCGTCAGCGCCGTGGCGCCGCCAACCAGGCGATTGAGGTTGGTCCGCACCGTGATCCGGACCTTCGCCTCGAGGCGAATCCCGTCACGGGCTACGCCTTGAATCTGGCTGGTTCCCGGCGGCGGGCATTCCAGGGTGCGGGGGTTGACGCTGGTGTTGACCGCATCCATAACGTCGCGGCCGGCCAGATCGATCGCCGCAATCTGCCGAAAATCCATCCCCAGGTCCGCCCGGTCGGCAGCGATCGTCGCCTCGGTCACGCCGGTCAGATTGCCGCCGGCCAGCACGTGTGCTTCCAGGTCGGATATGTCTATCTCAATGCCCGCCTGCGTCAAAGAGATTAAGTTGGCGACGACATAGCTCGGAGTGGCCGGCTGCCGCAGGCGTATCCTCATCAATGGCAACTGGATGAGCCCTACTTCGGCATTCGAAGCGCGGGCGTTTATCCAGATGCCGAGATACGGCCCGAATACACATAGCACCAGTAGCACGGCGACTGCCGCGATCACCAGGATAGCGAGTAACAAAGGATGCATTGTCTGTAGTGCCGTTTTGTCAGTTTCCGGCAGTGGCCTGGGGCCGTGCCGCAGTGTTTCCGAGTCGCGCCTTGTTACTCGCCGGAGCGGTAGTTCGGCGCGTCCTTGATAATCTTGATGTCGTGTGCATGGCCTTCACGCAGGCCGGCGAAACTCAGGCGGACAAACTCGCCCGTCCGCCGCAGGTCTGGAATTGTGCGGACGCCGCAATAGCCGAGCGCTGCCTGCAACCCGCCGACGAACTGGTTCAACACATGATCGAGTGTGCCGCGATACTGCACCAGGCCTTCGACGCCCTGCGGCACCAGTTTGTCGGGATCGTCCACATCGCCATGGCTGTAGCGCTCACGGCTGCTGCTGCTGGCCTTCATCGCTTCGATACTGCCCATGCCGCGGTAGACCACATAGGTCCGGCCCTGGTGCAGGATCTTTTCGCCCGGGCTCTCCTGTGTCCCGGCCAGGGCCGAGCCCATCATTACCGAGTCACCGCCCACTGCCAGCGCCTTCGGCACATCGCCGGAATGGCGGATGCCACCGTCGGCAATCACCGGAACATCGTCCGGCAGCGCGCTGGCGACGCGATACACCGCGCTGAGCTGCGGCACGCCGACGCCGGCAATAACGCGAGTGGTGCAGATCGAACCGGGGCCGATACCGACTTTGACCGCATCGGCGCCGGCATCGGCCAGATCCCTGGCCGCCTCGCCCGTGGCAATGTTGCCCGCCACCACATCCACACCGGAGAGTGTTTTCTTGAGCTCGCGCACCGTGGCGATGACGTTTTCCGTATGGCCGTGGGCGGTATCGATCACGATCGCATCCACGCCGGCGGCAACCAGGCGCTCGACACGCCCGTACTCATGCGGCCCGATTGCCGCTGCAACCCGCAACTGATGCTGCTCGTCACGGTTGATGCGCGAGTCGATATTGGAAATCAGGCTTTTGACATCGGCGAAGCTGTAAAGCCCGAGAAGATTGCCTTCGACATCGACAATCGGCAGTTTGCCGATCTTTTCTCTCGTCATGATCTCGTAGGCTTCGGTCAGTGAGGTGTCTTGTGGCGCGGTGATCGGCTGCGACGACATGACTTCCGATACCGGCACATCGTATTCGCTCAGAAACTTGATGTCGCGGGCCGTCAGGATGCCGCACAGCCGGCCGTCGTCGTTGACGATTGGAAAGCCGGCAAACGTGTAGTTACGCTCTTCCTTCTCGCGGACCACGTCCGCCACCAGGATATCGTGGCGGAAGACGACCGGGTCCTCGATCAGGCCGTGCAGGAAGTTCTTGACGCGGCGCACCTCGTCGGCCTGTCGCTCAGCGTCGAGGTTGCGGTGCACGACGCCGATGCCGCCGGCCCGGGCCATCGCGATTGCCGTGTCGGCTTCGGTCACTGTATCCATTGCAGCGCTGACGAACGGCACGTTGATCTGTATCGACCGGCTGAAGCGCGACTTCACCGACGCCTCCTCCGGCATGAAATCGGCATACTTCGTGCAGAACGAAACATCGTCGAAAGTCAGCCCGTCATCGGCGTACTTCGACATAAACTCATGGATTGGGGTGGAAAGAGAAGAATCCACAGGCAACGGACTTGCGACGGCCGTCTCAGGTTGGGGGTTGGAAAAACGCTCGGTTGTCCAGGCCTGAACAGTTGTCAGGCTATGCAATTTCTAATCTATTCAAATCAGTTTGTTTTGCAACCCTTGCCGCGCATCGGTGTCACAGGCGGCCACCGCGGAGCCACTCGAGCGGAAGTTCCGAAAAGGCAGTGACAAACCCGTGTTCGTGAAATAAATTGATCAGCGCTTGAACGGAATCCCCGCCACCGCCGTCACCCTTTTTCTCGCCATGCCAGCCGCACTGAACCACTATCATGTCCTCGGCACCAGTTCCTCGGCCTCCTTTCGGGAGCTCAAGAAACAGTATTTCCAGCGCGCCAAGGAGTGCCATCCGGACCTGCACGACGGCAGCGCCGCCAAGGAAGAACAGTTCAAGCTGCTGGCCCTGGCCTTCGAAGTGCTCTCCGACCCGCACAAACGCCAGCAGTACGACGCCACACTGCAGGCCTCGAGAGGCGCGCCGGTCGACCTCGAGCAGCACTGGCAGCCCTCCGGCCACAACTCGATCATGGACACCCACGCCGACGACATACTCGAAGAGCTGATCGTCGGCAACGACGTACCACTGTTCGCCACGTTCCAGACACTCATGCGCGACCTCGAGTCGACGGAGAAGTTCGTCATCTTCCGCGAGGCGAAGACCGCTTTCCACGAGAATCACATCAGCCATGCCTACCGGCTCCTCATCCGCCTGGTCCGCGTCAGTTCTTCGAATATCCTCTACCACTACTACCTGGCGCGCTGCGCCGAGCGCAAAAAGATGCCGGTACGCGCCGCCAGGCATTATCGGCAGTGCCTGCGAATCGGCAGTCGCCGCAGCCCGCCTCAACAACTCGCCCATGTCCACCAGCGCCTTCATCGCCTGCGGCAGCGCAGCGGCCTTGTCGGGCGCATCGCCGCGTGGCTCCAACCACCCGATGACCACGTCATCATCGACAGCGAACGCCAGATGATCGACGAAGTGAGCCGCTCCATGGCGCGTCTGCTGAACAATCGCCCGGCCCGCGACCGCAATAAGTCGACCGCCGGTGACCGCATCAACTCGCGCCGGCTGCTCGGTAGCAAGCGCAAGCACAAGTAACCGAACACCTCACTTTCCCACGATGCCAAACCTCAGAATTGCCGACCTCCTTGCAACCCCGCCGCTGGACGCCACCTGCAGCGTCAATGGCTGGGTCCGTACCCGACGGGATTCGAAGGGCGGCTTCTCCTTCATCGAAATCAACGACGGCTCCTGCATGGCCAATCTCCAGGTCATCGCGGACGCCGGTTTGCCCAACTACGAGACCGCGGTTGCCAAGCTCCATCCCGGCAGCGCGATCCGCGCCACCGGCGTCCTCACCGGCTCCGAGGGCCAGGAGCAGGCCGTCGAGATGAAGGCTGCCGAAATCCACGTCTACGGCTTCTGCGACATCCTCAGTTATCCGCTGCAGAAACAGAGGGTCTCCCTCGAGCGACTGCGGGAAGCCGCACACCTGCGGGTCCGGACCAACACCTTCGGCGCCGTCGCCCGTGTTCGCAATATCCTCAGCTTCGCGACCCACCGCTTCTTCCAGGAACGGCAGTTCCTGTATCTGAACACGCCGATCATCACCTGCAGCGACTGCGAGGGGGCCGGCCAGATGTTTCGTGTCTCGACGCTCGACCCGGACAAGCCGCCGCGCGACAAGCAAGGCAACGTCGACTACAGCCAGGACTTCTTCAGCGAAGCCGCCAGTCTTACTGTCAGCGGGCAGCTCGAAGCCGAGGCATATGCCTGCGGGGCCTCGCGCGTTTACACCTTCGGCCCGACTTTCCGCGCGGAAAACTCCAACACTCCGCGGCACTTGGCGGAATTCTGGATGGTCGAGCCGGAAGTCGCCTTCTGCGATCTCGCCGGCGACGTCGATCTGGCCGAGGAATACCTCAAATACCTGTTCAAGGCAGTTCTGGACGAGTGCGAAGAAGACCTCGCCTTCTTCAACAAGCGCATTGACAAGACGGTCATCGAGACATTGTCGCATATCGTTGATACGCCCTTTCATCGACTGCCGTACACCGAAGCAATCGAATTGCTCGGGAAAGCCGACGCCGATTTCGAGTTTCCAGTCTCCTGGGGCATCGATCTGCAGACCGAGCACGAACGCTACCTTACCGAAACCGCCTTCAGCCAGCCGGTCGCAGTGACCGACTACCCGCGCACGCTCAAGCCCTTCTACATGCGCTGCAACGACGACGGCAAAACCGTCGCCGCCATGGACGTGCTGCTGCCGAAGATTGGTGAAATCATCGGCGGCAGCCAGCGCGAGGAGCGACTCGACGTGCTGCTCGAGCGCATGCACGAGCTCGACATGGACGAAGACGAATACTCGTGGTACGTCGACCTGCGCCGGTTCGGTTCCGTGCCGCATGCCGGCTTCGGCCTGGGCTTCGAGCGGGTTGTCCAATTCGCCACCGGCATGGCCAACATCCGCGACGTCATCCCCTTCCCGCGGACTCCGCACAACGCCAGGTTCTGATCCGGTCAGCGACCAATGCAAAGGTCGTCGTGGGTGCATGAAACCCGTCTGCGGTCTTTGCGATCTTCGCGATCACGGTCCTTTGCACCGCTGACGGGCCCAGCCGGACATGCCTACCGCTTGCCGTGCTGGTGGTATGGGAAGTCGACATAGTCGAGAATGTCCGCGACGTTTTTCCTCAGGTGATCCGGCAGTGACAGGCCATGCAGGATCCGCGACGGCGGTAGGCGCTCACGCAAGTCCTGCAGTTTGCACACTGTGATCGCCTGAACCAGGTCAACGAACATCTCCTTGTCGTAGAGAAACGCCCCCGACATGGCGCGGCGCTCGAGGCGCTCGCCGTCAACGAATCTTGAAATGTCGATCAGGCTGCCGTCGTCTTCCTTCCAGCCCCAGTCCGAGAGCATGTCAGTCACCCGCTTCTGTCCGTCCCGGGCAAAGTGCGGCTCCTGCATGAGCTCGACCAGCGCCGTACCAAGTTCACTGTCTGCCAGCGCGTCCCGAAACTGTCCGGCATCTATTACCGCCGCCAGAAACTCCAGCGTCAGCCGCCGGTCAACATCGAGAAAGAGCGAGGCGAACGCGGTCTGCACCGGGTACTCGATGCTGTCCGACGGTCCCACCGCCGGCCTCTCGATCCGGTCGTACAACGCCTCGCTCCAGAGTTCGCACGCGGCCTCGTTGAAGCCTTCCCACCAGATGTTGTCGACGACATTCTCACGAGCCACGATCGGCAGCAGATGATGCCAGAGCTCATGTTCGAGGGAGTCGACGAATTGCGCCGGGTAGCTGACCATGTAGTTGAGGTTCATGTAAATGTTGTGGGACCGCGGGTGGTACATTGCCGCCATGGTCGTCGAATTCGTGCGGCCGAAATACCGCAGGCTGAGGTGGACCGGGATCTGCAGGCGCCCGGCAAAGTGCGCCTCGAGCGCCGCCGAGCCGGCCGCCGGAGGTGTCACGAGTGCGGACAGAGCGTCGTCGAAGTGCGTTTCGAATGCCGCAAAATGATCATTGATCTTGCCGGTGAAGCGGCGCCGGCGCTTGAATTTCAGTGCCAGGAATTCCTGGTTCGCCATCGCCGTGCGGAAGACGCCGTAGTTTGCCTTATCCTGCTCGGACGTGCAGTTCCCGAGGCTGATATCACGGTTCTTGCTGTCGAACCAGGCGGCCAGTTCCTGGTGCCGCTGCCGCTGTTCCCGGCGCGACACGCGGTCCTCCTTTCCCGTCGCCGGCTCGATCGCCCCGGCCAGGTAGAGGATCGCCGCCATCTGCGTGCGCACATCGCTGGCGAACGTTGCGGAGTCCGCAACCGCCGCGGCGACTGTGAAGAGTGTCAGAGCTGCCGCCGCCGTCAGCCGGCAACGGCGGCGGCTGGCAGGTTCATTTGGCATATTCCACGGAACGGGTCTCACGGACAACACACACTTTGATCTGGCCGGGATACTGCATTTCCGATTCGATGCGCTCCGCCAGGTCGCGGGACATGGCGGCGGCCTCGAGCTCGTTGATCTTTTCCGGCTCGACAATGACCCGGATCTCGCGGCCGGCCTGGACCGCGTAGCAGGCGTCAACACCCTCGTAGCTGTTGCCGATCTCCTCGAGCTGCTCCAGGCGCTTGATGTAGAACTCCGTGGTCTCGGAGCGCGCCCCCGGCCGGCTGGCACTGAGCGCGTCACAGACACTGACCAGGCTCGCCAGTGACGATTCCGCCGGAATCTCGTCGTGGTGGCAACCAACGCCGTTGAGCACGTCCTGGTCCTCGTTGGCACGCTTGAGGAAATCCATGCCGATCAACGCGTGCGAGCCCTCGATGTCATGATCGAGAGCCTTGCCGATGTCGTGGAACAGCCCCATGCGCTTGGCCTTCTCGACGTCGAGGTCCAGCTCCGCGGCAATCATCGCCATCAGCGCCGCCACTTCGATCGAATGCTGCAGGACGTTCTGCGAATAACTGTAGCGGAAACGCAGGCGCCCAAGGACTTCGACAACCTGATGCTCCACATCCGCAACCTTGGCGGCGTGCAGCGCGTCTTCACCGGCCTTGATAATCTCCTTGTTGATGTCCTCCCTGGCCTTCTCGACCACCTCCTCGACCCGCGTCGGGTGGATGCGGCCGTCCTCGACAAGCCGCTCCAGAGACAGCCGCGCCACTTCGCGCCGCACCGGGTCGAAACAGGTAATGACCACCGCGGACGGCGTGTCGTCGATCAGAACATTGACCCCGGTCGCCGCCTCGAACACACGGATGTTGCGGCCCTCGCGCCCGATGATGCGGCCCTTCATCTCGTCCGACGACAACGGGATGGTTGCGGTCGTGCGGTCGTAGGCGCACTCACCGGCGTACCGCTGCATCGCCTGGATCAGCAGTTTCTGCGATTCCTCGTCACAGGTGCGTTTGACTTCCTCCGAGTATCGGCGGATCATGGTGGCGCGCTCGGTGATCAGCTCTTTCTCCAACCGCTGCATGAGCTGCACACGCGCCTGGTCGCGGGTCATGGCGCCGATCGCCTCGAGCTGGATCACTTCCTTCTTGATCATCTCGTCGAGGGAGGCTGATTTCCGCGTCACTTTCTTCTCATGGTCGAGACAGGCAAGCTCGCGCTTGTCGACGGTTTCGCCGCGCATCTGCATGAGGTCCATCTTGCGGTCGATATCGACCTCGCGGTCCTTCAACTGGTTCTCGGACCGGGACAGTTCGAGACGGGTCTCCTTCGTCGATTTCTCGAAGTCCTCGCGAATCTTGATGCGCTCGTCCTTGGCAGCGACCTCCGCCTCCTTGAGAATGCGCGTAGCTTCGCGATCAGCTTGCTTCTTCAGGTTGTCGGCCAACACATTGGCGGCCTTGCCCGACTTTCGATTCAGTATGTTGCAAACGACGTAACCGATGACTATACCGACAACACCGGCTATGATGGCTGCAATAGCTTGTTCTGGCATCATGCACCTTCTTTGTTCAGTTTTCCGATCAACTCAATCACTCTCAAATTCAATAACCTGCGTGTCCGTGACCACCCGGGACACCGGCACATCGTGGGCCTGTCGCGGCAATTCGGTCACGATCTGCCAGTCGTAGGCAATCGCGATGCGCAATCCGGTGACGTCCCGCAGCAACCGGTCATAGTGACCGCCGCCGCGTCCCAGTCGCGTTCCGTTCCGATCAAAAGCCAGCCCCGGCACCAGCCATACCAGCTCACTGCGTCGCGTCGCGTCATCGATGGCAGCCAACTCTGCCGGCGGTTCGGCAATACCCATTTGCCCGGCTTGCAGCTTTGTCGCCGCGACGACGCCGACCATTTCGTAAGACCGGTGCGTCGTATGCCAGCGTGGCAGACACACCGCCTGCCCGCGGCGCCAGGCAGCCAGGATCACCGTTTCCAGGGTGATCTCCATGGCCATCGCGGCATAGGCCGCCAGCGGTCCGCGCTGCACCTCCGGCATCGCCGTCAGGCGCCGGCAGGTTGCTTCGCTTGCGCGGTCGCGCGTCGTCGCCGGCACTTCCTGCAGCCGGGCCGTCATCTCACGACGCCAGGTTTGTTTGTCCTTCGTCAACTTCGCCCTCTTTCTTTTGCTCCTTCAATGAGGCCCAGTAGTCCAGGCGTTCACGAATTCGCTGTTCATAGCCGCGGTTCACCGGTTCATAGTAAGTTGCCGGCACCGTCAGGTAGGTCTGCTCGGCAAGCGCCTCCGGGGCGTCGTGCGGATAGTCGTAGCCCTGGCCATGCCCCAGGCCGCTGGCGCCTTTGTAGTGGGCGTCACGCAAATACCCCGGCACCGGCTGTACGCGGTTCTCCCGGACATCCGCAATTGCCTTGTCGACCGCAACGTACGCGGCGTTGCTCTTCGGCGCCGTTGCACAGTAGGTGCAGGCCTGTGACAAAATGATGCGGGCCTCCGGCATGCCGATCATCTGCACCGCCTGCATCGCGCTGACCGCGACGTTGATCGCCCGCGGATCGGCGTTGCCAACGTCTTCCGATGCGAATATGACGATGCGCCGGGCAATGAAAACCGGATCTTCCCCTGCCTCGAGCATTTTCGCCAGCCAGTACACCGCCGCATCCGGATCGCTGCCGCGCATGCTCTTGATAAACGCACTGATCGTATCGTAATGTCCGTCGTCGCCATAGGTCACCGCCTTCTGCTGCAGCGACTCCTGGGCCACCTCGCAGTCAATTGCTATGATCCCTGATCGCGAGTCCGGTTCAGTCGTCAGCACAGCGATCTCGAAGGCCGTCAGGGCGCGCCGTGCATCGCCTTCGCAGGCCTGGCACCAGAAGTCCAGGGCATCGTCGTCGATCTCGATGCGGTGATCCGGAAAGGCGCGGTCATCGTCGCAGGCGCGCATCAGCAGGCTGGTAATGTCGGATGGCGCCAGGGCCCGCAACTGGAAAATCTGGGCGCGCGAAACCAGCGGCCCGACAATGTGGAAGAAGGGGTTCTCGGTCGTCGCTCCGATCAACCGGATTGTGCCGTCCTCCACCGCCGGCAGCAGCACATCCTGCTGCGCCTTGTTGAAGCGATGGATCTCGTCCAGAAACAGAACTGTGCGACGATCCTGAACCTGCTGGCGGTAACGTGCCTGGTCGATACTGGCACGCGCATCCTTGACGGTCGCGCTGACTGCCGAAAGCCGGTCGAATTGCGCTTCCGTGACGTTCGCGATGAGCTCGGCAAGAGTCGTTTTGCCGACGCCGGGAGGCCCATAGAGGATGATCGAAGTGAAGCGGTCCGCTTCGATGGCGCGGCGCAGCTGGCGGCCGCGGCCAACGATATGATCCTGACCGACGTACTCGTCGAAAGACGCCGGGCGCAGGCGTGCTGCCAGCGGCGCATTGGTTGCCGGCAACGGGGCTGCCGAAGCAGCTGTGTCCTCGAACAACATGTCGGTGTTATCCTCAACACCGATGACTGCCGGACGAACGACAACATCACATGTAAAACCCCGCAAACAGCGGGTATGTCAATCGGCTGGGATCAGCCGCTGCGGACAGATATGACCCGGTGCCGTGCCGGTCCGACAGGGTGCCTGGTTAGTTGTCCGTGCCGCATTATCATGCGCTCAAGTGTCCCATTTCGCGACGCATACTGTATGGTAACGTATTGGCATAGAACATGTTGCGAAGTCCGCAAAAGTTCTGACGCGACGTCCATCCGGCGCTGTCGAGAGTTGTGGGGTGGCAGTTGGCGTATATGAATCGGTCAAAATACCCAGCATGGGATACATGTGTCAGCTTGTCGTTGGTCCAGTTGGTCATCGGATGATTTGCAACTGGATTAATATGTAAAGGGCGATGCCCTGTGTTGAATAGACCGCTGAGGCGAACCCTCTGCGTCTAAGTACACTTACTTTATATGTCTCTGCACGATAGTCAACCGCTCGGGCCTCAAGAATCAGCCGGGGCCTGCGGCCAGCCATTGCATCGGCGGATATGGACAGACATAAACTACTGAATATAAGACTGTTAGTTAAATAAGGACGGTCCGTGCCCTGGGCCGCGGAGCGGGGGGGGGGATCATGACGCTTTTTCGACGGGCTCGGTTGCACCGCTCTGGGCCCGGCCGCAGCATTTTTTGTACTTTTTGCCGCTGCCGCAGGGACACGGTTCGTTGCGGCCGACCTTGGCCACCTGGCGGCGAATCGGCGCCGGCTTGGGCCGTGGCATCGGCGCCTCGCCCGGACTGCCGTCGCTCTCGGTCTGAACCTGGCCCTGGCCGGCATCGAACTGGCCAAGCATGCGGTGCACTTCCTGCTGCGGCAGGGAGGACAGCAATTCCCGGAACGACTCGATGCTCATGGTCGAGCGGAACATGTTGCTGCAAATCTTCTCGGTAATCTGGTTGAGTAAACCGCCGAACATCTCGAACGCCTCGCGCTTGTACTCGACAACCGGGTCACGCTGCGCGTGGGACCATTGGTAAATGCCTTCCTGCAGCGCGTCCATCGCAAACAAGTGCTCCTGCCACTGCTCGTCGTGGGCGCTGAGCATGATGTGCCGCTCGTTGCGGACGCGGTCCTCCGGCGTCTGGTCGCGAACCTTGGCGTTGTAGGCAATCTCGATTTTGTCAGCCAGGCGCGAGATAATCTGTTCGCGGTCATACTTGCCCTTCACTTCGAGGTCTTCCTCGACAAAGGTGATCGGCAGTGTCGTGTTCAGCCAGTTCAACATCTGCATGGTGTCGAACGGGCTGTCCTCATCGAGATGCAAAGCTTCTGCCTCGCAGTGCTCCATGCGGCTGTACAAAACGTCGTCGACAAAGTCGAAAAGCAGTTCCTGGGAATCGTCGGCCTTGAGAATTTCATAGCGCCGGTTGTAGATCACTTCGCGCTGCTTGTTCATGACGTCGTCGAATTTGAGCACCTGCTTGCGCTGGGCGAAGTGGCGCTGCTCGATCTTGCGCTGCGCCCCTTCCACCGACCGGTTGAGCAGCGGATGCGACAACTCCTCACCGTCCTCCATGCCAAAGCGGTCCATGAGTTTGGCGATACGGTCGGAGCCGAACAGGCGCATGAGGTTGTCCTGCAGGGAAATGTAAAATCGCGAGGAACCCGGATCGCCCTGGCGCGCACAACGGCCTCGCAACTGCCGGTCGATGCGGCGCGAATCATGGCGCTCACTGCCGATGACATGCAGGCCGCCAATCTCCTTGACGCCTTCGCCCAGGCGGATGTCGGTGCCGCGGCCCGCCATGTTCGTGGCAATCGTGACGGCGCCGTGCTGGCCGGCGCGGGCGACGATCTCGGCTTCGTGCAGGTGGTTCTTGGCGTTCAGGACATTGTGGGTGATCCGATCAGCCCGCAGCATGCGGCTGAGTTTCTCGGAGACCTCGACGGAAATAGTGCCGAGCAGAACCGGTTGCCCCTGCTGATTACATTCCTTGATTTCGCGGATGATCGCCGCGTACTTCTCCCGCTGGGTCTTGAAGATGAGGTCGTTGCAATCGTTGCGGACGCATTCGCGATTGGTCGGCACGACGAGGACGTCAAGATTGTAAATCTCCTTGAACTCCATCGCCTCGGTATCGGCGGTGCCGGTCATGCCGGCGAGCTTCTCGTACATGCGGAAATAGTTCTGGACCGTCACCGTCGCCAGGGTCTGGGTCTCGCGCTCGATCTCGACGCCTTCCTTGGCTTCCAGCGCTTGGTGCAACCCTTCGTTGAAGCGGCGGCCGGGCATGGCGCGGCCGGTGTTTTCATCGACGATAATCACCTTGTTGTCCTGGACGATGTACCGCTCGTCGCGTTCGAAGAGGCTGTAGGCGCGCAGGAGCTGGGAGATGTTGTGGATCATCTCGCTGCGTTCGTCGAAGAGGGTCTGGCGTTGTTTGCGCCGCTCGATTTTCTCCTCGGCCGCCAGTGATTCGTTGCTCTCGATCTCCTGGAAATCGGTGGCCAGGTCGGGCAGCAGGAAGGCATCGGGATCATCGGAACGCAAGGTGCTGCGGCCGAGCTCGCTGAGATCGGCATCACCGGCACGCTCGTCGATCATGAAGAACAGCGATTCCTTGACCTCCTGGAACAAGGCCCGATTCTGGTCGCTGCGTACCTGCAATTCGAGTTTCTCTATGCGACGCAGGTGCTCCGGGTCCTCGAGCAGGCGCATGAGCTGCTTGTGCTTGGGCATGCCGAGCCTGACTTTGAAGGCATCCATGTAGGCATCTTCGACAGCGTCGGGATCGCTGTTTTCGTCGAGGATCACCTTCTTGGCATCGTTGATCAACCGCGTGCAGAGCTGGTACTGCTGCTTGTACAGCTTTTCGACATCGGGCTTGAGTTTGTCATAACGATGGGTCGACACGGCGCTGGGGCCCGAAATGATCAGCGGCGTGCGGGCTTCGTCGATGAGGATGCTGTCGATCTCGTCGATGATGACATAGAAGTAATCGCGCTGCACCAACTGCTCGGGGTCGGAGGCCATGCCCATGTCCCGGAGGTAGTCGAAGCCGAACTCGCTGCTGGTGCCGTAGGTGATATCGCAGTTGTACTGTTCGCGGCGCTCGGCCGGGGCCATGCTGTTCTGAATGCAGCCGACAGTGAGCCCGAGCCAGATGAGCACAGACCCGACCCATTCGGCGTCGCGCCGGGCGAGGTAATCATTGACGGTGATCAGCTGGCAGTTATTGCCGGTCAGTGCGTTGAGGTATAGCGGCATAACCGCAACCAGGGTTTTGCCTTCACCGGTCTGCATTTCCGCGATGGTGGCCTGGTGCAGGGCAATGCCGCCGATGAGCTGGACGTCGTAAGGTATCATCTCCCATTCGATATCCTGCCCGGTGACGTTGACCATGGTGCCGACCATGCGGCGGCACGTGTTCTTGACGGCGGCGAAAGCTTCGGGCAGCAACTCGTCGGTGGATTCGCCGTTGCCCAGGCGTTCCCGGAATTCAACCGTCTTGGCGCGCAGATCGTCGTCGGAAAGTTTCTGGTATTCCTCTTCGTAACGGTTGATCTGCCGCACCAGCGGCAGCATCCGCTTGGCCGAACGGTCGTGCTTGGATCCGAACAGTCTTTTTAACACCCATTTGAGCATGGGAACATCATCCTGGATTGTGAACCGTAGGCGGTGTGATCGGTGTCCAGCATAAATCCCACGTTGAGACCGGTCACCGTGTCTGGAGTTCTTCTTTCAGTTTCAGGATAAGGATAGTGAACTGACCAACCCATACTATAGCGGCTGATCCGGCTCACTGCTATGGCTGATCGACGGCGCAAATCCATATCGGGCGGCAGTTCCCCCGTGGGGCCGGGGCGCATATTCTTCCAGCTGGCCAGGCATGCCCGGTCCCACACGGGGGCATGCCGCTGCAGATCGGACCGGTGTAAATCGAGAGTGCAGCCAAAACTTTGGCGACGCTACGGCGGGGTTGCCGGGCGGGACACGATCGAAAAGTACAAAGTCATTTCGGCGCCGGCCCTTCGCCCATTAGCTGGAGGAAAGGCAGATCGCCGGGGGTGAACGCCTGCAGTTCGGCTTCGTCGTAAAACACCTGCTCGAGGAACAGGCCCTGCGGCGGCGCAGTGTCAAATCCCGCGTTCCGCTCGCCGGCGTCACGAATCCTGGCGGTGTGTCCGGCGTCCAGTTGCCCGCGACCGACGGCGACGAGAAATCCGACGAGCCGGCGCACCATCTTGTACAGGAACGAGTCGCCGACGACAGTCACCAACAGGAAGCGTCCGTGCTCGCGCATGTCCAGGCGGGTCAACGTCTTTACCGGCGTGCATCCAGGGTCGTCGGAGGTCGCCGAAAATGTCGTGAAATCGTACCTCCCGACCAGCTGTTTCGCAGCTGCGCCCATGGCGTGGATATCGAAGGCCGCGGGGCGGATCCAGCAATACCGCGGCACGAACGGCGACTGCAGCTCGCCGCGATGCAGCACGTAGGTGTAGCATTTGCCGACGGCGTCGTGGCGCGCGTGGAAACCGTCGGGCATGACCTCGGTGGCAAGCAGCCGGATATCCGGCGGCAGCATCTGGCGCAGGGCACGATGGGCATCGGTGGCCGGGATTGGCGACTTCGGCGGCGGGTGAAACGTGGCGACCTGGCAGAGGGCATGCACGCCGGAGTCCGTACGGCTGCAGCCGGCGACGGTCACCTCGGCCTGGAAGAGGCGCGACAGGCAGTCGTGGAGGCGGCCCTGAACGGTTTGGTCCGCCGGCTGTATCTGCCAGCCGGCATAGGCGGTGCCGTCGTAGGCAATAGTGAAACGCCAGTTGGCCATGGCAGATGCGGTTCGCGGCCCGGTCCGTCAGGTTTCGTAATAGAGGAAGACGCCGCAATTCTCGCAGTTGATCAATTCGTCTTTCTTGACGCGGTTGACAACCTGCGGGGTCATCGTAAGGAAGCAGCCGCCGCAGTTGGTATTCCGGATCGACACAACGGCTTTGGAGAATCCGTCGGGTAGTTTGGATCGCGCGATCAACCGGTTGTAGTGGGTCAGCAGCTCGGCGTTTACGCCGGTTGCCAGGGCGTCGCGCTCACTGGTTATTTTTTCGACCTGTGCCTGGCAGTTCTTCTCGCGCACATCGAGGTCCTTGATGGCCGCCTCGATGCGGGCATGGCCGGCCTCGAACTCTTTTTCGGTGGCGGCGAATATTTCCTTGATTTTCTCGAGCTCTTCCCACATGGAGATCTGCTTGTCTTCAGCCGCGGCGATGTTTTTGTCGCAGCGTTCGATCTCGTTCATCAGGGCTTTGTACTCGTCGTTCTTCCTGACCTCGACGGATTGCTGCTGGAACTTGATCTTTTGCTCGTTTTCGTCACTGATATCCATCTCGATCTGCTTGATCTTCGATTCAAGGTCCATAACGCTGCTCTTGACGGTTTCGAGCTGGTCCTCAGAGATCTGCAATTCATGACGCACGCGTTCTTTTTCTGTGGGCACAGAGATGACCTGCTTCTTGAGATTGAAGATGCGCAGGTCCTTGTCTTGCAGCTCGAGCAGAAGTGCGTAATTGTCGTTCATCACCAATCCTCGGTAATCAATCGCGGAAAACAGAGGCGATACCATATTGACCGGTCGTGTGAAGTCAAGGCGTGCGGTCATGCTGGCCGGCGCGGCGGTGGTTGTTTAGGAATTCCACCGGCCACAGGAATCGGCTCGAATGTCCGACAATCGCCGGCGGACAAAAAAAAACTGATCATTTCGGTCATTCCAATTTACAAACGCGCACGCTGTATTACGTTATACACACATGTGAGGACGACAGTCCCACCCCACCAGCCCAATAACCCCACCAGCCAAAGGCGGAGTCATCAAGTATGATGCCAGCGTGTAACGTGTGGATATTGCGTCGGGTTTACGGATTTCTTGTGGTGTGTATGGGCCTTGGCGTTCTGTGCGGTTGCGGTCAACAGTCGATCCCGGAACTTGTTTCGGACTCGTTGAAGCTGGCGGACGCCGGCGACGACGTGAGTTGGAACAAGGCGGTCGACAAGCTGGACCGGGCCATCGCGAGCGGCGGTGACAGCCAGCCATTGCAGATGTTTTATGCAATAGCCCTGGAGCGAACCGACAACGCGGCCGCGGCGATCGACATTGTCGAGGCGACGCAAAAGA
>JASLZG010000300.1 GCA_030754995.1 Lentisphaeria bacterium
GGGCGGCGACGGCGGACACCGGGCCGGTCGTGACCGTCGGCGCCGACCAGGTCGTGCAACTGCCGGCCATTATCACGCTCAACGGTGCCGTCGTCGACAACAACGCCAGCGCAACGTGGTCGCAGGTTTCAGGCCCCGGCATTGCGCAGTTCGCGGATGCCAATTCTGCGGTCACCACCGTAAGCCTGTCGCTGCCCGGGACGTATGTGCTGCGGTTGACGGCAGACGACGGCATCACGGCGAGCTTCGAAGATGTCGCGGTTACCGCGCAACACAACATTTCATTCGCGGTGTCACCGGCCAACATGACGATTGCAGAAGGCGAAAGCGGCTCGTTTACGGTCGCCCTGGCCAATGCCCCGCTCGATACTGTGGCAGTCACTGTCGTACCCGATGCCGGCGACAGCCGCCTGACCTTGACGTCGACGGCCAATCTCGTTTTCAGCCCGGCCGACTGGTCGACACCGCAGACGGTCGCGCTCGACGTCGCCGAGGACGACGGCGACGTCAGCGACAACCAGTGGCAGTTGCGCTTGCACCAGACAGCCGGGCTCGACAACCTCGAAGACTCGCTGATTACGGTTACTGAAATCGACGATGACATCCGGCTCACGATCACCCGCAGCGGCGCCGGCAGCGCCCCCCCCACCGGTACCGTTGTCTTTGATCCGGCAGAGTTGCCGCTGATTGTCTCCGCGGCGCCGAATCCCGGCGCCCGCCTGGCCAATTGGACGTTGACCGCCGACGGCCCGATCGGCGAAGGTGACCGGGTCGAGATCGTCCGTTACGGTGAGCTTGAGGCCGGCATTGTTGCGACGGTCGATGCCACACTGGATGTCCGCTTCACCGATGCCAGCGTGACCCTGGTGCTGCAGTTCGACAACGCCCAGGTAGTCGAGGTCCGCTTCGGCCTGCATGCCCAGGCGACGGACGCTTTCGACGACGGCATCGATCTGGCCGCCCCCGATGATTCCGGCGCCGGCCTTGCAGCCGTACGCCTGTTGAGCCCGGACACCGCCCGGGCAGAGCAGCCGCTGGTTCACGATTTCCGCGGGTTCGGACGCCCGGCACGGTTCCACCTGCTGGTCGATGTGCCGGCCGGGGCACCGGTTGCCCGGATGTCGTGGAATTTCACCGCGCTGGACGATTTTCACGAGATTTTTCTGCAGCGTCAGATCGACGAACGCCCGGTTGGTGCACCGGTCGATATGAAAGCGGTGCAGCAACTGGACATCGAGGCGACCGGTGACTTTGAGATTGTCTACGCCGTGCCGGCTCAGCATACAGTGGCGCTGTCGGCTGGTTGGAATCTGGTCAGCCTGCCGATCATTCCGCGGACTGATCTGCAGCAGGTTGATGTTGCCAACGCGGTATGGCGCTGGGACGCGACGGTGCAGCGGTATGTGGAAGAGGAGTTCGTCAATGCCGAGACCGGCTACTGGATCCACGCGGACACCGCCGGCACGGCCGCGCTGTCCGGCGTCGTGGCGAACGGACTGGTCGAGCTGCCGGGCGGCTGGCACCTGCTTGGCCCGGCGGCAGAGCGGCCCCATGGCCTGGCGGCGCACGCGTGGTATTGGGACGCGGCGGCCCAGCGGCTGCGGCGGCAGAACCCGGATCAGAGCCTGTTGCCGGGCCGCGCCTACTGGGTTTGGTCGCCGCTGTCGGCGACCGTTGATCTGGGTGCTGAATAATGGCCGGTGGGAATGAAACCCCGGGGTGCGTGTAGTGGCCAGGGCCGGCACGAAACACCGGCTTGACAGGTGTGGCGCTCATGATAGACTAAGGCTTTCGCAAAGTCGGCCAGTCGTGACGGCGCGTTATTTTCATTTTCCGGCAAATTCCCGATGGTCGTCTATCACCAGCCCAATCAACCCAGGAGACCCCACATGAGCCGCTCCGTCAATCTCTGTGCCCTCACCCTGTCCCTCGTCTTGACCGGTACCTGTGCCATCGCGCAGAACCCGGGACAGCGAATCATCAAAGTTTGCACGCTCAACAGTGTCCAGGCCAATGAGGAGTTCAATCACAACGTCCAGATCATGCAGGCGCAGCGCCAGCTCCTGGTTTCCAAGCACAACGCCCTGAAGGCGGTTGCCGATGGGGAAGCGCGGGAAACGATCCAGGTGGAAATCGACGAGCTGTTTGTTAAGATCAACGCCAACAACAAGAAGATGTACGCCACCTACGGTTTTTCCCTGACCCGCAAATACAAGCTCGAGCCTGACGAATCATTCGTCTTCATGCTTGTCTCCGACGACGAGGCGGCGAAGTACGCCGAGAAGACCGGTGGCGAAGATCCGGCCGGCACCACAGGCCAGCAGAAGCTGATCAAGGTTTGCACCCTTGGCAGTGCCGAAGCGAACCGCGAGTTCAATCGCAACGTCAATCTGGTGAAGGCCCAGCGGCAGCTCGCCGTCGGCAAGCACGAGCAGCTGGAAACGGCGACGGCCGACCAGCAGGAAGCGATCCAGGCCGAAATCGATGACATCATGCTCAAGCTCAACGAGAACAACGAAAAGATGTTCAATACCTACGGTTTTTCGATCACTCGCAACTACACCATATCGATTGCCAAGGCCAATGTCTACATGTGGGTGTCGGAAGAGGAATACGACAAGTACGCGGCCGCCAAGAACGAGTAGTTGCGACCTCCGCAGATGTGTAGGGACAGGTTGTCGCCGACCGGAAGCCAGGATATTTCGAAAAAAGCCCCGAGCCACGCTGGACGTTTTTTCGTTCCTGCATCACAAGGCCGGACACGCCGGACGGTTTGAGACCGGACAATCGAGCCGGGGTAACTGCAGCGTGGCAAACCACACGGGATGATCATGAAAGATCGCGGATGTCTGTTTTGGGCCTGTATCGGTTGCGGCGGTATCACCGTTTTTGCCATCATCATCGTGATCGTTCTGGGCGTGTTCGCCAAGCGCAGCTTCGATCGCGTCATCGAGGCCTACACGGCCGATGAGGCGATCGAGATACCGGTCCTGCAACTGACCGATGAGCAGGCAGAAGCGATGGCCCAGCGCCACCAGGCGCTGCACGACGGTCTCACCAGCGGCAACGGGAAAACGTACATCCTCACCGCGGATGACCTCAACAACTGGATCATGGAGGAAGAAGACCTCGGGCTTGTCGGCAACCTCTATGTCTACATAGAAGGCGAGTTGATCACCGCCGACGCCAGTATTCCGCTCGACGGACTTCTCGGCCTGACCGATCGCTACCTGAACGGTAAAATTGAATTCACATTCGATTACCGGCACGGCGCTCTCCAAGTCTACACCAAGGAAATTTTCGTCAATGAAGAACTATTGCCCGAGAAGTTTCTGGAACTCATGAGATGGAATCTGGCAGAAGACCTGAACGCCGATCCCGAGTTCGAGGAGTGGATGAACAATGTCGAGTTGATCGAGGTCAGGGACGGTAAGATCTACCTGACCGTCAAATCAGCCGGCACGCCGGAGGAGTGACTCTTTGCTCTTTGTGGCACGGCCGGTTCGCCGGCGCGCCACACCGCTTTCGGCACCAGCAGCTGTGAGGCCCGGCGCATTTGCGACTGGCAGTCTTCCAGGTCCATGTCGACCGCTTCAATTGCGAACACCGCAACATCCGCGTCACGGCCCTGTCCCAGGGTGCCGATGCGGTCGTCCCAGCCGCTGGCCCAGGCCGGATCGATGACCCGGCCGTTCTTGATCAACACGTCGCAGCTGTTCATGGGGCCGCCTGTTTGCGCTGTTTGAGAATGCCTACGAAGTTGCTCAGCAGTTGCCGGCCGACATCACCGGAGACCTCCGGATGAAACTGCACGCCATACCAGCAGCGCTGATCGTCTGCCATGATTTCGACCGGATAATGCGCCGACCGCCCGAGCAGTGCGAATCCTTCCGGCAACTCGACCCCTTCGCAATGGTCCTCGCGGAAACTGGCACCGTCCGGGATGCCATCGAGCAGCTGGTGCTCCCCGGTCAACGTGATGGCGTCGGTTTCGCGCCGCGGCTCACCGAGGTAAACGCCGGCACCGTGATGCAAGGCGATGGCCTGGTGCCCGAGGCATATTCCGAACACCGGGCACGACAGATATCCAAGAAAGTCGAACTGTTCCCGTAACCTCTCGGCACCGGCATCGGTGAAAAGGTGCGGGCCGCCGGAAATGACCACCGCGTCGCAATCGTCGAAGTACGTGTCATTGGCCAGCGGCAACGGTACCGCCCGGCACTGCGCCCCGGCGCTCTCGAGAATCTCGACGATGTCCTGGAATTTGCTGCTGCTGCAGTCGATGCCGATAATGTCGGGTTTCTCAGGCATGGGATTCAGTGTTCGCCGTTCGAAGTTCAGTCCGGAGGTTATTCCTTGATCCGGCCTGCCGTCCCCGGCGCGCCGGGGACGGAATGTCATGCCGCGACAGGTATCAGGGTGCGGCCAGTCCCGGGATGGCGCCGCCGGCAACGATTACTCCAGGCGTGGCATAGCGGTATGCTGGTGGACGAAATCGACCAGCACCGCAACGTTTTCCTCGGGTGTCTGCGGGACGATGCCGTGGCCGACGTTGAAGATGTGCCCGGCCCTGCCGGCGACGCTGTCGAGAATGCGGCCGGCGTGCTCACGGACAGCGTCGGCGTTGGTCGTCAGGATGGCCGGGTCGAGATTGCCCTGCACCGCGACGTCGCCCAAGCTGTCCCAGGTCGCCGCCAGGTCGAGCCGCCAGTCGACGCCGATGACATCCGGGCCGACGGTCTTGAAGATCGGCAGCAACCCGGCACAGCCGGTGCCGAAGAGGATCAGTGGTGTACCGGGATGCCGCCCCTTGACCGTGTCGATGACTCGTTGGGTGTGCGGCATGGCGAAGCTGCGGTAATCGGTTGGTGACAGGATCCCGATCCAGGAATCGAACAGTTGCACGGCACCGGCGCCCGCCTCGATCTGGGCGCACAAGTAATCGGCGATCATCGCAGCCAGCTTTTCCTGCAGGGCGTGCCACTCTTGCGATGAGTCGTGCATGAGTCCTTTGACGTGCAGGAAATTTTTCGACGCGCCGCCCTCGACCGCGTACGTCGCAACCGTAAACGGGGCGCCGGAAAATCCGATGAGCGGCACCTTGCCGTTCAGTTCGGAGACGCTCAGGCGCACCGCCTCAACCGTAAACTGCAGTGCTTCGGCGGCGGGCGGAGTCCGCAGGTTTGCGATGTCCGCGGCGCGGCGCACCGGGTTGTGGATGACCGGCCCGTCGCCTTTGACGAATTCGAGCTGCAGCCCCATCGGCTCGAGGATCGGCAGGATGTCGGCAAAGACGATCGCGGCGTCCAGGTCGAACGCATTGATCGGCTGCAGGGTGATTTCGGCCGCCAGCTCGGGAGCCTTGATCAACTCGAGGATCTGGTACTTCGCGCGCAGGTCACGATACGCCTGCATGTACCTGCCGGCCTGACGCATCAGCCACACCGGTGTCGCATCGACCGGCTGGCGGCGGCAGGCGTTGAGAAATCGATCGGCCCGGGACATCAGTTTTCCGCCAGCCAGCGACAGGCGTCGGCCGCATGGTAGGTGACAATCAGGTCGGCGCCGGCGCGCTTGATGGAGGTCAGGATTTCCATCGTGACCGTACGCTCGTCGAGCCAGCCGCTGGCGGCCGCCGCCTTGACCATCGCGTATTCGCCGCTGACGTGATACGCCGCGATGGGCAGATCGGTTCGGGCGCGCAGGCGGGCGATGACATCCAGATAGAGCAAGGCCGGC
>JASLZG010000301.1 GCA_030754995.1 Lentisphaeria bacterium
TGACCTTATAAAACAGAATAGTGAATAATTTAGAAAAAATAAAGTCATTATATTTTATAGATGATAATGGCAATTACCAAGACAATGCCGACAAAAACCCCGATAATACTGCCTGGTCCGGCCGCGAGTACAAGAGCTTCCATTTTGTCCCCTTGATGTGTTGATGGACGTCAATCCCAATCCCTTGTGAATTGACGTCAACTCGTTGAAATTACAAGCAACAAGAAAATCACCGGTCATTGCCATGGTCAATGGCGACGACGATCCGGTTACCTTCGATTTCGATCACCTTGACCCGCTGATCCTTCTGAATCATCTCACCCTCTGTGACCACGTCGATGCGTTCGTCGTCGATCATGGCCAGGCCGCTGGGGCGCAACATCGTGCAACTGACGCCGGTCTTGCCGAGGAGGGTTCTGTTGCCCGTTTCGAACCCGTCCCATTCCTTCGCGGACGTTTTCAGAAACAGCCGCCTGCCGATGGGCGAATCCGGCACGAACCTGATGAACAGCCACAGCATGAAGGCGGCGAAAAACATCGACCCGAAAAGCAGCGAGACACCGAGATTGAAGCTTTCGGTGAAGCCCAGCACGATGGCGACCAGCAGACACAGTCCACCCATGACGCCGCTGACACCACTGGGCAGGAGAATCTCCGCCAGCAGCAGGAGCACGCCGAAGATGACCAAACTGATGATGAATGCCGACATACGCTTACCGTTTGGACTTGCTTCCTTTGTGCATAAATGGATTCCATTCCAGCTGTGATACTGTAGGCTGGAGGGGCTGAATAATACTCGCGGAACCGTGACAAATCAACATTTCTTCGAAAACGATTTGCCTGTAATCTGGTGTCGCACTAAGTTTGCGGGTCGATTAGTCAACCGGTTTCGGCCGGGGTCTGTGGGGTGTGGCGGATGCCCTTAAGGCGTCGATACAGCCCGGTGGTGTAATGGTAGCACTGCTGGTTCTGGTCCAGTTAGTCTTGGTTCGAGTCCAGGCCGGGCTGCCATTTCCGCCCTCATCTTTCTGCAGGATTATTCCCGCCACGCCTGTCCCCGGGCTGGCGTCTATCGAGCGCCATGAAACTTGCCACGCTCTGCTATGTAAAACGCGGTGGAAAGACCCTGATGCTGCATCGGGTCAAGAAGCAGGGCGACATGCACGAAGGCAAGTGGAACGGGCTCGGCGGCAAGTTCGACCCCGGGGAGACCCCGGAAGAATGCGTCGAGCGTGAAGTACTCGAGGAAAGCGGCCTGGCGATTGCCAATCCGCAGCTGCACGGTTTTCTCACCTTCCCGGCGTTCGACGGCGTCGATGACTGGTACGTCTTTGTCTACACGGCAACCGAATTCACCGGTGACCTGATCGTGTCGGCGGAAGGCAATCTCGAGTGGATCGACGACGACCAGCTCCTTGCCCTGCCGCTATGGGAAGGCGATCAAATCTTTCTCGAGTGGATGCAGCGGGACCAGTTTTTCTCCGGCAAATTCGAATATTCCACGAACGGTGAGCTGGCGGGGCACCAGGTCGTGTTCCACAGCATGGGAGGGGGTCTCGTTGGCCATGCGCTCGACGTCGACGAGGACTGAGGTGCCGGCGGTCGCTGCCGGCGTCCGTTACGATCCGGCGCCCGCTGCCGCACTGGCAAACACCCCCACCGCCACGACAATGATGACGATGTAGACGATGATCACCAGGGCAAGCAGGATCAGGCCGACCAGGAAGAAGATGCCGAGGATCTTGAGGGCCGACCCGAGCTCCTCCGTCGCTGCCATTGCAACCGACTCATTACCGCTTTCGAAGGCCTGGGTGACCAGGCCGGCGGCGCGGTTGAGCTTGATGCCTATCCAGATCGGGATCCAGCCGATCACCGCGGTGAAGACGGCTACGCACTGGAGTGCGCCGTAGATGATCATCATCACGCCGATGAACTTGATCCAGCCCTTGACCGCGTACAACGGCGCCAGAAGTTGGGGGCCCACAGACTGTAGCTGCGGCGAGTAGTCATCGGAGCCGGATTCCGGCATCTGGTACGGATTAGCCTGGTCCATTCGTATACTCCTGGGGGAATTTCCGGTATAAGTACGGGTGAGTCCCAGTATTTTACTGCTTTTTTAGGAAGTGGCAAATAGCCGGGGAATCGCCGTGCAATACGCCGGGGCCAAATGATTTTCCGGCACTGTGCGAACCACCGATGTGGATATGGAGACGCGCTGTGAGTGGGGCTGCATCATCGTGCTGCTTCACGGTGCCGATCTTTTTCTCAATGCATGTATCTGACGGCGCCGGCGCTCGACAGTCGGCGGGTGCCGTACCGCGTTGCCGCCGCTACTTCTGCAATTGCGGCGGCACCACGATATTCAGCATTTTCTCCGTCGCTTCAATCGCCGCGACGATCTGGTCGCTGTTGACCCCGATGGTGACCAGCGGGATGCGTCCGTTGTTGCCCCACTTGATCGTGGTTTCCACCAGTGCGTCACTCATGCCGCCGGGCGGAATGTGTACCGCGTAGTCGAGGAGTGCCGGAATCTTGATGCCGCGTCGCTTGAGTGCTTTGCGCGTTGCCTTCATAAATGCATCGTAACCGCCGTCGCCCTTACCCGTTGCCGTCAGTTCTTCACCGTCGCAAGACAACGTGATCTCAGCTGTCGGCAGACTGTTCGATTCGCTGATGATCCGGTAGTTCTCAATCCACACCGTTTTTTCCCGATCGGTCTTCAGCACGCTGGCTATGATGAACGGCAGGTCCTGTGCGGTCACCTTCTTCTTCTTGTCACCGAGATCGATGACTTCCTGCAGCACACGGTTGCGCTCGTCCGCAGTCAGTTCGAGGCCGAGGTCGGCGAGGTTTTGATCGATCGAGGCCTTGCCGCTGAGCTTGCCGAGGGCGTACATGCGGTCGCGATTGAAGCGTTCGGGCAACAGCGCGTTGGCGTACAGGTCACCTTTCTTGTCGCCGTCTGCATGGACGCCGCAAGTCTGCGTGAAAACATCGTTGCCGACGATCGGGGCGTTGCCTGCCAGGCGTTTGCCGGAGAACGCCTGGACCACATGAGCAATGGCGTTGACCTTTTTTTCCTTGACCCGCGTGCGGCAGTCGGTTTTGTCGTGAATGCCGACGACCACTTCGCACAAAGACGCGTTGCCGGCGCGCTCACCAAGGCCGTTGACCGTGGTATGTACACCGTTGATGCCGCATTCCACCGCCACCAGTGTGTTGGCCGTGCCGAGGCCGTAGTCGTTGTGACCGTGGAAGTCGAAACGTATATCCGGGTACGCCGAAATCATCCAGTCGAGGTAGCGGCGCACTTCGCTCGGCGTCAGCATGCCCAGCGTATCCGGCAGCATGATGCGCGCGATGCCCTGGTCTACAAGGACATTGCAGAAAGCGTGGACATACTGGAAGCTGTCGCGGATGCCATTCGACCAGTCTTCAAGATAGACATTGACAGCCAGTCCCTTCTTCTTCGCCGATCGTACATCCTTGACGACGTCCTTGAAATGTTCTTCGGGTGTTTTGCGCAACTGCTTCCGGCAATGCAGCTCCGAGCCTTTCGTCAGTAGGTTGATCGTCCGACCGCTGACTTTTCGGACCCAGCTCGATGAGATGCCGCCGTCGCAGAATCCGAGGATTTCCACGCGGTTGTCCTTGCCCTTGGCGGCGGCCCACTCGATGATGCGCCGGGCGCTTTCGACCTCGCCCTTGGAGACGCGGGCCGAAGCGATCTCGATGCGGTCGACGCCGACTTCGCCAAGCAGCATCCGGGCGATCTGCAGCTTCTCGGCCGGGGTGTACGCCAGTTCCGGGGTTTGCTCGCCGTCACGGAGCGTTGTGTCCATGATCTCGATAAATCGTTTCGGCTGTGCCATGATATGTGTCCTTGGTGCAGGAAAAAGCCATGAACTCATCCGGGAAAAGTCCATGGCTGCCGCTGATCCGGCTGTCGCCTGTTCAATCCCGGATCGGCATAGGGCGCGGACCGCCTGCGGGCGAAGCTGACTGTCCGCATGGAACAGCGATAGTCATGAGGTGCCGGGGTTGACGCATGTTTGACCTGCGGTTGCGGTTGTCTGCCCGCCGATCAGTCTACACCACCAGGTCGCCGTCTGCGAATTCCGCAACGCCGCCGCCGACACTTATGGCACCACCATTTCAATATTGGCGATACCGCCGGTGCCCGTGGCGGTGCCGCCGAAGATGTCGACGTTCACAACGGTGGTGTAGGCGTTGTAGTCGAGCCTGTCATTGGGGCCTGGGCCGCCGTCAACAATACCGGTGACGGTGGCCTGGTCGCCGAAGACGAACAGGTCATTGTGATCGCCGCCGTCGAGAGCGCCTTTGAATGTATTCGCGCCGGCCAGGTTGAAGGTGTCGACGTCGGAACCGCCGGTCAACAACTCAAATTCGCCGAAGTCGATATTGTCGACACTGCCGTTGTAGGCACCGGTGACATCCCATACCGTGTTGGCGTTTGGCCCGACCAGTTCGTCTGTACCGCTGCCCCCGACAATCGTGTCGTAGGTGTTGACGAAAACATTATTCACCCCGTCCGTCACGTTGCCGCCCACGTTGACCGTGAGATCGGTCGTGACCGCCGAGAAGTCGAGGGTATCATTGCCGGCCACCGTATTGAAGACGATGTCGGCGCCCCAGTTGTCAGCGAAGACAAAGGTGTCGTCGCCGGGACCACCGATCATCGAGTTGTTGCCGATGTCGCCGGCCAATGTATCGTGGCTCTGGCCACCGATTATATTTTCCAGATCGGTGACGGTGCCGATGTTGGTCGCGGTACCGGCAGTGAAATTGACGTTGACCCCCGTGGTGTACTGCCCGTAGTCGACGGTATCGCTGCCGCCGCCGCCGTCAACTGTTCCGGTGATCTCCGCGCCGTCGGCCAGCTCGTAGGAATCGTTGCTGTTGCCGCCGGTCAAGTTCTCGATACGCACAAAGGTCCCGGCCACATCCGTGACGCTGCCGGCATTCGTGCCGTCCAGGATCCAGGTGTTCGCGCCGTCGGCGTTGTCGAGCTGGTCGCTGTCGCCGCCACCGTCGATATTGCCGCTCAGGCTGCCGCCGGCACTGATCACAAACGTATCGACGCCGCTGCCGCCGGTGAGATTCTCGATGCTGTCGAACGTTCCACCGAGATCCATGACCGTACCGCTGTCGGCACCGGAGACGGTCCAGGAGTTGATGCCGCCTGTCTGGACGATCGTGTCGTCGAGACTGCCGCCGCCGTCAATGTCGCCTGACACGGTCCCTGCGATGCCGAAGGTGAAGGTGTCGACACCGGAGCCGCCGGTCAGGTGCTCGAAGCCGGCAAACGCAACCGCGCCGACGGTGCCGGTGCCGGCACCGGCGATATTCCAGGTGGCGCCGGCATCGGGCCCGGTCAGCGTATCGGCGACGGTGCCGCCGACAAAATTCTCGATGCCGGCGAAGGCGCCGACGCCGGTTGCGGCCGAATTCTGCAGATCAACGCCGACGTTCGACGTGTAAGCGCTGTAGTCGAACACGTCATTGCCGTTGCCACCGTCGATCGTGCCGGTAACCCCGGCGCCGTCGGCGAAGGTGAAGGTGTCGACGCCGCTGCCGCCGGTGAGATTCTCGATGCTGTCGAACGTTCCACCGAGATCCATGACCGTACCGCTGTCGGC
>JASLZG010000302.1 GCA_030754995.1 Lentisphaeria bacterium
GGACCCAGCCGAACAGCACGATGTTCGGCTTGATCGGGCCGATGGAAAACGACTGCAGAAACAGCGACAGATCGCGGTCGAAATCGCTCATGACCACGGTTTCGGGAAAGACGTCGAGGTGGTTTTCGGTCACAAACTGCGCCAGCCGCTCGCGTGCCTCCTCCTGTTGACCGGCCGAAATCTCCTGGAGCTCACCGACCAGCACCTCGACAACGGAGATGATACCGCAGTTCATACCCAGCCAGCCGGCGTAGGTGACCAGTGCCAGCCGGGCGCGTGGGTTGCCGGAAAACACGAGAATCGTCGGGCGCCAGTTCTTCGGGTGCGTCGGCATGCGTTCAAGCATCAGCATGTTGTTGCGTACACGCTGGTAGACGAAGCCGCGGCGGGCGTCACCGTAGCCTTCCGCCAGGACTTGCCGCCGAGCCAACAGGAAGAGGACGGCGAGCAGCGCCAACGCCAGTATGGCGACCGCTGTATTGATCATGACCGCGGCCCAGGCACAGGCCATCATGCCGGCGAGCGCCGTCGTCCAGTGAAACAGATGGAAGCGCGGCCGGAATGACGGGTTGCCGCCGAATGACTCGACGAAGGCCGCCAGATTGGTCATGCCGTAGGTATAAAGAAAAACCATCGATACCATGCCGGCCAACAGGTTGAGCCCGGCGCCTTCGCCGCGGTCGCCAACCAGCATCAGTATGATGGCGCTGATTATCAGCGTGGCAATCAGCGCCCGGCGCGGTTCGTCGCCGTGCGCCGTGCCGCGGGCGAAAAGCCCCAGGCCCGGCAGCGCCCGGTCGCGCCCAAGCGCTTGCAGCACCCGTGGCGCCCCGAGTTTCGAGCCGATGGCGCTCGACAATGTCGCGCATAAGACCGCCGCGATGACCAGGTAGCCGGTGCCCGCGACGGCATTGGTCACCAGGATATTGAACGGATCCTGCCGCAAGGAATCGGCCGATGCCATGCCACCGCAAATGACGATCTGCAGCCCGTAGACAACGAGACTGACAATGACTGCCAGCAGCGTGCCCCGGGGGATCGACCGTGCCGGGTCCTTGAGGTCGCCGGACATGTTGACCCCGGCCATGATTCCGGTTACCGCCGGAAAGTAAATCGCGAACATGTCCCAGATATCGTTGCCCTGTTGGTACTGTGGCTGCCAGTTGCTCCACATCCGTTCGCTGTCGAACTGCAGCCAGGCACCGATCATGAACGACAGGATCCCGATGCACAGCACGGCGAAAACGATGAACTGCAGCTTCAACGCCCACCCCGCCCCGATCCAGGCAACGGCAAACAGGATGACCAGCGTCAGCAGACACAGCGGCAGAAAAAAAACCGCCAGGGTCGGGAAACTGATGACCAGCGCCTCGACGAATCCGAGGATGTAAAACGGCACGGACAACGCCTGTGCCATGAACAGCGCGATGCCGATCGCCGAACCGAACCCCGGCCCGAGCACGCGGGAGATCAGGAAATAAGCACCACCGCCCCCCACCGGTGTATTGGTCGAGATCGCCGCCAGCGAAAGTGCCGTCAGCAAGGTGATGCCGCTGCACAGGATGAGGATCGCCAGGCTATGGAGGATACCGGCCTGGCCGACGACGAAATTGCAGCGCATGAACATGATCAACCCGAAGATCGTCAGGATCGATGGGATAAACACGCCCGTGAAAGTACCGAACTGATGCGTCGTATGTCGTTCGCTGTGAGACATGATCGTGCTGGGGCGGCTTTCGTGCGGTTGGAGTCAACCAGGTCAAAGCGGAATCTACAGGAGCGACCGGGGCCTGGCAACGTCCCGTGATATGTCCTTGTGCGATATGCCAACCGGTGGCAAGCAGGGTATATTATACGGTCGTTTGGCATCGTAACCAGCGAACCGAATTCACATGAACAGCCTTCTTTTCCATGCCGAAAACGGACGAGTCGAGCCCGGCAGCTTTTATCCGTGCAATATGCCGGCGATCGTGCGTGTCGAAGTTTCCGTAGCGGAACTGGCGTTGCCGGCTCACGGCACGACACTCTACGCCGAAACCGACATCATCTGGTGCGCCAGCTCCGACACCTGGGAAGAACTCGGCATGTTCCCGGAGTTGCGCTTGCCCGGACAACTCGACCGCGCCCCCGCGGTGCGGCCACAGTTCACCTGAGATTCACATAAAATCCTTGATCATCGGGAACTGTCCGGTACATTCCCTTAATACCTTATACGCAAAGTACAGGTCACTATTCTGCCCATGAACTTTCTCTTCCTCATGGACCCGTTGTCCACCGTCAAGATCGAGAAGGACACCTCCTTCATCTTCATGACCGGTGCCGATCGGCGCGGGCACAAACTCTGGTACCTGCCCAATGACGGGCTGCACCTGGGCACTCGCGGGCTCAGTTTCGACGCCACGCCGGTTGTGCCGCGCATGGACGCCGCCCGGCCCTTTGAATGCGGCGACCCGACGCGGCTCGGACAGGACGAGATAGATGCCGTCTTTGTCCGTACCGACCCGCCGTTCGACGCACGGTACCTGATGAACACCTGGCTGCTCGACCATTTGCCCCCGAGCGTCCTTGTACTCAACAGCCCGGTCGGCCTGCGCACCGTCAATGAAAAGGTCTGGGCGCTGCGGTTCCACGACCTGGTTCCGGAGTCACTGGTGACCAGTGACATTTCGCGGTTCAAGGAGTTTCTGGCCACCCATGACAAGGTGGTCGTAAAACCAACCGACGGCTTCGGCGGCCAGGGCGTTTTCATCGTTGAAAGGGGCGATACCAACGACGGCGTCATCTTCGAAACACTCAGCGACCATGGCCGGCGCGCGGTCATTGTGCAGGTGTATATTCCGCAGTCCGCGGTCGGCGACAAGCGTATTCTGCTGCTCGACGGTGAGCCGCTCGGTGCCGTCCTGCGGGTGCACGGCGATGCCGACCACCGCAACAATTTTTTCGCCGGCGGCAAGCCTGTTGCGACCGAGATCACTGAGCGCGACCGGGAAATCATTCGGACCTTGAAACCGGAACTGTGCCGGCTGGGCCTGATGTTTGTCGGCATCGACGTGATCGGTGACTGCCTCATCGAGGTGAACGTCACCTCACCGACGTGCCTGCAGGAAATGAACCAGTTGTCCGGCCAGCACCTCGAGGAGCGGGTGATCAGCTACGTTGAAACCCAGGTCAATCGACTCCAACGCGAACCCAACGTTGCCTGAGAAGGAGACGGACAAAACCGGAACGGACGATCATGCTGCTTAAAGGCATTGAAGAAGAACTTTACGCCGGCACGCCCGATGGCGACATCCTCGGGCTCTCGCCGCAGGTCACGTCGGCATTGGACGGGTTCGTCTGCGAACCCGACGCCCGCAACCTGGAGTACACGACATCGCCGGCGATCGAGTACGGCAGCGTCCAGGCACAACTCCAGGAACGCCGCGACACGCTGGCCGGGTATCTCGCCGAGAACGGCTACAACCTCATACCCGGCAGTTGCATGTCGCTCGAGCACGACTGCGCCTTCGAGCATTCGACACCGGGCAATCCCTATCACGCCCGGATCCGCGACTTGTACGGAACCGACGTGGTGACCACGAGCTGTCATATCAATGTCAACATCGAAGACCCCGAAGAGATGATCCGGGCCTATCGCATCATCCGCATGGAGGCGCCGCTCTTTCTCGCGCTTTCCGCCTCATCGCCGTTCCTCAATGGCAAGGCCACCGGGTTGCATTCGACGCGCTGGCAGATTTTTCCGAAAACCCCGAAAAACGTGCCGCTGTTCACCGGCTACTCACACTACTGCGACTGGATGCAGAAAAAGATGTGTACCGGCGAGATGTACAACGTTCGCCACTTGTGGGTCAGTGTCCGGCCGAACGGCGTGCAGCCGCTGGAGAAACTCGAGCGCCTGGAGCTGCGCATCTGTGACCAGATCGGCGACCTGGCCGTCATGCTCGGCGCCATCGCTTTGCTCGAAGCCCGAGTGCTGCAGATCCTCGAGCAACCGTCGCTCGACCCGCTTAAAGTCTCCTGGGTCAACGCCGCCAATCGCGAGCCGGCGCTCGTTGCGATGTCCGCCGGCAACGAAATGGCCGCCGCCCTCAACAGCCTCAACGCCGGTTTCCACGACTGGCGCACCGGCGAGCAGTCGACCGTGCGACGACAGCTCGAAACGCTGATCGATAGCGTTACGCCGGTTGCCGAAGCCGCCGGGTTCGCTGATCGCCTGCAGCCGCTGCAGTGTGTCCTGAAAAACGGCAACGTCGCCCAGCGCTGGCTCCGGCAGTATCGGGCCGGAAAATCGATCCGCGACATCGTCAAACAGGCGATTCATCGGAAATTCACCTGCGCCGTTGAACAGAAATGCATGATGTGGTAACGTCCCGGCCTGCGGCGCCGGGCGCCGGGCAGTTCGTCAGTTTGCCGCTTTTTCAATAATATTCCGTAACCACATTGCCACACCGAAGGAGCCCCTCATGAAGAGCCGTGCCGCCGTTGCCTGGGAAGCGGGGAAAGAACTGGAAATCATCGAAGTCGATCTCGAAGGCCCGCAGGACGGCGAAGTCCTGCTGCGCAATGTCGCCACCGGCGTCTGCCACACCGATGCCTTCACCCTCTCCGGCGACGATCCCGAAGGCGTGTTCCCGTCGATCCTCGGTCACGAGGGCGGCGCCGTCGTCGAGGAAGTCGGTGACGGCGTCAGCGGCCTGGCAGTCGGTGATCACGTCATCCCGCTGTACGTCCCCGAATGCGGCCAGTGCAAATTCTGCAAATCCGGCAAGACCAACCTGTGCCAGGCCGTTCGTTCCACTCAAGGCCGCGGGCTGATGCCCGACGAGACCAGCCGCTTCTCTGCCGACGGCAAGACGATCTACCATTTCATGGGCACCAGTACTTTCAGCGAATACACCGTGGTCCCGGAAATTTCGATCGCCAGGATCAACAAGGAAGCGCCGCTGGAGAAGGTGTGCCTGCTCGGCTGCGGCATAACCACGGGTATTGGTGCGGTGCTCAACACGGCGAAGGTCGAAGCCGGCGCGAACGTCGCCGTGTTCGGTCTCGGCGGGGTCGGGCTCAGTGCCATTCAGGGTGCTGTCATGGCGCGGGCCGGCCGCATCATCGCGGTCGACATCAACGCCGGCAAGTTCGAACTGGCGACCCAGCTTGGCGCCACCGACTGCGTCAATCCGAAAGATCACGACGACCCGATCCAGGACGTCATCGTCGACATGACCGACGGCGGCGTCGACTATTCGTTCGAATGCGTCGGCAACGTCAACCTCATGCGCTCCGCCTTGGAGTGCTGCCACAAGGGTTGGGGCCAGAGTATCATCATCGGTGTCGCCGGCTCCGGACAGGAGATCTCCACCCGGCCGTTCCAGCTGGTGACCGGTCGCGCCTGGCGCGGTTCCGCGTTCGGCGGCGTGCGTGGCCGCAGCGAGCTGCCCGGCATCGTCGAAAAGGCGATGGAAGGCCAGATCCAGATCGATCCGTTCATTACCCACACCATGCCGCTGGAAGAAATCAACGAAGCCTTCCACCTCATGCACGAAGGCAAGAGCATCCGCAGCGTCATCCACTTCTGATACCTGGCACCTGACACCTGACACCTGACACCACTTTAATGTCCCAAGTAACCCAACTCAGCAGTGCACCTAGTTTCGGTG
>JASLZG010000303.1 GCA_030754995.1 Lentisphaeria bacterium
ATAAATCAAAATCTGTCCAAAAATATACCAAACCTAACGATTGAATGGGTCGGATTCGGACGCCTGCACCCGTATTACTCTAGAGACTGCCGCTCTACGAGTCATATGAGACCTTCGCTTGCGAAGGACCGATGTTTTTCCAAAGGCCGACCCGGAAACCTTTGAAAATCATTACGGTCATAACAACGCGCTGTTTAATGCCAAGAATCACGCGTATATGAATTCTCACTGGCGTGTGTTTCGGGCGAAAGGCAAAACCGCGACGCTGACCGTTTCGGATTGGGCGAGTGCGGATGAGCCCGGCGGTCCGATCGGCCAGGAGATCATGTACAATTATGTTGTCGTCGAGCCGTACTTCGAGTGATCCGGCGGCCAGGAGCATCGACAATGTCTTGTTGCACGAACGTTTTGTATTCACTGTCCGGAAGTCCCCTGGAGGCAATGAACAAGTTGCCTTCTAATCATCTCGACAATTACTCACCAAGGAGTTGCAGACATGACCTGCCGATATTGTGTGGCTGTTGCCGTGATCGGGTTGCTGATGTACGGGCCGGCGATGCCGGCGGCAGACGGTGGTGACGAAATGTTCCGATACAGTTTTAACAACTCATCTATTGAAACTGTCGCTGACGAAAGCGGCAACGGTCTGAACGGCAGTATTCACGGGGCACAGCCGGTCAAGTCGGGCGACGGATACGCGCTTGCGTTCGACGGGGAAAACGATTACCTCGAAGTGCCGGATCACCCCGGGCTGCGCGGCCAGCGATTCACCTTCGAATTGTGGATGAAACCGACGGCGGCGTCATCGCCGCTGATCGCCCGCAAGTTCAGCACCGGACGCTCCTCCTACCAGGCGCATGTCGGGTCGAACGGCGATCATGTTTACTGTTGCGTGCTGGATCCGGATCGCAGCACCGAGCACTGGACCGCCACGCGTAACGAACCGCTGCTGGATCGCTGGATGCATGTCGCTTTTACCTGCGACGGGCATTGGGTGCGCCTCTACGTCGATGGCAAACTGGCAACCTTCGCCCCGCTCGGCAAGCTGCCGCATACCGATGAACGGATCATTCCATACGTGGACAATCCGATCAACGTCGGCCGCAGTTTTTATCTGACCAAGTGGCGCTACTTCACGGGATTGGTCGCCGAGGTGCGGGGGTTTTCCCAGGCGTTGAGTCCGCAGGAGATTGGGGCGCATTACGCCGCTGGTCACCCGGCTGTGCCGGATTCTGAAAGGCCACCGGCCATCAGCAAAAAACAGATCAAGCCCCTGCCGCAAATCGCCGGGGGCGACGGTCCTTCGATCGAGTTGACCGCCGGCGGCAAGGCGCGGGCCACGATCGTCATTCCGCGCGACGCGAAACACTGGACCGCCGAGGCCGCGCGTTGGCTGCAGCATTATGTCGAGTTGGCGACCGGCGCGAAGCTGGCGATTGTCAGCGAGGACACCGCGCCAGAGGGTACGCTGATCAGTGTCGGTCATACGGAACTGGCGAGGCGTGCGGGGGTTGACGCAGATGACCTGAAATGGGATGGCGGCAGGATAGTCGTGGAGGGCGATCACCTGTATTTGATCGGTCGCGACCTGAAGATGCAGTTTCAGAAACCCGAGTCGCGGGTGGTGGACGGCAACTGCCGGGCGGTTACCATGTTCCTCGAAGAGGTGGCCGGTATCCGCTGGTTCCTGCCCGGGCCGGCCGGCGAATTTATTCCGCCCCAGGCCGACCTGCGTGTACCGAAGTCGCTGTCAAGCTCGTTTGTGCCGGCCATCGCGTTTTCATCGGGCCGGTTCCCGTTTGGCTCCAAGGGGCATTGGCTGGAGGACATCACGCCGGGCGCGGTGGCCAACAACTATCGAATCGGCATCGCGGCGACCAGCGGCGGGCATACGTATTACGGAATGGTGCCGGTGAAGAAATACTTCGAGGAGCATCCCGAGTATTTCGCGCTGATCGACGGTAAGCGGACGACGGACCGCAATCACCTGTGCTCGACGAACCCCGATGTGAAGCGATTGCTCGTGGAAGGAGTGGAAAAGGAGTTCGCGAGAGGGCTGGACGTCGTCACCCTCGGCCAGGAAGACGGGTACTACCGTTGCCAGTGCGATGAGTGTGAGAAGCTCGACAATTACCGCTTCAGCGTTCATCACAAAAAATCGGGAATCAGTTGGCGTGACTTCCAGGACCAGATTCTGCCGGACACGCCGTGCGAACGCCTGTTCCTGCTGCACAAATCGGTCATCGACGAAGTGCACAAGACGTATCCCGACGGCACCGTGCTGCTGATGGGCTACGCGCCGACCGCGTGGCCGTCGAAGATCATCGACGATTGGGGCGAGCACGTCTGGGTCGAACTGACTAATCAAACCCCGGAATACGTCGAAGCGTGGCGCGGCAAAACGGCGGGGATCACCGGCTATGTCTATTGGTTCGACATTCAGTTGCGGATGGGCATGGACATCCACGCCACGCCGCGGGAGGCGGCCGAGCATCTGCGGTATCTCTACGAAAACGATTTCATTGGCTTCTACCATTTTCCGGAGACTAACTTCGGCTTTCAGGGGCCGACCATATATACGCTGGGCAAGTTAATGGGCGATCCGTATCTCGACCATGAGGCACTTGTCGAAGAATACTGCCGCGGTGTTTTCGGCAAGGCAGCCGGGACGATGCACGAGTTCTTTAATGTGCTGTACACGAATCGCGAGCAGAAGATACCCCTGGCGTTGCACGGTCGGGATTGGCCGCAATGGCTGACCACATCACAATTGTACATGATGCTCTATCCCCCGGACATGCTCGGACGACTGGGGACCTTGCTGGCGCGGGCCGAACAGGAGGCGGACAACGACCAGTCGCGCGGCTGGATCCGGCATACCCGTGATTACTTCGACTTTACCAAACTGCTGACCGAAGCGATTACCGCCTATCGCAACTATGAGCAGGACAAGGCCGCGGCCGGGTTGCTCGAGGTCAAGAAACGCGTCGAGGCGTTTGACGAGTACCGGTCCCGGATCATATCGTACGACGAAGCATACACCGAGAGCTGGTTCCCCGGTCACGGACATTTCTGCAACTGGCTGACCGGCGACACGCTGCACGAATCGAAGGTGTATTACACGGAGTGGAAAAATCGTAAACCGGAAGTCCTTGAGCGCGGAGTTCGCGGCGTGGCGATCGGCTACGGCGGCGGCTTGGCTGACATTGCCAGTGGCTACAGCTTTGTACGCGAACCGTTGACACTGGAGTTCGATGAGTAGGGTGGCGTTGGCGAACTGGGCCCGCGCTGAAAACCCGACCGGCTGAAACCAGATGAGCCGGGAACCAGGCTTAAATTCCGAAACGCGCCAGCGCACGAATCGTCCCGGACTGGGCGCTGCGATGATCCGCACGGGCAGCGGACGGACATCGGGGATCAGGCCTTGTGCAACGCGGCAATGTGACATGCTGCCAGCAAGCACGGGCGGCCCGTGAAACACCCACATGAACCAATCCAACCAGGGTTTGCAGCCAACATGAATCCAATGATCAATGTGGATGGGAAAATCACCCCAATGGAAGAGGCGACGATTCCCGTCATGGATCGTGGATTTTTATACGGGGATTCGGTCTACGAGGTCTTTCGCACCTATCGTGGTGTGCCTGTTTTCATGGCGGATCATTTCGAGAGGCTCGAGAACTCCGCGGCCCTGATCAGCATGGCCATTACGCAGGACCGGGAAGAACTGATCAGTGAAATCAAGCGTACCGTCCAGGCCACCGGGGCGCATCGTGAGGATGATATTTATGTACGTTACCAGATCACCCGGGGCGAGGGCCCCGTCGACCTGTATCCGAACCCGGAACTGAAAACCCGCTATGTGATCATCGTCAGCACACTGCCGGCGCGCAACCCGGAATTCTATTCCCGCGGCATGGACATGGCAGTGCCGTCGATACGGCGAAACCCCGTCAACGCGCTGGATCCGAACATCAAGGGCGGCAATTACCTGAACAACATCCTGGCAATTACCCAGGCCCGGCAGCTCGGTGCCGATGACTGCATTATCCTGAGCCCGGAAGGACTTGTAACGGAGGCAGCAAACAGCAACGCCTGGTTTGTCATTGGCGGCCAGCTCGTCACCCCGGCATCGGGCAACCTGAAAGGCTTGACCAAGAAACACATCCACCGGGCCCTGCAGGAGTTCGGACTGGAGAGCCGGGAGACCGACATTCACGCCGACGAATTATACGATGCGACTGAATGCTTTGTGACCAGTGCAACCCGTGACGTAATGCCGTGCGCATCACTGCGGCTTGAAGACGGGACCGTGCTGAAGTTCCCCGAAGGCGGAGGTAAAATCACCCGCCAGGTGGAAAAAGTTTTCCTGGCTTACCTGGATTCCTATGCCGCGGCCCACGCCGGTGACGCCTTGATCTGAAGCCCCGACGCGGCCACACGGCGGTCAACTTTTCCATTGCATTGATTGCCAACCGGCAACTCCAGTGACGCCACCCATGCCTGTTTGAAATCAAGCTGGACGGCGAGCCGCTTGGCGAATTAAAAATGCAGCGCGGCACACCCACGGCCGAAACGATCCCGGCCACCGCGGGAAACTGGCGGGTGCGGAGTCTGATCGCACCAAAAAAAATGCCCGGCCGGATAGTAAGAACCCGGCCGGGCAGCAGTTATCCTGAATCTCCGCAGCGTGTCGCTACTATTCGGACTCCAGAACCTTGATCCGTTTCTCCAGCGCGATTGTGTGGAGTGTCAGCTCCTCGATCTTCTCGAGCAGTTGAATCTGCAAGCGGCTGAGGTTGACACTGCCGCGCTCTCTGACTTCTTCTTCACTGGCGATCTTCGGCAGGTGCCCTTCCCGGGCGATGAACGCTTCCAGCTCGTCCAGCGGCATCAGGCTGTAGTCGGCCTCGAAGACATAGTCGGCATATGTCGCGGTATCGGAGATAAAGCTGCTCGCCTTCACATTGCCGTTGACCACCAGCATTTCCGTAACCGAATCCGTCCCGGTGCCGATGCCGACGGGGTCGCCGGCCGGGTTGAGCCGCAACGGCGCACCGGTGTCAAAATCGCCACGGCCGCCGTTACTCTGTATCATCAGCGCGTAGCCACCGGAGGTCGGGGTGGAAATCACACCGACCGGGCTGGTCCCGTCAATACGCAGATAGGGGCCGCTCTTCAAAGTGCCACTCGCATCAACGTTTCCGACCACCTCCAACGCCTCGCTGAAGGCGCCGGTGAAACCGACACCGAGGCGGGTCGCTATAGCCGTCCTGGACGCGGCCGCGCCGCTGCGAAACATTTCCAAAAACGTACCATTGGTGCCCTGATCGTCCCGTGTTGCCTGAATGCGCAGGTAGCCACCGTCCGACGCAATTTTCCACAACCTGCCGTTGGCAGATTCAGCGGTGTCATTGATCAACAGGTTCGGGGTCGAGTCGGACAATGTGAGGTCGCCACCGGCGACTTCGAGCTTGGTGGAGGGGGCTGTCGTGCCGATGCCGACGTTGCCAGATGAGTCGATACGCATAACCGTTGACTGTGCTGTCCAAAAACTTAATCCATCGTGTCCATACATCGCCAATCCATCTTTGTTACCCCCATTATGGTCATAAGCCTTAAAACCAATACCTCCAGTTGCATCAGGAG
>JASLZG010000304.1 GCA_030754995.1 Lentisphaeria bacterium
TGGACTGGTTCGGCTTCCTGCCCGGCAAACGGGAAAGCCGGCGATTTGTCGGCCAGCATGTCCTCTGCGAAGCCGACGTCACGGGGTCAGTGCCGTTTGCCGATGCCATCGCCTATGGCGGTTGGTTTATCGACACCCATCCCCCGGAAGGGATCGACGCCCCGGACCAGCCGCCGTGCGATCAACGTCCGGTTCCCTATCTCTATGATATTCCGTTGCGCGTCTGCATCAGCGCGACCACTGCTAATCTCATGTTCGCCGGCAGAAACATATCGGCTACCCATGTCGCCTTCGCGTCAACCCGTGTCATGGCCACGTGCGCGGTAATTGGACAGGGTGTCGGCACCGCAGCGGCGTGGGCCGTCCGGCACGACTGCCAGCCGGCAGACCTGCCCGACAACCGCGAAGCAATGCAGGCGATTCAGCAGCAACTGCTTCGCGATGACGTATTCCTGGTCGGTTGTCTCAATCGCGCTGCGGACGATCTTGCCGGCCGGGCGGCGATTACGGCATCCAGCGAGCTGCCCGATGGTCAGGCAGACAACGTCGTTTCCGGTCAGACGCGCTGCGTCCACGGTACGGACGGCGCACCGCCGGAGCGTGCCAACCCGGGAACGCACCGATGGATGAGTGATCCCGCACAAGAATTACCGGGATGGATCCAATTGTCGTGGGCACAGCCCATCCAGCCGACACAGGTTCAACTTGTTTTCGACACGGGATTGCATCGTGTCCTGACGTTCAGCCATGCCGACGGCTACACGGCACTGATGAAATGGGGACGGCCGCAGCCGGAGACGGTGAAAGACTACACGATCGAAGCGCAGGTCGAGGGGCAATGGCGCCAAATTGTTCGGGTTCACGGCAACTATCAGCGCCGCGTCGTTCACCGAATCGAAGCGGACTTTTTCAATGCCCTTCGAATCAATGTCACCGCAACCAACGGAGTTGATCACGTGCGCATCTGCGAAGTCCGCGTGTATTAGGGCAAACAGGGACGCGGCCGTGGACCGGACAGCCAGGCTCGAACGGCATGGAGGAATGGCATTCCCCAGTCACTCCACAGGGAGGAGTACGCGGAACCCGATATTGTTTGACGCGTTGCCCGGGGCGGAGTTGAACCGGGCGCCGCTGCCGGCGATCCAGAACCTGGTGTTGTTGCTCCACGACCGCATCGGTCACGGCCGCGACCAGGTCGGTCAGTTCGCCGGGTGAGAGAAAATCTTCGACGACGACGTAGCCGTCACGCTGGTAGTGGGCGGTCTGCTCGGGGGTGACGGATGTGTTCATAGGGGGAAGCATGTTTGATGTTTGAGGGTTGGGAGAAGGAATGCATGAGGGTTACGTGAACGCAAACACGTGCCGCGCCTTGTCCAATGGAAAATCCGGCAGGACCATTGCCGTCAAACATTCTCCAGCACCAGCAACCAGTCGTGACATTCCGGCGGCAGCGGGGCGGTCCACGAACCGTCCTCGGCGGGCTGTACCGGGCCGATGTCGAAATCCTCACCGGTAACCGGATCGAACCAATACGCCGTGTATGCAGCGTCCGGCTCGAGACCGATGACCGGGCAGGGATTCCAAACCATCGGCATGTAGACGATCCGCAGCTTCCCGGGGATGCCTGCGGCGACGGCGCAGTACGGGACGTCGGTCTCTGCATCCGATATCCAGTCGGGTCGATGTTCCAGTTTCCACCACGGGAACCGTCGCATGAACTGTCCACCGAGTCCGACCTGGCGGGAACCGGGCAGCTGCGATGCTTCCCGCCAGGGCGTGTTGCCCCAGCAGCGACCGTGGGGCGACCGGCCATATGGCGCCTCGGCCGTGCTCATCTGCCAGATGCCGTTGGCCCCGTATGTGTGGCCGGCCGTGCCGCGCATGACGGCGTGATAAAAACAGAGCCTTTGCACGTTTTGCCAGGCCCAGCCGAGGATGCCCTCGTAGTTCACTTCCGCTTCGATGACCGGCATCGTGGGGTCGGCACCAACCGCCCCGGGGACTTCGTCGATGAGCTGCGTGACGGCGGCAATATCGCTGTGGCCGGACTGCAGCATCTCGAAGTCCATCAGGCCCGGGTCCTCCACCTGGGCCCGCCCGGAACGGGTCGGGTGAATAGTGACGGGGTTGTTGTATGGATCGATGTGGCGTACACCAGCCATGACTTCGGTCCAGCCCTGTTTCTGCAGCACGGTATCTGCCTGCCGCGATTCAGAGAGGTAATACGGCATGGTTGCTTCGCCGCAAATGCACCACGCCACCGGGTAGGCACCGTAGCGGGCCACGAGGTAGCGCCAGTAACGCTTGACGCGGTCCAGCCCGATGATCGGCAGGTAGAAACCCCACATGCCGACGATACAGGGCACCAGCCCGGCCTCGACGAGATGGGCAATCTTCACGTCGGCGTGTTCGTAATATGCCGGGTTGATCCGCTCGAAACCCTCGGTAAACGGAAAACCCGCCTCGTTGCGGCCGCGCGGGTCCCGGGCGTCCATGTCGGGGAGGGGGCCGGCGATGATCTGGATGACATTGAAGCCTTTCGCTACACGGTCGGTCGTGAGTTCCTTGAACCCTGCCGGCCAGTCGAGGCGTGTCGTCAGGCCCATCCACCAGGTATCGCCGGTCCAGAAAAAGGGGGTGCCGTCGTCGTGCTCGAAATGTCGCCGATCGTCAGCGATGCTGAGCCGGCCGTGACGCAACAGCGCGTTGTCGCCGGCGTACGGCTGCACCGTGATCGTTCCGGTCCGGCCATGCAGGCCTTCGTCGGCATCGACGTTGGCCTCGGTCACGTAGGAGTAGTCGCCCGGCGCATCGCCGGCGAACCGCACCTTCCACAGGTTGTCACCGGCCCAGAACGCCGGCAGGCGGAGTTGCCGGCCGTCACCGGCCGAGACCAGCATGTCGAGCTCGACGTCGTTGTACGGGTCGTCATACGTCACGGCCGCGGTCAGGACGATCTCGACAACCTGGTTTTGCGGGATTTCACTTGTCATTATTCACTTCACCAAGAAGACCCTTCCCCACAGATGAGGACAACTGTGGCCAAGGGTTCTGCTTCCTTTATTCGTAGGACGGTTGCGCCATTCGCGGGGCATCTTTTTGTCTATTCACTCGTGCAGCGTGAACGGATGCCCACCGATTTGCGAGAGCGGAACCGTGCCTTTCAACGTCCTGTACCTCATGGCTGTTGAACCAGGGATACCGGCACTGTACCGCTTATCTATCCTGTACGCTACCGTTTTCGGCAACGTCGCCGCCACCGGCCAGTGGAAGAAACCGTCGGCGTCGGTGTGGCTGTGCCAGTTGTTGAGCACGACACACGCCCCGGCAATCGGTTTGCCTTCGGCATCTTCAACGCGCTTGGAGACCTTGCGGCCGGCTTTCATGCTGAACTCTTGCGCTTTGGCCCCTGGACCGACCTTGATATGCCGGTACTGTGGGGCGTAATCGTCGGCCTCAACCGTCAGGACATACTCACCGAGCTTGACGGACTCAAAGCGGTAGTGCCCCTCCCCGTCTGTCTGGACGGTTGGATGGCCATTAGCCTTGTTGATCGGTCGGTATCCCAACACCGGGATGCCGACGGTCGTGGGGCGACGGCCAAAGTGGTCCATTGTATCGGGGTCCTCCAGCCAGGAATCGAGGGCATAGCGGTTGGGGCCGCATTCCACGGCTGCGCCCGCAACCGGATTGCCTTTCCGATCCAGGATGCGGCCCTGCAGCGTCACCCGCGCCGGCAGCACCTTCACGCGCTCCACGTTGATCGGCCACACTTTCGTGCCTTCCTCGTCGTTGCCGATTACTACCAGCCCGTTTTTGCCAACCTTGGCCATGTCGAACTGCCCGGTAACAGTCGTCCCGGGCCCCGTCGACGGTGCCTCGGGCGTCTTCTTGGGCTTGCTGGGGTCCGTCACGAACTTCGAGAAACTGACGCGGTCCTGCCAGGTACGGCCATTGTCGAGGCTGAAAACCACGTGGCAGCTCGGCCGCCCATATTCAAGGGCCACCACGCCGTTGTCCAGCACGAACACCGTGGGCTGGATATTCATCAGGTGCGGCCGGGTCGGTGTCGGCGGCGTCCAGCTCTTGCCCAGGTCATCCGACCAGCACACGTACAGGGGCTTGTATTCGCCCGGGAAATGTGCGTCCTGCATGCGCAGTACGGCCAACAGCTGACCGTTGGGCAAAAGCGCCACACTGGGTTCGCAGGCACCGGCGTACATCCCCGGCAGTTCCGGGTTGGGATCCTTCTGGACGGAGGCCATGGTTGCGTAATATCTCCACGTGCGCTCCTTGTCCGTCGAACGGGACAGGTAACTGCGATGATAAGTGTCGCCTTTGAAGTTGCCGTGCATGGGCATCAGCAAGTCCCCGTCGGGAAGCTCGATGGCCGGGCCTTTAGACATGCCCGGAACCAGTATATCACCGCCCGACACGTGATTGGGGACATACACCCTGGTTTTCCACCTTTTCCAACTGCGGGGATCGAAATCGTCGTCGCCTTCATCTACGGTGTCTTCATACCATCCGGGCTCCCCGTCGAGCGGAATCGTATTGGTGTGAAACTTAAGCACACCGCCATTGCTCAGCCCGATGCTCATCGCGCCGGCCCAATTAGCGGGAGCGTCGATCTCCCGGCCCTAGGCTTTGCCGCCGTCTTTCGATACGCGATACTTCTTGACCTCTCTGGGCGGCTTTGGATAAAGGGCAGCTACCACTCCCGTTCGCGACACGACCACTTCCGAGGTATTCTGATAGCTCATCGAGGTGAGCTTGGTTGGCTCGCCGACAGTGATTTTTAGTAGTTCGATTTCTTCGGCCGGGGTTGTGCGATCCGGTACGGGCGGGGCAGTTGCGCCGTCCGGAGCGTCCGCGCAACCGGGAAAACAGGCCGCAATGCACAACGTGATTCCCATTGCCCAAAGTCGATAATGTCGCATCCTAATACCACTTTTAAGGCTGATTGAGCGAATGAAGGTGACACGTCTGCCAAGCGGTTACAAGCGTGATTCGTGATGATTGATGCGAGCGCCTTCAAAGCCAGCCATTCGTGAGCGCTATCATGCTGGAACCAAGATAGTTACGCCACAATTGATCAACCCGGTCGGCAAGCCGGGCAGCTATGTCCATGCAGTCGGTCGCGGTAAATAGAATCGCCAACCCACGACAACCAGTGACGACGCGATCGTGACCGAATTTCTGGCGCTGGCAGGTTATCCTGCCGCCTCCCTGCTGGAGGTCAGGAAGGAGCAAAAAGGGAAATATTTTTTTTCTTGCAATTGCCCGCGGGATTTTTTATACCAATAGCGTGACTTAACAAGCTTTCTGCGAAAATTCGACGTGAATTCGCAGATTATCCGAGATTCACATTCCAACAAGCAGGAGTTCTCATGGCGCGCATTTTTCTCGGCCTTACAACAGCGATTTGCCTGGTGGCATTGCACATACCGGCTGTCGGCGCGGAAGTCTGCCCGGACACCCTTTCCCAGGGCGGCCTGAACAAGAGCGGCTCGACCTACACTCTCCACGACAGCGTCGGCGGTATCGGCAGCGACGCGGTGACCGGTGCCTCCCATG
>JASLZG010000305.1 GCA_030754995.1 Lentisphaeria bacterium
ACCCTCGCGGGTAACCGGCAGGCGCGACAGATTGCAGCGGCGCGACAGGGCCACTGCCTCGGCCAGCGTCGCATCGGCAGCGACGCACTGCACCTGGTCTCTCGGGGCCATGACGTCGCGGACGACGTGGTCGTGAAATTCCAGGGCGTTGTGCAACAGCTGGCGCGCCTCGGGATCCAGGAGCTCGGCCGATTCGCTTTCAGACAAAAGGATGCGGAATTCCTCGCGCGAAATGTTGATGCGCGCAGCGACGCCGCCGCCATGATCGCCGAAGAGATGGTTGACCATGTGCGTCACGCCGGCCAACGTCCAGATGAACGGGTACATGACCAGGTGAAAGATGTACATCGGGTAGATCAACAGGCGGCAGCGGAAATACGGCCGTTGCCGAAACCACAGTTTCGGTGTGACTTCACCGAACACCAGCACGAGCACCGTGAGGACGGCCGAACCGGCAGCGGAAGCCCACAACATGTCCACTTCACGGCCGGCAACGATTTCGTCGAAGAGAATAGCGGAGAAACAGTTGCACAAATTGTTGCCGAGCAGAATGGTGGCCAGCATGATGGCCGGGCGGTCGAGGAATTTCTGCATCAGTCCGGCCGCGGTGGAGCTTTGCAGGACGGCGTGCTCGAGGCGGGCGCGCCGCACGGCGATGATGCCGTTTTCAAAGCCGCTGAAGCAGGCGGAGGCCAGGATCAGCAGGAGCGTCATGATAATGAGGATCGTAAGGGTCATGATTGAGTATCCGGCTGGCGGTACAGATCGAGCTCCAGCACCCGATGGCGGTGGACCGCGCGGATGATGAACTGGAAGTTGCCGACGGCCAGTTGATCGCCGTTGACCGGCATCCGGCCGAGCTGCTCGGTGATGAACCCGGTGACGTTGGCCGAGGCGGTTTCCGGCAGTTCTAGGTCGACGGCCTCCTGCAGGTCATGCAACTGCAGCAGGCCGTTCAGCCGCCAGTGGCCGGGGTGGATCTCGGCAATCTCGAGGTCCTGCCCGTCGAATTCGTCGGACATCTCGCCGACGATCTCCTCGAGAATGTTTTCGACGGTAATCATGCCTTCGATACCGCCGTATTCGTCGACGACGAAGCAGACGCCCTGATTCTGTTCGCGCAGCTGGCCCAGGACACTATTGAGCTTTGCCGGCTCCGGCACGAACAGCGGTTTGCGCAGGCAGGTTTTCGTCCAGTTGCGCCGGACAGCCGGTGCACTCATCATGTAGGTTTTGACGTCCATGACGCCGACAATATTGTCCAGGTCCCCGTCGACGACCGGCAGGCGTCGGTGGCGGTGCTGGCGAATGGCATCGATGATCTTCAGTTCGTCGTCGTGGACATCGACGGTCAATACGTCGATGCGCGGCACCATGACATTGACCGCGGCGATCGTCCGCAACTGGATGATTTCTTCGAGCAGCTGTGCCTCGGGCGCCGCGAACGCCCCGACGTTCTTGCTGACGTTGATAAACGACTCGTACTCCTCGACGGTGATGGCATTCGACGGCAGGGCTGAGCTGCCGAGTATCGCTGTTGTGATGCGGCGGATGAGATGAACGACGGGTGCAAACAAGGTGCTGCAGAAGCGGATGGTCGGCGCCAGCATGGGCGCCAGGTGCTCGGGCCGGGTGTAGGCGAATGTTTTCGGAATGACTTCGCCGAAGATCAGGATCACGATCGTTGCGGTGATACCGGCAACCAGTGTCGCTTGCGTACCGCCAATGTAGGTGCCGGCGAGTTTGGCGATGAGCACCGACGCCAGGATGTTGACGAAATTCGTGCCCAGCAGGATGGTGATCAGCGTTGTGTGCGTGTCGCGCATGAGCGCCGCGACAGTTCGTTGGTGCGGGGTGCCGTGGTGCAGCCAACTTTCGAGCGTCGTATGGCGCAGGGAATAGAGTGCCGTCTCGGAACCCGAAAAAAAAGCGCTGAGTCCGAGCAGGGCGATGATCAGAATAATGAGCGTCGCAATCACAGATGAATTACTTTCGAGTCTCGAATCGAGCAAACAGGCGTTCGATGAACGCGGCGTCCTCCGGTGATGCCGGCGCGGATGCCGCTGTGGTTGTCGCAGGTTCGGCAGTGCGTCGCCAGATCACATTAATTGCGGACTCTGCAATTCCCAGTGCCTCGAACGGCAGGTTGGCAAGTTGCACCATCCATATCTCGGTGCGCGTGTGCTTGCCGCCGTAGATTGGCAGCGCCTGGCCGACGCGCGCGACGACGTGTCGCGTCAAGAAAATCGACAGCTCGCGACAGCTCCAGTACATCTGCAGCGGGTATGCAAAACTGCCGACCGTAGGCAGCATGCCCACAAGCAGGGCGATACCGTAGGAAATATGGCTGCGCCGCTTCATGACCATCCGTGACAGCGTGACCAGCGTGCGCAGGATCGAGGTGTTGACAATCAGCAGGATCGCCAGGGGTACGTAGAAAACAGTGGGAATCACGCCAAGCGCGCTGGTGAATTCCGCGTCCACGGCGGCGCTGGACATGCCCGCCGCCAGCAGTGCGAACCCGGCAATCTTGAGGCTGGTTGTCAGCGGACTGAGAAGCTTCAGCGTCGCATGAAACGCGAAGCAGCGGATGTACTCCTGCATGCTGCCGTCTTCGACCCGGGACCTGATGATGGTCTCATCTTCCGGCGTCAGTCGTCCGTCCGCGGTCCATTCAGTGACGGTGCGGAAGACGAAAATCTTGGCGTATTCCGTCTGAAAACTCTCGGATGCGAGAAACCGCCAGCAAGCGGTGCGCATTTCTCCGCGGACCTCACGGTCGACCAGGAAGCGCTGCAGTTTCACGGAGGAGGTGTGGCTGAGCAACCAGTTGATCAGGAAGCACCGGGTGATCGAAGTGAACTGTGTGGAGTCCGCAATACGCCTTTGCTGCCGCCACTTCTCGCACTTGCCGCCGGTGTACGAGGCAATTGCGGCGCGGCGAAATTCGCGGTCGCGCAAAAAGCGGCCGGTGTCCCGGCGATACTGACGGTTGCCGCTGAGCCGGCGCAGAAAACGGCCGAAACTCCCCGGCAGCAGTCCGCAGAGAAAGGTGCGGGTCGTGGCGAAGCGCGGGGTGGTGCCGTACCACTCATGTTCCTCTTCGTCAATCAGTTCCAAGCGGCGCCAACGCTCGAGCGCCGTCGTTTTCATGCAGGCGCGGTTGTCTGACGGAACCAGATGAAACGGGTTACGAAAGATTGCGAGCTCACTTTTTTTCCAGGCTGCTGCATGGGTGCAGAGCTGTGCGCTGTTGTGCCCCAGCTGCTGGTATTCTGCCTGGTCGAGGCGTGACCGCAGTTCGCCTGTGTGGTGGTCGAGCCAACGCGACCAGCGCCCGGCCTCGAGATCGTCGAACATCGGTCGTTGGCCGTGAAGGAGCCCGTAGATCACATAATAGGGAACCATGACAGCCGGAATGCCGGACTCGAGGTCGATGACCCAGAATTCGCCCTTGCAGCGGATGAAATTCGCGGTGGAGACGATTGCCGCGGGGCACACCTGCCAGCCGGAGCCGACGAGTCCGCAGTCGCGCAGCAGCCGCTCGAGCCGGCGCATGGCCGGCAGCAGGATCTCGTAGTCTGTAGGGGGTCGTTTATTGCTTTGCCTGGTGAACCGCGACCGCACCATGTGTGCGTTGGCTGGGTTGACCCGCAGTCCCGGACCGGCGACATGCTCGGTGCCCAGGATGAAGGCGCGGTCGTCTTCGGACCAGCGGTAATAGAGGGCGTTGGAAATGCGCAGTGGAATGTCATGCGCCGCCAGCAGGGCGCGCACGACCCGTCGGCGGTAGAAAGCGGTGATGATTGCCGCCTCATTGTAGCGATAGCCGAACGGTGCCTGAAAGGCCAGGGCATAGATGAACCGCGTCAGCAGGCCTGGGCGGAACACTTTTTCGACAATCATGCAGGGCTCGTCATGCAGCCCCTCGACCCGCACCAGCCGGGCGGTGGCGGAACGGCCGCTGCCGAGCGTGCGCTCATGGGTGAGCGACAGTGAAACCGTTTCGGTCGGCGACAAATTGGCGACGACTTTTTGGCACACGTCTGTCATCGTTGCGGCAGGCAGCGCCTCCCGCGCTCTTGTTTTGGCGGCGTCCAATGTCATCTGCATACCATAGGATTCGCCAGATTCATGCCATACTGTCAAGGTTCGGGGTCCGACGGTGGTTTCGAGGCGCCAATGCGGTGGAGGTCGGTGACATTCGTGGCGACCAGCTGACAACGCGAGCCGAGATAATGGAACTTGTTGATCTCGAGCAACTTCTGCACAGCAGTGTGCCAGGTCGAACGCGGGTCGTTCCGTTCCGCCAGGTAGGCTCGCCTGTTTTGCGCCCACGTGGCAGCGATAACGACCAGCACGATGGCCCCTGCCGCAATACCCGCCGACCGGAACCGCCGGCCAAGTGTGACGACGGCCACCGACGGAACAAACGCGTATCGATCCGATGCCGGATGGACGAGGGCCAGCGCCGGCGCCAGGGCGCCGGATTCTGGCTTCCCGGCCTCCATCGAACCACGTTTCTGACGTTTTCTGGACACCTGCCTGGAGGGGGATACGGGTGGATTAAAGGGTGTAAACCTAATCTATCCAAGTACTTAAAGCAAGCCATCAACCCGTGCAGTACCCCTGCTGCCGGCACTTCAAGATGATGATATTGACGCCTTCGCCCTCCGGGTCGAGCGCCTTGCTGATGTTGCTGGGGGGGGCGATGGTCAGCAACGTGTCTTTGCCGAGGCGCTCAGCTGCCGGGCGCAGCACGTTGTCCTGTACCGTACCGGTAAGCCCTTCACGGTTGGGGTTGCGTGACAGTCGCTCCGCGGTCTTCCTCAGTGCCACCGGTGCTAAATTTACCGATCTCAGCCACATTCCCGGCCGTCGGGCGGTCCTGGTCCCAGCCCGTCCGGAGTAGACAAGCGAGAGGCGCGGCTGTACCGTATCGGTCGCTAATTCCCCAAGCCCACCCCCGGCACGATTGCCATGTGGTTCCTTAGTCTCGTCATCTGGCTGATCCTGATTTACTCCCTGCGAATTTCCATTGTGGGCAGCCCGGAGTATACCCTGGTTCGTGACGTACCGCCGGCGGTATTGGACGAGGCGGCGGCCTGCCTGGACGAGCGTGTCGAGCCGGACGACGATGACTGCCGCACTTTTTTGCAGCGATTCATGCATCTGTCGATCCTGAAACTGGTCCTTTTTCTCCTTGAGCTCGTGGTCGCCTGGGTGCTGCTGGCGCAGGACATCGGCCGCCGGCTGGCGTGGTTTATCGTCGTGAAGAATCTGGGCATGCTGTGTATTTCGAATCTGCGCAGTCGGATTGCCGGCCAGAACGTTTTCGACGCGGTCATGGATCGGCCGCGTTGGTTGGCCTCCTGTGAAAGAGGCTACTACCTGGTGTCGGCCGGCTGCCTGCTGTACTTATTTCTGCAGCTTAACGATCTGGTCTGACCGCCGCGGCCCTGGGAAGCAGCTAATACTGCGGCACGTCGTCGTCCGAGATACCGGTGAAATTCTCGAAGCGGGTGAATTGCGGCAGGAACGTCAGTTTACGGATGCCGGTCTCG
>JASLZG010000306.1 GCA_030754995.1 Lentisphaeria bacterium
TGTGCGTGCTGCGGTGCGCGAGCAGGAAACGGCGGCAAGCCGTGGAGTCCTGGCGGCACCGAGCCAGCAGGAGTAGGGGACATGGCAGATGCAATCAAATCGATGACCAGCCGGCAGCGTGTTTTGGCCGCCTTGAATCGGGAACCGGTCGATCGCACGCCGGTCTGCAACCCGACGTCGGTGGCGACGGTCGAGTTGATGGACCTGGTGGACGCACCTTTTCCGCAGGCCAACCGGGACCCCGAACTGATGGCGCGCCTGGCAGCCACCAGTTATACCGAGCTCGGGTTCGACACGATCATGCCTGTTTTCAGCATCATCCAGGAATCCTCCGCCATGGGCTGCAGGATTCAGTGGGAACAGAAGGACAACTGGCCGACGGTCAAGATGCGTGAACCCATCTGGGAAACGGCTGACGACATCAAGATCCCGGCCGACCTGTGCACGCATCCGGACACGAAGTGCGTCATCGAGGCGATCAAGATCCTGCGCCGGGAATACGGTGACGAGGTGGCGATCATCGGCAAGACCATGGGGCCGTGGTCGATGGGCTACCATTGTTTCGGCGTCGAGCCGTTCCTGCTCCTCGCCCTCGACGATCCGGGCATGACCAAGTTGTGCCTGGACCGCATGAAGGAGGCAACCGTCGATTTCGGCATTGCCCAGGTGGAAGCCGGTGCGGACGCCGTCACCCTGCCGGACCATGCCACCGGCGACCTGGTCAGCGGCGACTACTATGAGCGCTACCTGCGCGACTTGCATGCCGAGTTCGCCGAGCGTATCCCGATCCCGCTCATCCTGCACATCTGCGGCCGTACTGTCGACCGCATGGAACACATCGCGCAGACCGGGATGCACGCCTTCCACTACGATTCCAAGAACACGCCGGCGGAATCGATGGCGATTGTCGGTGATCGTATTTCGCTGGTTGGCAACATCAACAACCCGGAGACCCTCTTTTCGAAAGGGCCGGAGGAAGTGCATGCCGCGGTCATCGAAAACCTCGAGGCCGGGGTGCAGCTGATTGGCCCCGAGTGCGCCATCCCGCTGCAGACCACCGTGGAAAACCTCAAGGCCATTTCGCAGGCGGTCTGTGACTGGCATAAGAACGTTGCCTGAACAGCGACCCATGAAGGAGCTTCCGGATGCCTGAAATCAGTGATATTGCCAACGCTTTCATACGCGGCGAGATCGAGGAGTTTGTCGAGCGCCCCGAAGAGATCGAGCGCATGGTCAACCTGTTCACTGCCGCCAGCGAACCGATGCAGGAGATCGCTGCGGCGCTGATCGCCGGGGACAACGACGTCGTCGACGAGTTGACGACGCAGGCTCTGGACGGCGGGGTCACGGCCCTTGAGATCATGGACAACGGCCTGATCGCCGGCATGGGCATTGTCGGGATCAAGTTTCGCGAGAACTTTATTTTCGTCCCCGAAGTCCTGGCGTGCGCCCGCGCCATGAAGGCCGGCATGACCTATATTGAGCCGATCCTTTCCGCCTCCGGCGTCGAGCCGGCCGGCACCGTCGTCATGGGAACGGTGAAAGGCGATCTGCACGATATCGGCAAGAACCTTTGTATCATGATGCTGCGCGGCGCCGGTTTCATCGTTCACGATCTCGGCGTCGACGTTTCGCCCGATGATTTCATGGAAGCGATTGAAGAGCACTCGGCGCCGTTGGTCGGCATGTCCGCGCTTTTGACGACGACCATGCCCAACATGGAACTGACGATTGAGACATTCATCGACGAAGGGCGGCGCGACGACCTGAGGATCATGGTCGGCGGTGCGCCGGTCACCCAGGAATTTGCCGACGACATGGGGGCCGACGGTTATGGCAAGGATGCCATGGCCTGCGTCGAGCTGGCCCGCAGCCTGGCGGCCGACATCAAGGCAGGGTAGGCATGGTCATGGAAAAAATCGATCCGGAAGAGCACCAGAAACGCCTTGGCCGCATCACGGAAATTTTCAGTGATATTGTCGAGCAGTCCGGCGTACAGGCCACCCACCGCTGTCTCTACCGTGACCGGCTCGACCGGTGTACCGCGAAGTTCGGCTGCCGGAACCAGCGCAAGCCGCTCGCCAACGGCGGCCCGCGCCAGTGCGGCGGCGACGACAAGATCGACTACCGCAGCGCCTGGGAGACTGATGCGCCGGAGGAAGCGGAGTAGGCCGGTCTGTTTTTCGCAATTCAACAGGTCCCGGGTGCCGCAAGACACTCGGGACCTTGCTTTATCCGAGTGACACATGGCAAAGGCGATATACGACAAGGCGACCTGTGACGTGATGCCCGGCAAGACCGTGTTCGATCACGCCGACGCACTCGACCTCGCACTGCCTGCCACCTGCGGCCGCCAGGGGCAGTGCCACGAATGTATCGTCGTGGTGGAGGAAGGCATGGGCTGCCTCAGTAAGCGGACCGGCAGCGAGGATTTTCTCAAGGACAACTACCGGCTCGCCTGCCAGGCCGTTGTCGCCAGTGACGCCACCGACCTCAAGCTCGCGCCGCTGCGCCAGAGTTCGAGAATCCTCAGTGCCAGTCGCGAAAAGGCATCTGAGTTCGACCCGGTCGTCACCCGTGCCGGCGATGTTGTCCATCACGACGGGGTCGAGATTGACACCTATCGCGGCCACATGTACGGCATTGCCATGGACCTGGGCACGACAACTGTCGTTTTGGCCCTGATGGACCTGGAAACCGGTCGGACGGTGACTGTCAGTTCTTTCGAGAACCCCCAGAAGTTCGGCGGCAGTGATGTCATGCACCGCATCTCCTACGACCGCGATTTTCGTGGCAAGCTGCAGGGAGTGATTGTCCAGGCGATCAACCACGAAATCCTGGAGATGGGGCGGCACCTCGGGTTCAAGCGCCGGGAAATCTACGAGATTGTCGTTGCCGGCAACTCGACGATGCGTGACCTGCTGTTTAAGTACGATGTGCAGCCTATCGGGCAGCGGCCTTATCGATCGACAACGGAAGTCGACGTTCTCGAGGGTCGGCGCCAGAGTACGGCGGTCACCGAGAAGGCGAGGGCGCTCGGCTTGATGATAAATCCGAAGGCGCTGGTCTACGGCCTGCCGCTGGCCTCCGGCCACGTCGGCGCCGACACTGCTGCCGATCTCCTGGCGATCGACGTCGAGGCCCGCGACGAGTGTTTCATGATGATCGACGTCGGAACCAATACCGAGGTTGTAATCGGCTACCAGGGACGCACGATGTGCGCCTCCTGCCCGGCCGGGCCGGCCTTCGAGGGCGGGCTCGTCAAATACGGCATGCGCGGCGGCGACGGTGCCATCGAGTCAATACAGTGGGCGGATGATCACTGGGACTACAACACCATCGGCGACGTGCCGCCGATGGGACTCTGCGGTTCCGGGCTGGTCGATCTGCTGGCCGAGCTGCGCCGCTACGAGCTAATGAGTCCAAAAGGCGTTTTTCAGGACCAGCAGCACGAGTTGCAGGTCGTCCCGGACCATGGCATTACCCTGTCCCGCGAAGATGCCAGCAACCTCGCCCAGGCGAAGGCCGCAAGCTATTGCGGACAGTACATTGTGATGCGGACATTCGGGGTGGAGCCAGCCGATATCGACAAACTCTACCTGGCCGGCGGTTTTGCGAATTATCTCGATGTTGCCAATGCCGTGGAGATCGGTTTCCTGGCGCCAGTGCCTGAGGAACGCGTCGTCAAGGTCGGCAATGCTGCTGTCCACGGCGCCATGGAGGCGCTGATGTCGAGGCGCAAACGGCAAGTGATCGACGACTACCTGCGCAAGATCGAACATCTCGAACTGGAGACTACGCCCGACTTCTTCGAGATCTTTGTCGCCGCGTGCCAGTTCAAACCGATGCCGGCGGAGCTCGTCGTCAATCCGGGCTGATCGGAGTCTGTCATGGCCGAAGAACCTCAAAAACCTGCAAGTCCAAGCGGCGCCTGGAACAAGTCTTCGTTTCGGGCACTGCTGCAGGATGCCGACGTCTTTGTTCACTGTGTCGAGCTGGTGACCTCGCGTGGCCTGATCACCGAGGCCAGCGGCCGTCGCGTGCTGAAGGTGGCCCGTCAGCTCGTCGAGCATCCGGATATCCACGCTCTCAGTATCACGGACAATCCTGGCGGCAACCCGATGATCAATGCTGATACGATGGGCACCGACCTCATCGCCCGCGGCCAGGAAGTGATCATCCATCTCTCGTGCAAGGACTGGAACCGCAACGCCCTGCAGGGGCGTGGCTGGCAGTTGTCGAGTGACGGTTTCCGCAATATCCTGGCCCTGTCCGGCGACTGCCCGGTTGGCGGTTATCATGGCCAGGCCGTTGGTGTTTTCGATATCGATTCGGTTGGCCTGCTGCAAATGCTGCGCGAGATGAACGACGGCGGGCCGGCAGATGACGGCGAACCGCCGGCGCAGTCGACCGGTTTTTTCCTCGGCGCGGCCGTCACCAATCACAAGAAGCTGGAGAGCGAGGTGATGCCGCAGTACTTCAAGCTGGCGAAGAAGATCCGGGCCGGCGCCGACTACATCATTTCGCAAATCGGCTACGATGCCCGGAAGCAGGATGAGTTGATCAAGTACATGCAGATGCATGACCTGAACGTGCCGGTGATCGGCAACGTCTACGTCCTTGGTGGGCCTGCGGCGCGCTACTTTCACTCCGGCAAAGTGCCTGGCGTTGTCGTTACTGACAGGCTCATGCAGCTGGTCGAGAAGCACGCGGCCGACGAGGACAAGGGCAAATCCTTCTTCCTGGAGTTCGCTGCGATGCAATGTGCGATCCTCAAGGGGCTGGGGTATCGGGGCGTATATATCGGCGGCCATCTCACCCATGACGATTATGCGCGCGTGCTCGAACGCGCCGCCACCTACAGCGACACCGACTGGAAATCCTTTGCCGGCAATATCTGCTACCAGCAACCCGATGAATTTTTCTACTTCGAGCAGAACCCGACGACGCGGCTCAACACGACGACGGTCAACCGCCTGTACAAGCGCTCGAAGGATGCGGCAATGATCGACCAGTCCCGCCGCCGCGCCCCGATCACGTATCGCCTCAATCGAGTCGTGCACGACAAGGTGTTCGAGCGCGACAGTAGCGGATTCAAGGCCGCCAGGAAAATCAGTGAACTGACCGACAAGGCGCCAGCTGTAGTTCAACGGATCGCTCATGGTGTCGAGCATGTCGCCAAGATCGCGGCCTTCGGCTGCCGTGACTGTGGTGACTGTTCGCTGCCGGAAATAGCTTATCTCTGCCCCGAGTCACAATGCGCCAAGAACCAGCGGAACGGGCCTTGCGGAGGCAGCCGCCAGGGCAGATGCGAAGTCGGTGGGAAGGAATGTATCTGGGCGCTGGCGTACAACCGCCTGAAGGCCTATGGTGAGGAGGAGTCGATGCTCGATGGCCCGGTTGTCATCAAGGACGGCGCCCTCGCGGGCACCAGTGCCTGGTCCAACCGGTTCCTCGAACGGGACCACCAGGCAGACCGCGCCGACACGGCGCCGGGGGCCGGCGGTGACCGGCAATCAGACAGTTCAGGGGAAACAGCATGAGTTCACAGCACCGTC
>JASLZG010000307.1 GCA_030754995.1 Lentisphaeria bacterium
CGGTGTTTCGCCGCCGCAAAAGGGCGACGAATGGCGGATGAACTTCTGCCGTTACTATTCACAGGAAAAACGCGCCACCTGCTGGAGCGATACCATCGCCCGATACAACGTTGTCTCCCGCTTCGGCCGCGCCCGCTTCGGGGATGCAGCCGTATCCCTGGTCACCGACAGCGGCCGCCTGCTGCACGGGCAGATCGGCTGGCAGTGCAGCCTGGCGAATCCCACCGATACCGGCATGCATGTCGAGCTGGACGTGCAGAGCCGGCGCAAGCCGGTGTACCAGGTGGAAGGCGGCGAAAACGACGGCATGACACGCGCCGCGGTCGGCAACATTTTTTTGGAGGTTCACCCGGTCAGGCTCGCAGCCGGTGAAACGCGGTCGATTTCAATAAATGACGGGTTTCAGAATCGTCGCACCCGGTTCTACTCGATCATGTGCGCCAGGCTCCCGGACCGGGTCCGTCTGTTCGAGCAGCTTATTCCCCTCTCCCCGGCAAGCGGCCGGCTTCTTTCACTCAAGGCCAATGCGCTGTATGATGCGAAAAAAGTTGTTGCCGAAATCGAATGCGGTGCACTGCGGGCGCAGAATCCAGGCCCGCTGACGTTCAAGGCCACGCTGACCCGCAACGGCGCCGCGGTGGCCACCGTGCAGTCGCCAGTGTCGGGTGATCGGCAGACTATTGCACTCGAGCCGAACCCATGGACGGCGGGAGAGTACAGTGTCGAGGTTGTGGCGCTGCGAAATCAGCAACCTGTCGCGACGACAACAAGTCTCCTGCATGTCGAGCCGTATCCTGAATGGTGGGGAAACGACATCGGCAAGACAGACATGGTGCAACCACCGTGGACACCGGTCCAGGCCAGTGACAATCGTGTTTCGACCTGGGGACGCACCTACGAGCTGGGCGATTCCGGACTGCCGAGCCAGATCCGCTCGCAGGACGAGCCGATACTCGCCGACCCGGTCACGCTGCAAGTTGCAGATGCGACGTTCACCGACGCCAAGCTGACCGTGCAGACGGCCAGGGACACGAGCGTTGTCTACAGCGTCACCGGCAGTCTCGGGCCATACCGCGTCAACGGCAAGGTCGAGGTGACTTTTGACGGCGTCGCCGAATACGACTATCAACTGTCCGTCGAGGACGGCACCACCGACATTGCCGGGCTTTGGCTGGAGATCCCCTTGCCGCGGGAGACCGCCAAATACCTGGTCAAGCGCACAAAAGGCCAGGGCCTTTTTCACGACGCGACGACCGTTATAAAACACGACCTGAAGCTGCCCTTCAATTACAGTCTCTGGCTGGGTGATGTCCCCCGCGGGCTGAACTGGTACAGTGATACCGACGAAGGCTGGACCGCGTCGCGCAATGATGCCGTCGAGCTGCAGGTGACGGCCGACCGTGTCCGGTTGCGGGTGCACGTCCTGAGAGCCGGCCGGGCGACACCGGTGCGGCTTCGATTCGGGCTGCTGGCAACGCCGTTCCGGCCGCTCAAGGGGAATTGGCGCACGCTCCGGATGGCCAGCAATCACGACTGGTGGAAAAGGGGCAATATCCATCACTACGACACGGCGAAGCTCGCGCTCTTTGGCCGGTCGCCGCTGGACAAGAAGCCAAACGGTGAATTCCATGTGCCGGCGGCAGACCGCCAGTGGCTCGATGACAAGATCGCCTATGCCCGCGGCCGTGGCGCCAAATTCTGCCTGTACAGTCCAGGACACGGCCTGGCAGAAAAAGGGAATAACCATATTTACCGGACTTACCATGCCGAATGGGACATGCTGCCCCTGCAGACCTACAACGGTGCGAAACGGCGTTTCATCCAGGTGTGCCCGAAAAGCCGGCACCCGGACTTTTTCATGTGGAACCTTGACCGCATGATCAAGGCGGACAAACTGGATGTCGTCTACTTCGACCAGGGCGTCGCCGACCCTTGTCGAAATGGCCTGCATGGCTGCGGTTACCGCGATGGCGCCGCCCGCCACGACACGCAGACCGTCCGGGCGCAGCGGGAATTTTATCGGCGCGTGCGCCAGGTGTTCATTGACAACGGCAAGGAGCCGTTCATCATCGGCCACACGTCCACCCAGATGATCCCCGCCAACTACACCTTCCTCGACGCCCAGTTGAACGGCGAACAATTTACCGGCGGCCTGGTCGACAACGACTACATCCGCAGCCTCGATGTGCCCATGCTTCTGACCCAGTGGCGCGCACCGCTGATGGGCATCCCGGCAATCTTCCTGCCGGAAATCATGTGGCAGGCACTGAAGCGTAATCGCTGGAGCAGCAAGGATCTGTTCGAAAAACACCTGGTGTCGGACGAGGCCGTGGCCGCGACCCGGAACCTGATGGCGCTGCTGCTGCCCAATGACATCATTTTCTACGGCGGCCTCCAGAACATTCCGCTGGCCGAGCGGATCTGGGGGGTGTGGGACACTCTCGGGGAAGCGCAGTATGTGTCGCACCGCAGCGCGACCGTATCGACGAGGCCCGGCCCAAAAACCGTCCACGCCGGACTTTATCTCAGGCCGGACGGCACCGCCCTTCTGGCCGTCGGGAATCTTGAAGAGACGACGGCCGACGTGGCGATCACGATCGATCCGAAGACCCTGGACCTGAGCGACATGACCGTTGCCGACAAGTTCGAGGGCAAGCCATGCACGCTGGCGACACAGACCGTGACCCTCGCGGTTGGCGGCAGGGATTTCCGCCTGGTGGAATTGAAAAAGTAAGGTTGCGGGGGTTGGCAGCCGCTCGACCATGAAGGCCACGAGAATTGCATTACCGGGTCCAGTTGGCTATTTTCGCTTTGTATAAAAAACGGTGACAAGAGAGTGCCACACGAAACACGAAACACGAAACACGCGGCGAACAGGCCGTTCAGACGGCGTGGTTTCACGCTTATAGAATTGCTGGTGGTGATTGCGATCATCGCAATTCTCGCGTCCATGCTGTTGCCGGCACTGAATCAAGCCAAGGAAAAAGCGAGACAAATCGGCTGCGTGTCGATGTTAAAGCAGATGGGAACCGGCGTGATGGGATACGCCAACGACTACGAAGAGTACTACACCCCGTTCATTGCCGACCGTGCCGCGCCCGCGAACGATTACATGTGGATGGACTCCCTGGCACAACTGGGTTACCTCGCGGCGGCGATTCCGCTTGCCCAGGGGGCCGGGCCGCCGCCCGGGAACAGTCCATTCAACTGCCCGTCCGAGAACAGTGAAGAGCCGCCATTTGGCGGCAGCTGGTGGAAGACCCATTACGGCATAAACGGGTATATCACGGATGAATCCCCCACAAGCCCCAACTACAAGGCCTCCCGTCTGCCCAGTACACTCACGCCGAGTGCGACCTGCCTGATTGGGGACAGCTACTCAACCAAGGTCAAGGCGCCGCCGCACGTGCCGCCGCCGATCGCCGGCTCCGGCTACCCACCCCACATGCGCCACCAGAACGGCACCGGCGGCTGGACCGGCGCCTGGAGCGTCCTGTACTGCGACGTCCACGTCAGCGTCAAGAGAAGTTTCCCCCTCGCCAACAATGAGGACGATCCCTTCTGGAATTTCGACGGCACCAACCCGCCATGAACCGGCCCCGGTTACGACGCTGATTGAAACGGTGGCCAGGCAGCAGCCTGGCAACGGCTTCATCCGGAAAGCCGCCCTCAACTGCCGGCAATGGCCTCCCTGCCTTCATCCGTTGTGTTGCTATTGACATCCGTTGGCCTATTTTCCTGCCCTGTCTTGACCTGTCTGCAGGCATCACGATGGAGACGATGAAACACGCCCACAGAGCTTCTGCAAGGGGATGACCAAATGAAAACAATCCGTGTCGGCATGATTCGCTGCGATGTGCATGCAGCCTGGTACGGCCTGCTGTTTGCACCAGCCAACGAAGAACTGATGCTCTACCATTTTCCGCAGAACCAGTATTACTTCTACTATCGCCACAATCTCAAGTTCGGCTTGCTGCCGGGCTTCGAGTTGACCAAGGTTTATGACCCGTTCCCGCCGCACGTCGGAATGACGCGGGCCGAGGACGATCAGCGCAGCAACGCCGAGATTTTCTCGCAACTCTTCCTGGACAAGCCAACGGTATGCGACACGCTCGACGAAGTCTCGGACGATGTCGACGTTGTTTTCATCGCCGATTGCATGGACCCGGAGGACGGCCGCGATCATTTGCAACTTGCGGAGCCGGGCCTGAAGAAGGGCGTCCCGACGTTTGTCGACAAGCCGTTCGCCCACGAGCTTGCCGATGTCCACGCGATGATTGACCTGGCGAAGCAGAATGAGACGGCGGTGATGTCGCTGTCATTGCTGCGCGCAAACCCGAAGATCGACCAGTTTCGCAATCGCTTTGCGGAGATCGCACCCGTGGGCATGGGGGTCGTGAAAGGTGTGGGAAAATCCGGGTTGAACGCATCCATTCACGGCTTGAGCATGGCACAGCACACCTTTGGCGAGGGTGTCGAGTGGGTCCAGAGCATGGGGGTGATACCGCTCGAGTTCGTCCGCATGCACTATCCGGTCGACGACCCGAAATTGCCCCACGGCCTGGATGTAATGGCCATCTTGTCTTTTCTCTCCGGCCCGGAATGCGGCGCCCGCTGCGAGGCGTACAGCGGCTCCGGCTGCATTCATTCCGAGTGGATCAACGACCACAATTTCGCACTTGGCGGTATCGAGATCATGAAGATGATCCGGACAATGGCCGAGACGCGACAGCCGGCGCTGCCGTACAAATCGATGATCGAGCTTTTCGAAATCGTCGAGGCCGCCCGGCGGTCGCAGGCACGGGGCAGTGAACCGGTGTATTTGAAGGAGCTTCGGGAATAAAATGAAGGTTGAGCGGAACCGGTAATTCCAGGCTTGGGGAATGCCCGGTCGCCAAGGCGTGCCGCAGCGGCAGATGCCTCGATCCGGCCCCTGGCCGGGCCGGGTTTACCGTGTAATGCGGTTGCCTTTATACTGCTTCCAGCTGCCGCCTGAATTGCCGCAGCCCATCCTCGACATTGCACTGCTGCTTGCCCAATTTCCGGTCCGTTGCGCTGGTGTCGAGGCAAGTGCTTTGACCAATCGGAAAGCCATCCAGCGCCTGCAACAGTTCCGCATCGATCGGCCCGGTTCCGATCAGGCCGGCATCCAATTCAAACACCGCCGCGATCTTCCTGGCGAAATCGACGCGGTGGATGCTTTCGCTGCCGCAGGTATGAAAAATTCCCTGGAGATCACGGCCGTAAATCTGCATCACCGAGTCGGCGCCGTCGGTGGCCAGGGTCGGGTTCGCCACGGCATTCACGTGTTCCGTCCAGACCGCCAGCTCCCGGCCGGCCCGCAGCACCTGCATGAACTGGTACCCGAGATTGCCGAAGCCCGGATCCTGGGGCGAGTCGGCGGTGGGATCCGCGGCCGGGAGCGCCCAGTTGCGGCCGTACACCCCGGCAAACCTGGCGATGGCATAATCAATGCCCATCGAACTGACCATGGTCTCGCCGACCACTTTCAAAAACCCATAATAATTCGCCGGGTTGGGCGCCGCATTTTCTTG
>JASLZG010000308.1 GCA_030754995.1 Lentisphaeria bacterium
ACCACGACCGGCAACAAGGACATCATCCGCATCGAGCATATGCGCGAGATGAAAGATATGGCCATCGTTGGCAATATCGGTCACTTCGACAACGAGATTCAGGTCGACGCCCTGCACAAATGGCCGGGCGTCGAGAAGCTCAACATCAAGCCGCAAGTCGACAAATTCACCTTCCCGGACGGGCACGAGATTTATCTGCTGGCCGAAGGGCGCCTGGTCAATCTCGGCTGCGCCACCGGCCATCCGAGCTTCGTGATGAGCAACTCGTTCACCAACCAGGTCCTGGCGCAAATCGACCTGTGGCAGAACGAGTGGGAGATTGGCGTCTATACCCTGCCGAAGAAGCTGGACGAGGAAGTGGCGCGTCTGCATCTCGAGCGCATTGGCGTCAAGCTGTCGAAACTCACCCAGGCGCAGGCGGATTATATCGGCGTGCCGGTCGACGGCCCGTACAAGCCGGATTATTACCGGTATTGACCGGCGCCCGCCGCGAATTGCACCGGCACCCTCATCCCTTCTTCAGGTGTGCGACGATATTGTCGGCCAGTGACCTGCCGATTCCCGGCACCCGGTCGATGATGGCGTCGGCATCGTATTTCCTGAGATTACGCACCGACCCGAACGCCTTCAACAACTGGTCGCGGCGCTTCCTGCCGACCCCGGGAACCTCGTCGAGCATGGAGTCGAGGATGCGTTTGCGGCGCAGTTCGCGGTGGAAGGTGATTGCGAACCGGTGCGCCTCGTCGCGGATCGACTGGAGCAGCTTGAGCGACGCCTCGTGGCGCTCCAGCAGGATCGGCGTGCTGTCGTAGATCGTGAAAATTTCCTCCTGCTGCTTGGCCAGTCCGATGATCGGGAGATTGCCCAGGCCCAGCGCCAGCAGACTCTCCCAGCCGGCGTGCAGTTGGCCGGGACCGCCATCAACGACGACCAGGTCCGGCAGTGGTTTGCCATCCTCGAGCTGGCGCTTGTAGCGGCGCGTCACGACTTCCGACATCATCGCAAAGTCGTCGATGCCTTCGACCGTCTTTATCCGGAAATGCCGGTACGACTTCTTTGCCGGGGCGCCGTCGACGAAGCAGACCATGCTGCCGACGGCGAAGGTGCCGGCGATGTTCGAAATGTCGAAACAGTCGATCGCCGCCGGCGGTTTCTCGAGCTGCAGGACTTCCTGCAACTGCGCGACCCCGGCGTCGCCGGCGTAGTTCGGCATCGTGGCCCGGCGGAAGGTGCGGTTCTGTGCCTTGAAGACAGTCCGCATGTTCTCGACGATGTCGCGCGTGCGCGCGGCCTGCTCGTACTGCTGCTTGCCGGCCTGCGTCTCCATCTTCTCCTGCAAAGACGTCACGACTTCGTCCGTCTTGCCGTTGATCACCTCGATCAGCCGCTGCACCCGCCCGTGGTACGCCTCCTTTGACACCTTGCCGACGCACGGGGCACTGCAGTAGCGCACGATGCGATCGAGGCAGTGGCGGTGGTCGCCTTCATCGGGAATCGTCGGCGTACAGGCGCGCAGTCCGAAAAAACGGGTCAGGTAATCGCAGGTTTCGCGCAGTACGCCGGCGAGCGGAAAGGGGCCGAAGTAGAGGGCGCTGTCGTCCTTGCGCAGGCGTGCCAGGGTAATCCTGGGGTAGGGCGCGTTGATGTCGATTTTGATCAGCAGAAAGCGCTTGTCATCGCGCAGCACGACGTTGTACCGCGGCTTGTACTGCTTGATGTAGGCCGACTCCCGCATGAGCGCCTCTTCTTCGGTGCGCACCGGGAAAATCTCATAAAAGCAGATCGAATTGATCAGCGAGCGGATGCGAATGTCCGACGTGCGCGAGCGGGACGGCTGGAAATACGACGACATGCGGCGCCGCAGTGATTTCGCCTTGCCGACGTAGATGACCTCGCGAAAGCGGTCGCGCAAGACATAGACGCCCGGCTGATTCGGGATCTCGGTGGTGCGATATTCGCTTTTTGGCGTCATAGGCTCACAATTCCTTGCACAACGGCCCAGCCTCTATAGATTAAAGCCATCGCTTCCCTAAAGCGGCATAGCCGGAAGGGTGAAAAGGTCAAGAGGGTTGATGAACAGGTCTCGCCATCCCCTTGTACCTTCAATCCTTCAGACCGCATCGGCGCTTCCGTGCGCCGTTCATAAAATCCAAATCCAAACCGCCACCGGCCATGGCCTCAATATATCCGTTCCGGGCCCGCATGCCCAGGCCCGATGTTGCCTCTCGGGTTGCTGCCGTCCCGTACGATGTGGTGACCCGCGAGGAGGCCGCAAACCTCGCCGCCGACAACCCGCTGAGTTTCCTGCACGTGTCCCGGCCGGAAATCGATCTGCCGCCGGAAATCGACGCGGCCAGCGACGAAGTATACCAGCTGGCGCGAAAAAATTTCGCGGCCATTTGCGAAGCCGCGCCGCTGATCGACGACCATGCCGAGACCTACTATCCCTATCGCATCACCGTCGGCGACCACGCGCAGACCGGGATCGCCGCCGCCGTAAGCGTCGACGACTATGACAATGACATCGTCAAGAAACACGAGAAGACACGCCCGGACAAGGAGGACGACCGCACCCGCCACGCCCACACGCTGCGGGCCCACACCGGGCCGGTGTTCCTGACTTATGCCGCCGTGGCCGCCATCGACAGCGCGGTTTCTGCGGTCACGCAAACGGCGCCTTTGATGGATGTTGTGGCGGCGGATGGGGTTCGGCACGAGGTCTGGAAGAGCCCGCCCGAGACGGTTGACGTGTTGCGCAATGCCCTGGACAACGTGCCGGCGGTCTATGTCGCCGACGGCCATCATCGCGCCAAAAGCGCCAGCCGCGTCTGCGCCATGTGCCGCGCCGAGGGGGAAACGGACACGGACGCCGGCTGCGGCCGATTCCTTGCTGTACTGTTTCCTTCCGACCAGGTCCGTGTGCTGGCTTATAACCGCCAGGTTCGCGATCTCAACGGGCACAGTGCCGCGGAAGTGCTGAATCTAATGCGGGAGCGATTTGACATTACGCCAACCGCGGCCAATATACCTTTAGCCCGCGGCTCATTCTGCATGTACCTCGACGGGCAGTGGTACAGCGTTTCGGCCTGTGACAGGACGACAGACCTAACCGCTTCGCCGATTGCCCGCCTGGATGTGAGTGTGTTGCAGGACAACATCCTCTCGCCAATCCTGGGGATCGACGACGTGCGGACCAGCCGGCGGATTGAATTCGTCGGCGGTATCCGCGGCGCCGGAGTTTTGCAGGATGCGGTCGATGCCGGACGTGCCGCGGTGGCTTTTTCGATGTATCCCGTCAGCGTGCAGGAACTGATCGACATTGCCGATGCCGGCGAAATCATGCCGCCGAAATCGACATGGTTCGAGCCGAAGCTGCGGGACGGGCTGCTGAGTTACTGTTTTTGAACGAGCGCGGCACCTCGGTGAACTCCGGGGTGACCCGTGAACCGATGTGAATCAAGAGACCTGACACGACAATTGGCAAACTCCCCTGACAGCCCGACACTGGACCTGCAGAACGAAAACGCCGAGGTCCTCGATTACCTGCACGACGGGTCGCAACACTTTGCGATGCAGGAAATCGCCCGGCACGATGCCATCCGCTATTTCCTGCCGCTGGTCCGCGAACTTTTCAGCGGCGCCGAAGCCAAGACCCGCATTATTTTCACGGTGCTACACGCGCTCAGGCTCGACGACCGCGTCCGCTGGACCCGCGCCGAGCTGGACGAGAAGTTCCACTGGCTCAAGGCCGGCCACCGCAACTACCTGCTGCACCGCCTGAGCAATGTCGGCTGGCTCGAGTACTTCCGCGACCAGGGCATGTACATGATCAGCGACAAGGCGGAAGCGCTCATGCGCATCCTCAACCGCTTCACCATGGGCCCCGAGCTGGTCGAGAACGAGGGCGTGGCGCTGGCGGAAATCGAGTTCAGCCAGATGCTCGAGCACGAGGACGTTTCCGAACAACTGCACTTCCTCGGCAACCGCCTGCTCAAGCACATCATTCGGGCCGACCACGCCCTCGAGTCCAAGTCCGCCTACCTCATCCTCGAGATCTATCAGCAGCTCAAGTCCGCCTATCGCTGGGCCGAGCAGACGCGGCAGGCGCTCGACCGCCTCGATTTCGCGGACGACGATTCACGGCAGTGGGGCGAAGTGCGCAACGTGCACGACCAGCTCTCGCAGCTCCACGCCCTGATCTCCCGCATGCAGCTCGAGCTCCAGGACATTCAGCGCAAGCAGATCGACATCGCCCAGTACGGCCTGACCCATATCGATTTCGACCGCTACCTCATGCACACCGGCATCGACGACCTGGCCCGCGTGATGTCGCAGCATCTCAACAAGGTGCCGCACCCGTTCTTCACCCTCGAGGGCAACGCCTTCGTCGAAGCGCAATACATCCTCGAACGCGAACGCGACGATTCGGCGAACGCCCGCGGCTGGGACACCGACGTCAACGCCGCCGCCGCCGGCGGCCAGGACCTCAAGCCCGTCGAAGCCGTTGATTTCACCGAAGTCCTCGAGCGTACAACAAAGAAGTGGCGGAGTGTCGGTGGTGTGGTGGCGTGCGAGGCGTGGGATATCGCCGCCTATCGATTCCAGTTGCTGACGATGATGGCCGACGCCGACCTCCGCTCAACGAAACCGGGCGAGGAGACCCTGGACCCGATCATCAGCATCCCGGTCGAAGTCGATTTCGATCAGACCGGTGAGATGGTCGAGGCGGAAGTCAATGGTGAAAAGCGCACAATGAGCCGTGGCCGTCTGCGCCGAATTCAATAACTACCAGGAGCATAGCATTGTGGCTGATGAACTCGAAAAAATAGACGCGGACGAGGATCCGGAAGAAGCGGCGGTGCTCGACTCCGACGCTGATGAAGACCTCGACCTCGACGACGACGGCGACGATGACGACGACGGCGACAGCGACGGCGACGGCGACGGCGACGATGCGGACCTCGACGATCAACTCTCGTCGGCCCATGGCGGCCGTGACCGCGTCCAGGAAATCTGCTCGATACTGATCGCCAACGGCTATGTCCACAAAGACGAATTCCGCGACCTGCTGTTTGACGAGCATTTGCGCGAAGCCGTGTCCATGCGGCTCGACCGCGTCGGCATGAAGCTGTTGCACAACATCTATGGCGATCATTGGGGCATCGGCCTCAACGAGGCGACGACCGGTGATGCGCGGCTCGAGTGGTCGAACAACTTTGGCCTTGACCGCGGCGCAATGGCCCTGATGCTGATCGTCTGGTGCAAACTTGTGTTGCCCAAACGGCTGGCGCAGGAGTCACGGCAGCCCGAGGACGGCACTGTTGCGGCGCTGTTTCCCGAGATTGAGAAGATGCCCAACCCGACGCTCAACTTCAGCCGTGACCAGCTCATTGCCGAGTTCGGCGACCAGCTCGGCGGCATCACCATGACTGGACGTTACCTTACCCAGCTGGCCCGGGCGAAGCTGATCAAACTGCATGGCGGCGTCATCGAGGAAGGCCCTCTGCTTGCCCTCGTTGTCGACGAGGCGCGGCTGGGCGACGAA
>JASLZG010000309.1 GCA_030754995.1 Lentisphaeria bacterium
GATCGTTTGCCCCCGGCCGCGCGCAAATGTATCGGCGAAGTTGTGAGCACGGCGCGCCGCGAGTTTTGCGAACAATTTCCCGATACCGTCCTGCACCTGGACTTTCCAGACACCGATACCGATCATGCAGTCGAGCACGGCAACTGGTTGCTGGTCATCCTGCGCGAACTGTTGCACAACGCCGGTGAGGCGGCTGGCGCCGCCGGCGAAGTTGAATTGACCTGGGCCCAGGCGGCAGGCGCGAAAATCGTCGTCACAAATTCGGGATTGGAGATTCCTGCCGATATTCCACTGGCGCCGCCGCTGCCGTTTTTCACCCGCCGCAGCCGCCACGACGGCATCGGCCTGGCGATCGTCGCCAGGCTGTGCAAGGCGCTGGTCGCTGAACTGGACATCCAGTCGGGCAGCAGTGGGGTTACGGTCACAATCGAATCTGCTTCCGGAGAATGGTAATGGGCAAGTTGAACCTACTGATCGTCGAGGACAACCTCCTGGTGGGCGCTGCGGTTCGCGATATCCTGAAGGCGGCAGGCCATGACGTCTTCGTCGTCGAAAATGGCGAGTCCGGCCGTCGCGCAGTGTCGGACCAGACCTTCAATGTCATTCTTCTCGACCTCATGCTGCCCGATGTCGACGGCCAGGTGCTGTTGGAGGAATGGCACCAGGCCTATCCGGACACACAGATCATTGTGATGACGGCATACGGCGATATCCCGCTGGCGGTCGAATGCCTCAAGAAAGGAGCCTACGATTTTCTCACCAAGCCGGTCGAGAAAGTACAGATTTTGAAAACCCTCGAACACCTGCAGGCGGTCCGCAAGGCCTCGGTGCTCACCGAATTGTCGAAGCGCGATGCCGATACTGCGGAAATACAGGAGATCATCGGAAGCTCGCCCGAATTCAACCGGACCATTGACATGACCCAGCGAGTCGCCGAAAATGACTTCTCATGCCTGTTCCTCAAGGGCGAGAGCGGCACGGGCAAAGGGCTGTTCGCCCGGACCATTCACAAAATGGGCCGGCGACGCGATCGGCCGTTCGTCGAGGTCAACTGCTCGGCGCTGCCGCCGACACTGATCGAAAGCGAACTCTTCGGCCATCGAAAAGGCGCTTTCACGGATGCCAAGGAGGATCGCGTCGGCTTGTTCGAGCTGGCCGATGGCGGCACGCTCTTCCTTGACGAAATCGGTGACATGGACATCGCCCTGCAGTCGAAGTTGCTCAAGGTTATCGAGGAACAGCGTTTCCGCCGCATCGGCGGTACTTCAGACATTACCGTCGATGTCGCGATTATCGCCGCCACCAACCAGCACGTCGAGGAGCTGATCGCAAGTAACCAGTTCCGCCTCGACCTGTACTATCGGCTCAACGTCATACCGCTGGAATTGCCGCCACTGCGCGATCGGATGGAAGATGTCGACGCCATAGCCAAACACTTCATCGCCATTTACTCCCGCAAGTTCGGCAAAAAAATCAGGGGTTTTTCAAAGTCGGCGACGGCGGCGATAAACAAATATTCCTGGCCCGGCAACGTGCGCGAACTCCGCAATGTCGTGGAGCGTGGTTGCCTGCTGGCCAAAGGCCGGACGATTTCAGATGAGGAGCTGATGTTCCCCGAGATTCGCAATGGCGGCACCCCGGCTGACGGCGACATTGAATGCCTGCCTGCCATGCCGCTGGCAAAGGCGGAAGAACTCGTCATCCAGGCCGCCATGGACGACGCCGAAGGAAACAAGAACAAAGCAGCCAAGATCCTCGGCGTACAGCGCAACGCACTGTCCAAGAAACTCGAGGAATACGGCATCGATTGACCGTCATTCCAGCCCATCGAGCAGCACCATCAACTGCTCTATTTTGTAGGGCTTGGACAGGTACGCTCTGGCACCCAGGGCGCACAACTGATCGGCATCGCCGTCATCGATGGCGCCGCTGGCGATGATTATCGGCAGGTCCGCCCGCCGCGCCAGCAGCTCCTGCAACAGTTCCACGCCACTGAACTGCCCCGGCAGCACCAGGTCCTGCATGACGAAGTCGATCGTCTGCCGATGTGCCTCGAACATCTCGATGGCGGTATCCGAATTGTCCGCTTCCAAGACCTCGAAGCCCACTTTGATCATCCAGCTCCGGACGGCGTTGCGCAGCAGCGGGTCGTCCTCGATCAACAGCACCGTGCGTGCCGCGCCCCGATCCGCCGCACCTGCCGCGGTTTGCGCCACGCCGGTCGCCGGCAAAGTCAGTTCCCAGCGCCATTCGCCGTCTGATCGCAACGTGCCGCCCGCCGCCTCGATCATCTCGGACAATGCCGCCAACGTCGTGTCCGGATCAACCAATCCGGCCGTCTCCGCCTCGGTGCCTGCCGCCACCTGCAACCGGCACTGCCCGTCGGCGATTTCCCCAAACACTGAAAATGAAGCCGGGACACTGCCGGATCGCGTGATTGCATGCACCAGCAGCGCCACCACAACCCAACGCCCGTCACCATTGTCCAGTTCTTTCACGACGCCGTGTCCCAGCTCCAGAGTCAGATCGCCACTGCCGACGACAGTGCGCAAAAGCGCTTCCAGCGAAGGCTGCGCCTCGGTGTCGCCAGGGTTGCCGTTGAGCTCGGTCAGCACGCCAATGAGATACCACAGCCGCGTCGTCGTCTCGTAAGTGCGGCTGAGAACCATGTCTATCGCCGATGTGCTCGGCCGGCTGGTCAGACACTCGCTGACGATTTCCCGCAGCTTCGTCACCTGGCAGCGCATCTCACTGAGCAGTAACCGGCACGAGCGCGCCAGCAATTGCGCCCGAATCTGGTCCGGACTGCCGGACTTCGGCGAGGCTTCGGATTTCTGTCGCATGGCGATGGAACTGCTGGCGAGTGGTAAGGCGTGTATTCGGCGGTTTGATTTGAACAGAATATAATTGTATCTTGAACAACTCCCAGTAACCTCCAGTAACTGACTGAACTGGCCCAGGCTGCGTTGCTTGCCAATCGCGTCAAGCCGCCGGCCGCAAAGTTGTTCGTGCCCTGGCTGTTTCAATAGCGGTCGCCCAATGGACAATTCCCCCGATACCAACAGTACGACAGCGCCGGATTCACTGGCCGCTCGGGCCCAAAATGCGCTCGAATTGCTGCACTCGCTGCAGTTCGAGTATCTCGCCGAAATGGGCGTTGCCGACGTCTCCGACCTGCCCCCGCTGGCATTGCAATGGCACATCGGCATGCGCCCAGAGGAGCTGCACGAACAGTTGCGGGCCAATGCCCAGCAGATCGCCTCCGACAGTGCCGCAGTCATTCCGGGGCGTGTCTATTGCTACCACTGCCGCCGTGCCGACTGCGAACACAGCACCCAGGCCGGCGTCGGCCTGGTTTTTGCCGGCTATGGCGATACCGGCCGGCCGAAATGGGAGGAGTTGTTCAACTTCCTGACCAATGTTGGCGACGACCGCATCGATCTGCTGTTCGAAAAGCCGCCGCGGCTCCTTGCCAAGGTTATTGGACGCAAGCGTCTCATCGCCGAACAACTCGTCGCCTTCGGGCGGGGACACATGACTTACTACATTATCGGCCAGGTCGTGGCCGGTTACTTGCGCATTGGTCATGCTCGAACCGCGTTGACGGTACAGATCGTCGAGGACCGCGAGCATCGACTTTTTACCCAGGTGATGGCGCCATCCGTCGTCGTCGAGGCGCTGGCGGATGCGCCCGAACACACAGGCTCGACGTTCTTCCGTGTCTTTGATGCGCTGCGTGAGATCGATCACCAGGTGACCGCCGTTGCGACTGCATGGCAGTCGGCGGGTGGTAGACAGGAACGGCTCGAGGTAAGGGAGAAGATTTTCGGGTACCTGCGCCATCTGGCGCATTCGATTGAACGCAAAGGACGTCAATCCCGGCGCCGCACGCCGCACGCCGAGCTGAGGTCGCGGCAGCAGCGTCCCGTCCACAAGGCGTTCGATGACGTTCAGGCGGCCCGCCCCGAAGACTTCTTCCGCGACAGCCGAACAGATTCCATCGTCGTCACCGGCAAAAACGGTCGCTCACATGTCTACAATGAGCGCGGACGTCACATCACCTCACTCTGCTTGTTGCGGGACGAATTTCAAAGGCGGCGCAATCGCCGCCGATATGTGCCGTTGCCGGGCGAAACCATCAAACAGTTTGTCGCCGCAGTCAACGCAGCACAGCCCGATAAATAGCCCTTTTTTGACATGTATCTAATTGAATAGCAGACTGTTACGGTGAAATTTCAGCACCGCGCGTAGCCACGCAATTTTTTTCTTGGATTTTTTGACCAAGTTTTCTATAATTAGAAACACTGAGCGGACAAGTGGCGACAATTTGCCGCCTTTTGCCGCCGAAAATCACGAAGGACATTTGATGAAAACACACCTAACTACGAAGGACACCCTATCATGAATACACTCATGGGCAAGTGCAAACGCAAAACATATATTTTGCTGATTGCTTTGATGGCAACAGCAATTTCGTCACCGGCAGCTTTCGCCGCCGAAGGATGTGATGGCATCGACAACGACGGCCAGAACGGCGTCGACGACGCGGCTGAGGACAGTACCCTGCCGACCATCTCCTGCCCTGGGGACAGTTCGGTTGAATGTGTCGCTCCCGCCGCTGTAGGCGCCAGCGACCTTGACTGCGCCCTGGCGATCATCAGTAGCCTGACGATCACCGACCCGACGAACACCGGCAGCGCCACTGCCTCGGATGACTGCCCCGGCGTCACCGTGGCGTTCAGCGACGCAGTCGTCGCCGGCACCTGCTCGCAAGAAAAGGAGATCACCCGCACTTGGACGGCGACGGATGCCGCCGGCAACATAGCAGAGTGTACCCAGATCGTCTCGGTTGTCGACAACACGGCACCGTCGATTACCTGCCCCACCAACACCACTGTGCAGTGCGGCGGCACGATCGCCAATTCCGCTGATGGCAGTTGTATTCCGAGCCTTGTCTCGACGTTACAGGCGACCAGCCCGGCGAATACCGGCAGCGCCAGCGCCACGGACGTATGCGATCCGAATCCGGCGATCAGCTTTTCCGACAGCTCCAACGACGCCTGCCCGAACGTGATCACGCGTACATGGACCGCAACCGACGCCTGCGGCAACAACACTGATTGCCAGCAGACCATCACCGTCGACGACAACGTCGCACCGGCGATCACCTGCCCGGCCGATACGTCGGTTGAATGTGTTTCGAGTGCCGGCGGTGGCGGTCAGTCGAACCAGGATTGTATAGACCAGATCGCGGCGATCATCGGCAATACCGATCCTTCCGCTACCGGTACAGCGACGGCGACCGATAACTGTTCGGACGCCACCGTCTCCTTCACCGATGCGGTGAGCGCTGGTACCTGCCCGCAGGAAAAGGAAATCACCAGGACGTGGACCGCGACCGATGCCTGTGATAATACGAAGGACTGCACCCAGCAAATCGCGGTTGTCGATAATACCGCGCCCGTCATCACTTGTCCCGATGCCATTGACGTCGAATGCGTCGCCACCGCCAATGGCCTCACGGGTGCAAATTGCCTTGCCAT
>JASLZG010000030.1 GCA_030754995.1 Lentisphaeria bacterium
CGGCTTGTAAGGGAGCGCGGTCGTGCCGGCTCCGATATCCGGAAGATACCCATGCTTGTAGAGCACGATGAGTTCAAAGTTTTCGACAACATCCGCCGTGGGATCGTATTTTATGAGCGGATAACTGCTGCCGTTGGTGGTGTGCCGGAGTAAAAAACCGTTGAAATCATCGGTGTACATCAGCAGCGCGAATGCCACCTGCTTTTGATTGCTCATGCAAACTATCCGACGCCCTTTTTCCTTTGCGTTGGACAGTGCCGGGAGCAGCATTGACGAGAGGATGGCGATGATGGAGATCACCACCAGCAGCTCGATGAGGGTAAAGCACAACCGCGGCGGCGGGATGGCGCGAAGCGTACGACCGCCAGCCGCCGGGCCGGCGGACTCAACTTCATTCGGAACATTGGTTTGGGCTGTTCTCATGCTGTCACCTGTCTGGCGAATTGCCGAAGCATAGAGTCTTTCATCGCTGGCTATTCTACCTTTTCTGTGCAGGTAGTTCAAGAAAAAGCCGTTTCGCGAACCATTTAAGGATCGGCCCGGCATTGATTTCATGGACGCCGTCGAAAAGATCCAGCGACAATCGGTCCTCGACGCCAGCGGCCCGGTAAATGTCTTGCACCCGCCTGTATGCCGCCAACGTGTCCGCCGCCGGGAATGATGCGTCGTATTGCCCGGCCTGCACCAGCAGGGGGCGGTCACACACCAGGCCGGCCACCTCGGCGCGGTCGCCCCACTGCAGCAGGTCCGGCAGCGTCTGGCTGCCACAGGTCAAAAATGGCAGCGCCTTCGCCGTGGTGCCAAGGTAGCCGCTGACACAGGCAGCCGTGATCCGCGGCTCGGCCGCGGTCAGGAACAAGGTCATTGTGCCGCCGAACGAGACCCCGGCACAACCCAGGCGCGAGATGTCCACTTCACGCCGGCCGGCCAGGTAGTCGATACTTTTCATGGCATCCCAGAGATTCAGCGTCAGCAGATTGTAGCCGAGCAGCTCGGCCATCAGGTTGGCCACGTTGCACAGGTCGCGCGGGGCGGGATGGGTCTCGGGGGGCTCGGCCCGTTCACCGAAGCCCCGCCAGTCCGGGGCCATCGCCACGAATCCGTTCTCCGCCAGTCGAATCGCCAAATTCTTCTGGTAATCCGTGCCGCGGCGACCGTCGTGTCGGATCCCCACCAGGGCGTCCTTGCCGTGGCCATGTCCGTGGCAGCACAGGACGGCGGGAAACTTCTGACCGCGGCGCCGGTCTTTCGGCAGGCAGATCCATGCCGGCACGGACATGAACTGTTCGGAATCAAAGATGACCTTTTCCCGAATGTAAGTACGGAACAGGCGGCGCTCGAGGACCCTGGCGCGCAGGGGCACGGGATCGGGGAAGCGCCCGAGCATGCCCCGCAGTTGCGGTTCGAACTGCCGCCGCCAACGGGTGTAGTCGGTTTTTGTCCTGCCGGCGAAACGCTGCGCCGGCGCCAGGCTTTCGGCGGTGCGAAGGCCCCATTCGCCGAGCGTCAAGACGCGACCGCCGGCGGCATCCGGTTGTTGTCGACGCTTCATGATGGCGGTCCCTCCACGTCGAACCGCCCCTGCAGCCACTGCGTCAGTGACGGCATGTCCAGTTGCATGACGCCGTCGAAGGCGACGGTCCGACAGGCGTCGCTGTGCGCCAGCCGATAAAGCGCCTGTACACGCCGGGCAGCCTGCCGGGCGCCGGTGGCAGGGATATCGACATCGGCCAGCGGGATCTGCAGCAGCAAGGGCCGGGGCGCGATCAGCGCACAGAGGTCGATGGGCCCGGCCCGGCCGGCCAGGGCAGGTAGCTGCGGCATGCCCGGGAACCGTTGCGCGTCCGAGATGAAGCTGGTCAGCGAGGCGGCCGCCACCCGCGAATCCAGTGCGGCAATGGCCGCGGCGACCGTCGCCCCCGACTCGATACCCAACGTGGCCAGGCGGGTGGCATCGACATCATCCCGTGCCGCCAGCAAATCCAATGCCCGCCGGCCGTCCCGGATGTCCAGTGCCAAGAGGCTGCTGCCCCGCTTTTGGCAGCAAGCGTCGAGCCGGGACAGATCATCGCCCGACGGATAGCCATTGGTAAATTCCGAGCAATCCCCGTGCCCGCGCCGGTCCGGTGCCAAGCTCACATAGCCCTGTTGTGCCAGGCGCGGTGCCACCATCTTGTGGTATTCCAGCAACGGCTCGTCTGGCCACCAGCCGATCAGGGGGTCCTTGCCCGGCCCGGGCCCATGACAACAGAGGACGGCGGGACGTGTCCCCGGCTTTTTTCCGACTGGGCGACACAGCCAGGCGCAAGCTGACAGGCCGGGCTCGACGTCATAGACGATTTTCTCGCGCCAATAGCCGTCCAGGCGCCGGCTCTCGATGATCTCGGCCCGCAGCGGTGCCTGGCGTGGCAACGGTCCCATGGCCGCTTCAAGGGTCTGCAGGAAACGGTGTCGCCACCGGGCAAAACCGGCGGCGCTGTGGCCGCTGAAAGAAAGGGGGCGCGGCGCTGGCGCCGGTCGGCCGTCGGCCGCCAGGCGGTGGCACAAAACACGCCGGGCCGGCGTTTTTTTGGTTGTCATGAGTGAACGGAGTCGGCTGTTCGTTCGGCCCTGATTGCCTCGACCGTGTCGCGGTAGCCCACTTCACAGGCGTTTTGAAACTTCACACATGGGCCGAAGCCGGCAAAGGCGTCCGGGCCCAGGCCATCCTCGTCGCAGGCGCGTCTGAAATCGGGGAAATTATCCTCGAGTTCCTTCATAATCTCTGGTGGCGGCTGGGCGTCGATCCTGGATTCGACCGGGGCATCAGTTTCAACCAGCGGTGTGGCATGGGAGAGGCTGATCGTGACGGCGAGATCATCGCCGACCAGCTCGCTGAAGTGATGTGACGCCCGTGACCCACCGGCCAGGAGGTAGGCGGCATAGCCCCGCGCCTTCATGACGTGATGCAGGCGGCGGGTCATGATGACGCCGGCATGCTGCAGACACTCCTCCGAGACCGTCACCCCCCGGGCCGCCGCGTCTTCGCCCAGGTATTCATCGAAAACGCCGGCGATATTGACCACAAAACACCTGGGCCTGGCATCCGTACGATCGAGCCCCCGTTGATAGGCCTCCGACATGTGGATGCCCTGGGCCACGGAAAAACCGTTTGTGCAGATCGTGTGGATGCCGAGCGCGGTCAATTCTTCGACTGCTTCGGCGCCAACTGCGGTTGACTGGATCTTAACTGCAATGTTCTCGCCGAGCTCACTGTACCGCGTCGCCTCTGCCACTATTTTCGGCAGGTCGTCGTTGATAAAGGGATTGCCCTGGATCGCAACATACCCGAATTCACCCTTGCTCTGCTCGTACAGCTGGTGGATCAATTTATGTGATCGGACGGCCATCAGCTGGGTAACCTGATCGGCGACCTCGTCGTCCGTCAGGTCGGGATTATGTTGCAGGATTTCCTGGATGACGGGAGCCCATATGTCATGGTCGGCCTTGATTGCCCGGGGCGGGTGTGTCGGGTTGGTGGTGACCCCCACGGCGCCATGTGCAAGGGCGGTCTCGACGTCCGAGAGGATCGCGCTGTTGATCCAGAACTGGGTCTGCGTCTGCTCGAGCACGCGATGAAAATAACCGCTGTGTTTCACCGTGGTCCCATGGGTGATTTGGGGTCTGAACTACTCATCTCAACTGCCGTTGTATTGCCGCGCCGGTTAACATGGGCAGGCAAGAAGGCATTGTCAATCCGTTTCACGGCGTCTGCCGGCCCGCCTTCAATGCAGTGGCGCGGTTGAGGGCCCAGGTCACATAGAACCCATAGGGCTCGGGCCGCCAATCCTCGAGCCAGTCGATGGCTTCGTCGTAGCGCTTCTGGTTGATGAGCACCCGGCCGATCTCGGCTGCGAGTTTACAGAAGCGCATGGACTCCTCGGTATTCTGCATGATCAACTCGCGGCGTTGCACACAGGCGTCGCGGCAGAGCTTGAGCGCCTGCTCATAGTCGATGTCGGGACGGAGTGTCGTGAGGGCGTCCTGGCTCATTCCCGCCTCCCGCATGGACCACAGAAAGGTCGGCAACGTGCCCCCGAACCCGAGCGGCCCCCACCAGCGCTGCAGCGAGGAATCGTAGCCCAGGCCGCGGTAGTTGAGAAGCCAATCGGCCGTTGCCATTGCCCGGACAAGGTATTTCGGGTCATTGGTGATCGTGTAGGCCAATGCCGCCGGTGCCTCTACCCCGTCCCACCACGGCACCCACACGTCATCTTTATGCCACGGCGCGCCGCCGGCGTACTTGGGAATGCCGGTGGGCACGATCAGGTCGTTGTACATGTAATCCGCTACTTTCAGCACGCCGTCGGCGGCGGTCTTGTCGCCGGTGAGCGAATAGAAGCGATGCATTGCTTCGGCCGGATACGAAACCATGAACGAGCACCACATGTGTTCGCTGCGGTCGAACACGCCGTTGAAGTAATCGCTCATGCCTTTCATGGCGGCAAGTGCCGGCACCGACCATTGCGGCCCGACAGCGTCGTTACGGAATGTCCCGGCACCCTCAGCCATCGCCTCGGGCCACGCGGCGGCTAGGGCCGCTTCGTCACCGAGGGCCTCGTAGAGGTAAGCCATGTGCAGGAAGGGCAGCGAGGTGGCGCGTTGCGGGAGGTAGTGGCCGTTGACGACGCCGCCGCAGTTCAACAGGAAGTTGGCGGTGCGGCCGAGGCTTTCGCTGACCCGCCGTTTACCGGTCAGCAGGTAGTAGTCGATTTCGCCAAAGACCCAGGCCTTTATGCCGCCCTGGATCGGGCCGATACAGACGTGGTCGAACTTGCGCGCGTACTCCGCCTCACGGCAGCCGGGCAGGTAGCCCCAGTGCTGGGTGTCGACGTCGATGCTGTGCCAGGTCTCCTGCTCGGCAATGCGGAAGAGCGCGGGATCGCCGGAGGCCAGGTAGAACATGAACCATTCGTGTGTGCCGCCATGGTAACCGTTCCAGCGCGACTTGGTGTTCCAGCCGATCTGGTCACCGAAGTCAATGTCGCCGTACATTCGGTGTGCCGCCGCGGTCGTCCGGGTTCGCTGGACGTAGTCTGCATACTTCGAAAAACGTTTGTCCGCGAGCGCAACGAAGCGGTGCGTCGCACCGGTCGCGGTGACATATTCCGGGTCGGGATAGGCATGCAATTCAGCCCGTGCCATGGCACCCAGCCGCGGCCCGGGCATGTCGACGCCAATGAGAAACTCGTACGTCTTGACACGGCCCGCGGCAAGCGGATAACCAATCGCCGTCCGCGGTCGCAGCTCGAGAACCAGCTCGCCGCTGTCCGCATCGTACCCGAGTGCGCGCGGCGCCTTTTCCCAGAACCATTTCGTGGCCACCGAGAGTTGTTTCCCCGCGGCGCCCAGCGTCATCCACCCGGGTGCACGTTCACCCTTGTGACGAATCGCCTTCCCGCCGCCGGTGACAGTAAAGGCGTCCGGGTCGAACTGTTGCAGCGAAGGCGATTCGCTCGCAGCGACCTGCAGTGCCTCCGTATCGCCGCCGAAAACCACCGTTTCCGCCGGCAACTTGGCGCGAAACGACAGATGCCGGATCTGTTTGCTGTTGACGATCGCTGAACCCGCAACAGGAGTAAACTGCTCGTAGCTCTCGAGAGAGAATTCGACCCGCAACACCCGGCTCCCGGCATGGGCATAAAGGCGGGTGACGAATCCCATCCCGCCTTCCGTTTTTTCCCCCGCCGGTTCGATCCGCAGCACAACCCGCACCGGGCCGTTCTCCTCGACACGAATATTGACCGGCCCGCCCAGGAATGAACTGTAGTCGACGCCTGCCTGCACCTTCCTCCACTTCGTTTCGCCGGTGTCGGCAATGCCGAAGGCGGACAACTCTCCCGCCGGCCGCCCGGAGGCGCCGAATTCCTCGGCGGTCATGTGCTCCCGGTCAGCGATCAGCTGCAATCGACAGTTGGCAATCGCCGACGTCTTGCCGGGCCCGGACACCAGCAGGTCCGGCAGGCGGAAGTCGGTTCGCGAAACCGTGAAACCGAGCGGCCCGGTGTCCACCGTCACGGCGTCTGCCGTCTCAGCAACGCTGACGGGTTCAGGCGGCAGGGCGGCGTCGGTCGATGGCTGCGCCTTGAGCGTGTAGCTGGCCACGGCATCTGCCTTGACCGTCGCGCGGAACTGTACCAGCGCCCACCGCAGTGTCCCGTCGGGCCAGCACAGCCCCAATTGATGGGCCTGGCACGGGATTGGTTTGCCGGTTGAATCGTATACGCGCAGGTCGCCGGGATCACGCACGGCGCCGCGTGGCAGCGGTATCCCCGAGGCCAGCGGTTCGTCAACGCGATCGATGCCCTGGTCTTCGCGGACGGCAAGCGTCACTTCGAGGGCTTGGGCGGTTGGCGATTCCGGTGCCTGGCCGAACACCGGAAATTGCCAGGGTAGAGCGGTGAGCAGCACGGCCCGGATCAGCAGGCCGGTAGGCAAGGGGAAGACAGAATGCTTCATGCGTCTTTTACTCGGTTGTCTCGAACACGACCACCGCATAGCGCCGCACCCGCCCGACGGTGGCCGTCACCTGTGTTCCCGATGCCTGCCAGTCAACCTGGCGATCGTCATCGGCGTCCGGTGAGAGGATACGGACAGCCGTGGCGCGGCGGTTCCCCGGCAACACCAGCGTGGCTGCGACATCGGCGACCGGTTCGCCGGTCATATTTACAATGTGTGCATAGTGGCTGCCATCGGCCGGCTTGCGATAATACTCCGCAATCACTCCCCGCGGTGCCGTCACGCCCATTGTCGGCCGATCATCCAAGAGCCATTCGAAAGCGCGGCGCAGCTCGTCGGCCCGTTCCGGGACGCGCCAATTCGTCGTGTCCAGGGCATGGCAGTATGTGTTGTCCGGATTGAACAGGCTGGGCTGGGTTGCGGGATCGACGACCGTCGGCACGTACACGACACGACCGCGGCCGGCCTGGTGGTAGATGTCCGCAGTTGATTCCGGCACCGCCGCCGCTGCCGCCATCGCCGTCCCTGCCGCAACGATATGTTGCGCGGTGTGCAGGCCGGGCGTGTGCACCGCGGCCGGCAGCAGCGGCCGCAAACCGAGGTCCCGCCGCAGGCGTCCCCAGCCATCGCGCATCGAGGAGTCACCCACGATCATGGCGCCACCGCCCTGCTCGACGAAGGCGACGACCCGTTGGCACATGTCGTCGTCCAGGCAGGCCAGTCCCGGCAGGACAATCACGCGCGCGTCGTCCGGCCATTGCTGGATTGCGAGTGCAAACGGCAGGCGCTCCTCGATCAGCAACTGCTCGAGCTGCATGGCGGTGGCGAATGCCTGGTGGGCGGCAAACGCCATGGCCCGCGCCTCGCGCCAGACTGCCACGTCGGCCAGCGGTTCCAGGCCCTGGAAGTGCACCCAATGTGTACGCGTCCATTCCAGGAACGGCTTTTTCTCTGTCGCATGGAGTTGGAACGTGTCCGTCGGGAAGAGCCCTTCGGTGTACCCGATCTGGGTCACCCGGCCGCGGTTGAGGGCCGCCGTTTCCGCCAGCGCCACCAGGGTCTCCGCGGCGGTGGCGCGATTCATGTAGTTCCAGAGGAATGCATCGCAGGCCAGCCCGAGCTTGTGCTGGCGAATCCGTTGCAGGATCCGGCCGTCGCCAGTGATCCGCGGGCCGTAGCCGTCTTCGCACATGAAGACGTCGGCGGATTCTCCCAGGGAGGGCAGGTCGGTGCCGATCAGCAAGGCGGTGTTCTCACGGACGGCGACGGCGTTGTTGACAAAAATACCGACCTCCGGGTTGAGGGCGCCGGTGTACGCCGCGATCTCCCGCGCCACTCGTGCGGTCCAGGTGCACCGGAAGATGATCCATTCCTGCCAGACCGGGTCGGTGACCTGCCCCAGCGGCATCATGGGTTCGACAATCATGCCGGGCGGCTGGATCGCATCCAGCTCTGCAAAACCGAAGCGCCGGCGGGCCATGTCCGGGTCGTCGTAGCGTCGTTTCAGGAATGTTGTAAAATCACCACGGCAGGCCTCGCAGCGGCAGGCGTCCGTGGTCTCGGCCCCACCCACGATGAGCCCGTCCAGGTGGAGCGCATCGACACCGAGATCTTCGATTGCCCGGTGAATGACTGCCTTGAACCAGTCCATCGTGTCCGCTTTGTGAAAGCAGGTGCAGGGCCGGTATTCGTCTCTGCCATACACCGGCACCCGGCCGTCGGCGCGTTGGCCGAGGACGTCCTTGCTGCGGAGCTCGTCGGCCAGCCGTTCGGCATAGACATTGTCGGCCCGGATGTAGACGGCGAGACGCAGGCCGTGTTTCCGGCAGTGTGCCGCCAGTTCCTTTTTGAGCAGGTATTCCGATTCATCGATGTGCAGGCTTTTGCAGTAGGAGGTGATCATTATGTTGGCGCCGGCGTCGAGCACGTCGCGGACGAACTGCTCACTGTGCTCGGCGGCGAAAAGCGCCTCGTCATCGACGGTTGCGCTGCCACGGCGCCGGCGGTGGTACAGCGGCTCCCAGCCGCCGACACAAACCAGCGGTTCCCGACGCACCCAGTCCGGGGTGCGCCGCGGCCGCGGCAGGTCGTCGAGGAATCGGTAATCAACCAACCCGGAACTGATTGCGTGGCCAGCTGTCATCGCTCACACCCTCTAAATCGTTGTCAGGTGATCTTCCGCCCCCGCACAACTGCGAAGGACCGGGTTCGTTCTTCTTCGTTTGCCGGAAGGCCCAGATTGTCGACAGTTGTCGCGCAATGCCATGCCAGCGAGTCACCGGCTTTGCGATATTGCATGCACAGTGCCGGCCGCGCCTTTTCGGACAGGTTCAGGCCGGACCCGTGAACGGTGAGGTAGTTGAAGAACACCACATCGCCGGGCTGCGCGTAGATTGGCATCGCACAGTCGAGGGGGAACTGGCCGGGCGGCAGGGCCAGGTGCGAGGGCGTATCGATGTGCTCGAGGAGTCCAAGCTTAAACGAACCGGGGATCGCGTGCAGAACGCCGTTCTCATCAGTGGTCTCGACAAGATGGAGAAAAGCCGTCATGAAACTGTGATCGCGGTGATAGAAGTACGGCGCATCCTGGTGCAGCGCCTTTTCCATGCCGCCGCCGGGTTCTTTGTACATGCACATGCCGTTGCCGTACATTTCGACATTCGGCCCGATCATCGCCTCGACGGCGTCCAGCAGCCGCGGGTCAGTCGCCGCCAGGAAATGGGACGCGGCCAGGGTGTACGTCGGACAGAAGAGCATGATCTGCTTCTCGTGGCCGGTCGCGCCGCCCGCGGGAACATAGGCGTTGTTGCGCGATTCGTAGCCGGCGTCGCGCACGCCGGCGGCCATTGCCTCGGCATCCGCCAGCACATCGGCGGCGCGGTCGCTTAGAAGGCCACGCATGACACAGCACCCCCACTTCTCGTAAACCGCGCTGATTGCCTCGGGCGTGCCGTCGGCCGGTAATTCAATGTCCGCCACCGTCGCCGGCGGCAGCGAGCCGAGCGGATCCTCCTTGCAGTTGGCCGCAATCGCGTCGAGATAGGCCTGTTCAGGCATGTGTGGTTGTTCCGTTCATCGCGGTTCGGTGTGTAGGTCGTCCTGAAAGCGGTACTATACCGTGGCCTGCCTGAATGGGGAGTCGCGATTTTCCGTTCGCATTTCTTTAAGAAGGCTATACCCTGACTGGATTGAGCAATGGAGGCCGGCGGTTCAACCGGGCCGATCCACCCAACCACTCAAACACCCAACGAGAAACCTGGCAGTAATGAGTGACCCGCGATACGAGAGTTTCATGGGGTTGGGCCCGAAACGCATTGCGCACTGGGAGCACTGGTCGAACCCGGATGCGGAGACCTACCTGGCGGGAATCGACTACTACGCCCATCCCCGGCTTTGTCGCCAAAGGATGAACGAGCTGTACCCGCAGCTGGAGCTCGCGGTCCCGGAGGCCGATGACCCGAAGTCCAGGCCCGAGGAGCAGGCAGACCATGGCAAGGGGCGATGGGGCGATTCGTACCGGGAGCACTGGCAACAGGAAAAAGCGAGTTGCCGGTTCAGGACCCGGGAAGAAATGTTGTCCTTCAGCCCCCTTGAGCAGGGAGACTTCACGGGATGGAACATCGTCGAGGACGGTGACTATAGCAGCGAAGAGGTGATCTATGAGCGGTATCGCCGGGAGTTCCCGGCGGAATGGGGGGACACGGCCCCCGCAGGTTCAGCCGTGGCGGCGGTCGGTTTTTACAACACCTTGTTCATGTGGCCGCTGCTGGTCTTCGGGTACGAGAACTTCCTGTCGATCTGCCTGGAGCCTGAGTTTGACCGTATCATGGAGGAGTTTGCCGAGATCAACCGGCGCGTCTTCCGGGCCTTTGCGAGGCTGCCGGTGAATTTCGTGGTATGTCACGATGACATTGTCCTCTCGACCGGCCCAGCCTGCAGCCCGGCGTGGATGCACAAGCAGGTTTTCCCGCGTTACGAGGAATTCTGGAGCATGCAGAAAGAGGCCGGCAAGGAAATTATTTTCATGGCTGACGGATGTATGGATGCCTTTGTCGATGATGTCATGGCCTGCGGGGCACGGGGCATCATCAGCGAGCCGTTCACCGATTACAAGTCGATCGCCCGGCGCTACGAGAACTGTTTCATCGCCGGAGAGGGGGACAACCGCGTCCTGATGCGCAACGATGCCGAAGAGATCCGGGCCATGGTGGCGGCGATGGCCGAAACCGGCAGGATGTCCGGCGGCTACATGATGTGCATCGGCAATCATATCCCCTTCGATATTCCGCCCGAGGCGGTAAAGCTATACCTTGACCTCTCGACCGAACTGGCAACCAGGTGACGGTCTGAAATCGCCGGGCGCCCAGGCACGTTGAATAGTGCCCGGCGATTTCAGGCCGGCAGCAGTTGGTACGGGCGTTCGCCCGGGAGGTCGAAGCGCAGCCACCCGTCCTCATCGTGCACGTCCACCGCCTGGCCGGCGTCGTCGAGCACCGTGACCGGCATGGGCAACGCCTTGACCGTGCATTGGCGGTCGTTCAGTGCCGTGATCTTTGCCGCGCTCAGTCGCCCCCCCTGCCAACTCAGGTCGACCTCGTAGCCGCCGCGGGCGCGCAGGCCGCGCACCGAGCCATCCGGCCAGGCAGCTGGCAGGGCCGGCAGCAGGTGGAGACGTTCGCGGTAACTCTGCAGCAGCATTTCGAGTACCGCGGCAGTGCCGCCCAGGTTGCCGTCGATCTGAAACACCGTTACCGGGTGCAGATCCAACAGTGTCGTACTCGTAAAATCGGTGATCAGGTGCTCGAGATGCCTGAATGCCTGTTCACCGTCGCCGGCCCGCGCATAGCAACAGGCTGTCCAGGCCCGGCTCCAGCCGCTGTGGCCGCCTTTGTGCGCCATCCGCAGGTCGAGCGAGCGCAGGGCCGCCCGGAATAATTCCGGTTCGTCTTCGGGCGAGAACTGCTCGCCGGGGTACAGCCCGAACAGGTGTGAAATATGCCGATGGCCGGGCTCGATCTCCTCGAATTCCTCGTTCCATTCCATCAACTGGCCCTGGCTGCCGATCTGATGGGGCGGCAGGCGCTCGAGCATGTCGCGCCATTGCTCGCGCTTGTCCGCATCCACCTCGAGGATCTCGCTCGCCCGCACGGCATGGGAAAGCAGGTCCCAGGCCAGCTCGATATCCATCGCCGCCGACACACAGAGCGCCACGGGAAACTCGATGCCGGCCGCCGTGTTCGGGTTCTCCGGGGATTGTGACGGCACGATCTGCAGGACACCCGCCTCGTCTTCCATCAGGTATGACTCGTAGAAGGCCGCCACCTCCTTGATGAACGGGTAAGCGCGGTGGCGGAGGAATGCCTTGTCCTGCCCATACTCGTAGTGCCACCAGAAATGCTGGGCGAGCCAGGGGGCGGCCCCGATCCAGACGGCCCAGCCATACGACTCCGGCGTGCATCGGCCCCATGGGTCGGTATGGATCGGCAGGTAGATGCCGTCACAATCGTACAGGTCCCGGGCCGCCTTGCGGCCGTGTTCGACAAAGTTCTCGAGGTGCGCGAAGAAGGCTGCCATGCACTGTTGCTGGTGCCCCGGCTCGGCGCACCAGTAGTTCATTTGCAGGTTGATGTCGTGATGCAGGTCGCTCTGCCACGGCGGGTAGAGGTCCTCGCACCATTTGCCCTGTAAATTCGCCGGCAGCTCGCCGCGGGCTGAGGCGGCGCACAGCAGGTAGCGTCCGAGTCTGAAGTAGAGCAAGGCCAGCCCGGGGTCGGCCTCGCCGGCCTTGACGCGCCGGACGCGCTCGTTCGTGGGCATGTCCGGTTCCGGAAACGGCAGGTCCAGCTCAAGCCCGCCGCATTGCCGGCTGTACTCGGCCTGGTGTGTGGCGAGCAGCGCCGCCCACTCATGGGTCGGCAAAGGTTTTCCGATCGCCTCGCCGGAAACCGAGGTGCCCATATCCACCGCCACGATCAACTCGGTCGCGTCCTGCACGCGTACGCGGTTGCCATGCATCACGGCGGCGCTGCCACCCTGTTGCCACACGCCGGCCGTCACCTGGAAGCCGATGCCGTCGCGAATCTCACCGGTCATCAGGAGTTGCTCGGCCGTCGTCGAGAAGCCCAGTTGACAATCCGGGTCGTGCAATCGATCGAGCCAGACCGAGCAATTGAACGCCGCGCCGGCGGCGGTCACGCGCATGAGAATGACGTCCTCGACGAGGTGCGCCATGTATTCGCACGTGAAGGTGCGTTGGCGTTGCTCGACCTCATAGACGGCGCGCGCCACCGCGGTGCCCAGGTCGAGCTCGCGCTCATAGGTTTCCAGCACCCCGATCTCGAACTCGACGTACAGGTCGCCGGCCGCCTGGTAAGGGTCGATGCGGTTGGGGTCGCCGCTGGTACCGCCACGGCCGGCGAACGCGTCGTTGGCCGCGCGCGTGCCTTCGGCGTAGTCGCCGGACAACAGGAGCCGGCGCACCTCCGGCAGCAGGTGCGCCACCGGCACGGTGTCGCGCTCCCGGTTGACGCCCTTCCACAACCACTCATGGTTCAGCGCCAATCGTTCGCGCTTGACTGTGCCCAGCACCATCGCCGCCAGGCGCCCGGTGCCGATCGGCAGCCCGTTCAACCAGCGGCTGGCCGGTTCAGTGTACCACAGTTTGTCGTTCATCGGCAGCGCCGTCCTGTTTCAACCCGAAATTTCCTGGAGAAGGCGGAGATTTGGACCGCACACCGTCTGGTTAACGGGGCCCGCCCAACGGTCGCAATATAATTACGCCCGGCATTTTTGCATCCGGGCCGCTTTCCAATGTTGCGTTTGCGACCTCGCAGAAGCGGCACCTTGCACACCTGCTGTTCAAGCGGTTCGAGACCGCAAATCCCACGACGGAATTCAGGAAACACGGTGATGGCAATTCTCGAATGCCGCCGCGGCCGGACACGGCCTGTCGAGACATGCCTGGATTGCATCCACGAGGTGCTTTTACGGGAGGGGCAGGTGTTTTTTATGTAAATGACTGGGAACAAGGAAGTTGCAAATAAACAGGAGAAAATGAATTTTTTTTCCCGAAAATCCTTGCAATTGACCTTAAAATTTCTTACACCGTAAGTATCGGAGCGTAGAGAGCGCGAAACAGGGGACACCGTTGATTAATCAAACCAAAACCGGTTATTTTGCAACCAAAGGAGACGGTAAGATGAGAACCGCAACGAGTTTATTGATGGTCATGACGCTGTTTGCCTGTGTACAATGGGCGGATGCCAATGTCGTGGCAAAATGGACCTTCGATGACGGGACGGCAACCGATCTTGTCGGGGTCAACGACGGGGTTGCTGTCGGCAACGTGACCCCCATGACCGAGGGCTCGCGAAACTTCCTGAACTTCGATGAGGGCTATGTCAATTTCGGTGACCTGAACGGCGCCCTGGTTGGCAGCAGCTTCAGTGTTGAGTACACGTTCAGACGCAACAGCGCCGGCTGGGAATTTGCCGGCAGTGGAAATTATAACTTTATCCGCCTTTGTTGCGGCGGCATAAGTTGGGGTTGGGGGCTGGGTTGCCAGGCCGCGGGCGGCAACTGTGGCGGCCATCTCAACGCAAACTATTCGATCGGTAATGAGTGGGTGCATCTGGTCACGACATACGATCAGCCGACCAGGACGCAGTCCGTGTACTTCGATGGTGTACTGGTTGGGACAAACATTGCGTTTGATGATTTCGGCACCATCCCCCCGCAGAATCCAACAGACGACGAATTTATTGTCGGCGCGGTCAGTGGTACCGGCAACGGTGGCGGCTGGTATCAGGTTCCAGGTTGGACCCAGGGCAACGGTGACATCGATGAAGTCGTCGTCCATGACGAAGCCATCGTTCCGTTGCCGCCGCCAGTCGCAGCGATGTCGAGATGGACCTTCGATGACGGCACCGCAACCGATGTTATCGGGCCGAACGATGGGGTTGTTGTCGGCACCGTGACCCCCGGGACCGAGGGCTCGAGAAGTTTCCTGAATTTCAATGAGGGGTATGTCAATTGCGGTGACCTCGGGCAGATAAGGTCGGGGAACAGTTTCAGCATCGAATACGTGGCGAGACGCAACAGTCCCAGCTGGGAATTTGCCGGAACTGGAAATTTTAATTTCATCCGTCTTTGTTGCGGCGGCATAAGTTGGGGTTGGGGCCTCGGTTGCCCGAGCTCGGGCGGCAACTGCGGCGGACACCTGAACGTGAACACTTCCGGCTTGGACGACTGGTTTCAACTGGTGGTGACATACGACCAGACGACGAAGACACAGTCGATGTATCTCAATGGCCAACTCCTGGGAACCAACGAGGCATTTGACGATTTCGGCACCAGCCCCCCCCAGAATCCGGCCTCTGATGAGTTTGTTTTCGGTGCCGTCAGCGGTACCGGCAACGGCGGCGGCTGGTATGGCGCCGGCTGGGGCATGGGCAACGGTGACATCGACGAGGTAATTTTCTATGACGGGGTGATTTCCCCGCCGTTCAACTGCGAGCAGAAATCGCTCTTCGACGTGGAAGATGCCGCTGGTGCGTGCGAGTTCTGGGACGATATCCTCGCTCCCATCCTGACCGATTGCGCGACCATCAAGGACAACGTCATCACGACGGCCTGCGCCGTGTTCGGTGTGTCGGCACCGACGTCGCCACAGCAGTTCAATGGAGTGGTTGAGGCGCTGGCCGACGCCGTGCTCGGGTCCGCGGTCATCTGCGGCGACATCGCGCCCGGTGGCGAGGCAAGTGCGGCATGCCGGGCGGAGATTCTGTCCAGTTTGCCCTGACGCCACTGAGCGGCGTGTAAACAGGTTTTGACCCGGCCGAGGCGGCGTTCTGCTGCCTCGGCCGGTCTCTTTCGGGGCTACAGTTCCAGGTCTTTCAGCAGCTCGTCGAAGGCGGCGACGATGATCGCCGCGGTTTCGGCGGTGGGCGGTGCGAGAATTTTGTAGGTCTTGACCGCCGACTGGACCGACATGCCGCCCTGGGCCACCGTCTCCGCCGTGGGCCAATAAGCCAGGATGCCGTTGCAGTACCCGGCAAACATCGTGTGGCTGGCGGTGGAGCGCGCCTTGGTCGCCAGCCCGATCTCGGCAAAGGGTTCTCCAGGCATGCCGACCAGCACGAAGTCGTCGAGGCGAAACCCGACGATCTCGAATGTCAGCGCTTCCTGGGTCACGCCGGCCTTTACCTTTTCCAGGACGAGCCTGGCCCGGTCTTCGACCATCAGCGCCGGATAGGTCCTGGCGGTCGCGGCGCCTTCCGCTTTGAGCTTCTCGAGAGTGGCGTTGGCGGCGGCGAATTGGGCCTCGGCCTCCTGCAGGGACGGCAGGGGCTGCAGCGGCACGGAGACTTTGCGGCCGGCCGTCATCAGTATCCGGTGCGTCGGTCCGTCGTGGAATTCCTTGTGATACAGTGCCAGGCTCGACAACGAGGCGTCCAGCTGGCGCACAACCTGGTGCGGGCGCGTCTCGATTTCGAAGAAAACGCGGGCCGCTTCGCAGCCGACAAGGCCGCCCATGCGCTCCTTCTCGCCCAAGTCGCTCTGCGCAAAGGAGAGGCACGACTGGTTGCCGGCCGCGCCGGTCAGGTACAGGCATGTGGCGCCCGTCACGTCCTCGACGACGCGCCGCACAACGCCGGGAAAATCCTGGCTGATCAGGTCTGTATCAAAACCCATCACGACCGGATGGGCGGCGTAGCCCGTGAGCACCGCCACCGGGTTGCCGTCCAGGTCGTCCACCCGCAGCACCGAGACGTCGTGGTCGGTGGCGCCTTGCGGATTGCGGCCGATCAGGATGCGGCCGTCGTCGCCGCGCTCCTCGCGGTTGATCGCCATGGCGACCTTGCCGCAGCCGGCGGCAGTGCGGGCGGGCCGCCGCTTGCCGTCCGCCGCTGCGGCGACCTCCACGAGCTGATCTTTCAGGTTGGCGATGTAGGCATCCAGGGCAACGCGTTCCGCCGGGTCGCCGCCCACGTCGTGTACGCCACCCAGGTTGCCGCGCGATGTCGACGGGCCGTTGTGGGTGTGGGTGCAGCCCAGCGCGATGCAACCGGCAGTGGTGCCCAGGCGCCGGCCGACAGCCGCACGAATCTCGGCGGCGAGGGGAAGGTCAAGGCCGACAAGATCGCAATCGATGATCACGAACCTGGCGTTTTCATCACCGAGCACGAGGGCGGTCGCGAGCAGCGCCGACTCCACCCCGACAGCCCCCTGCGTACGCCGCATGACCCCCTGCATGCGAAATCCAACGGGCGGTGTGATGTCGATGCGGGCCACACCGGCGGTCAGTGTCTGGTCGCTCATCCCGATGGCTCGTCGGTGTACAATGTGTTGACGGATACGGCCTGGCCGTCGAGGGCCGCGGAACGATAGGCAGCGTCCAGCAGTTCCACCGTCCACCAGCCGATCTCCGCCGGTGAGCCGTTGGGGTTCTTGCCGGTGATGACATCCACCAGGTTCGTGGCCGTGGCGAAAAGTGGATAGAGCTCGTCCGGCTGGTCGGCGCCGGGCGACATGTCCGCCGTGTTCGGGCCTTCCAGGAATTCGTCGGATCCGTCCGCGTGCCGGATGTGTCCCGCACCGGAGATGAAATCAAAATCGAGCCGGCCACGCTCGCAACTCACGTGCAGGTCGAGCGCCCCCGAATCGGTGACCGGCAGATTTCCTGTGCTGCCGATGTTGGCAAGCGCGCCATTGTCCATGCGCGCGGTGATGGCGTCGATCACATCGACCTTGACGTCGAGGTCGTTCATCAGTGCCATGACGGTAACCGGACGGATACCGGTGACGAAGAGCATCAGGCCGGCCGAGTGGGTAACCTGCAGGTGGCCCTGGCCGCCGCCGGAGCGTTCCGGGTCGCTGTAGACGTCGCCGAATCCCATCACCGGGAAGCCGACTGTCTCCGCGACAATTTTGTCGTTGCCGCGGTACTGATTGATGCAGGAGGAGGCGAAGTAACAATTGACGTACTGCACCTCTCCGAGCTTTCCGGAGCGGATTATTTCGCGGGCCTGCAGGGCGCGCGGTGCGAAGTGATACGGGTACCCGATGATCAGTTCGCGGTCGCGCTGCTCGGCCAGCGCCACGAGGTCTCGGGCGTCGGTCGCCTTCAGCACCATGGGTTTTTCGAGCATCACGTGCAGATCGTGCTCGAGGCAGGCGCGGGCGACTTCATAGTGTGCCACATGCCAGACCGCGACGATGGCGCCGTCAAGCTCGACCTGGTCCAGCATCTCCCGGTAATCGGTGTACGTGTTGGTAATGCCGAACGCGTCGGCGGCCAGTTTCAGCGCTTCCTCACGGTGATCGCAGATGGCGGTGATCTCGGCCTCCGGATGCGCGGCGAGTGCGGGGAAATGCGCTGTCGTCGACCAGGAACCGGTTCCAATGATCGCGATCCGTGCCTTGGGCATATGGGGTCTCCAGTTTGCGGTCGATGAACGAAAAGCCGCATGCACCGCGACCCGGCAGAAGGCCGTCACAACGGCGATTCCGTGTCACCTTACGCTGTACACCGTGGTACGCAAACATAGTGCGCCGGCAATTGTTTGAAAAGCAGCGGCGGTAACGGGGGTGACGCCATTCGGCGGTAAACTTGAATGGCCGTGGGCAGGTGGTACCTTGGATTTCCGGCGCGGCGCGGCGTTTCCGTATGAAGCATGAAACATCAGCACGAGGTATTGTTGTGGCCAGGCAATTGAAGCGGGAACCGGTACGGGTCAACCCCGTATTGCGCCATCGAAACGAACAGGTCATCGGCCTTGGCGAGGGTTGGCGTTTCCGGCTTGATCCGGACGACCAGGGACAGCGGCGCAACTGGTTCACCAGGCCGGCGCTGTTCAAGGATGAGATTGCAGTCCCCGGGACCTGGCAGGGCCAGGGCTTTGGTGATGCCGGTACGGATTACATCTGGGATTTTCAGTTGCATCGGCGCACCTTTCGCGCGACCTACACGGGCACCGGCTGGTATGCCAAATCTTTTTCCGTTCCCGAAGCGTGGCGCGGCAAGCGGATCTGGTTGAACTTCGGGGCGGCCTACCCGTTCGCGGAAGTCTACCTCAACGGCGAGAAGATCGGCAACCACAACGAACCGTTCGTACCCTTCGGGTTCGATGTCACGTCACGCCTCAAGGCGAATGGCGAGAATTTCTGCGCCGTCCGCATTTCCGAGAGGGACAGGGTGTATGGCCTGTCGTTTTGTTGCCGGGGAAATTGGTCGGGACTGTACCGGGCCGTCGAACTGTCGGCAACCGGCGAGGTGTTCATGGATCGCTGCTGGCTCCATCCGGATGTCGACAAGCAGAAGGTCCGTTGCACGATAAAGGCGGCGGGCGGTGCCGGGAACGACGAATTGACGGCGGCTGTCGTGGTGCGGGAAAAGGGGCGAAAGCCGGTCGCCAAGGCGACGAGGACGTTCAGGGCCGGCAACGAGTTGACCTTCGATGTGCCGGTCGCCGAGCCGCTCCTGTGGTCGCCGGAGCGCCCGTACCTGTACACCGTCGATGTCGTCGTTCGGCGCCGGAACGAGGTGATGGATGCGGTCACCGAGCGCATTGGTTTCGTCAAGCTCTCGACCGCCGGTAAGCACTTGTGCGTCAACGGTGACCCGTACTACATCCGCCAGAATGGGGATCACATGGTCTTTCCCGAAACCGTTGCTCCGGATACGGACCGGAAACGGTGGCGCCGGAAACTGAAGACGTTCAAGGCATACGGTTACAATGCGGTGCGGTGCTCGGATCATGTGGCGACACCGGAGTACTACGACGTTGCCGACGAGCTGGGCATTCTCATACAGGGCGACATCGGCATGCTCGGGGCCTGGGGCGGCAACGGGCCCGGGCATATTTATGCCTGGCCGCAGCCCCATCCGAAATATCGGGAGGTGCTGCGGTCGCAGTGGAACCACACGGTGATGCGCGATGTCAATCATCCGTCGGCCATCATCTACGGCATGGCCAACGAGCTGCAGACCTACAGCAACAACACGCTTTTCCCGAAGACCGCCTGGCGCTGCTACCATGAGACCAAGGCGATCAAGCCGTCGGCCATGGTCATCTGGTCGGACGGGGGAATGAACGAGAAGCTGCCGCAGGATTTCGTCAATTATGAAGGGTACTGCGACCACGAGACGACGCTGCCGATGATCCAGCACGAGTATCGCTGGTGGAGCTCCTTTCCCGATGTCAGGATCAAGAAGAAGTACAAGGACACGGCCCTCCGCCCGATCGGCATCGACCTGGCCGAGGAGGCCGCGGCAGAGGCGGGGTTGCAGCAGTTGCTGCCGGTGGTCGCCCACAACAGCCAGCGGATCCATTTTTCCGAAATGAAAGCGAAGATGGATCGGTGCCGGCGGAACTTCAGGTTTCTGGCCGGCATCTGCCACTTCTGCGGTGTGGACATCCACTGCGCGCCAATGGGCGTGCTCGACATGTTCTACGAGAAGAAACTCGTGGATGCGGAAACCTGGCTGCAGACCAACGGCGACACTGTCCTCCTGATGGACCATGAGTTCGAGGACCGCATATACACCGCCGGTGACAAGCTGACCGTACGGGTGAGCATTTCGGACTTTGCGCATCCGCCGCTGAAGCCGGGGAGGCTCGAATGGAAACTCGGCAGCGGGCGGTCCGCCGTCTCGGGCTCGCTGAAGTTCAGGCACACGCCGTTCTGTACCTCGCCGCTCGGCGTGATCAGGACGACGTTCCCGGAAACGCGGAAGCCACAAAAGCTGCAGCTCAGCGTCAGGATCGCCGAGGGCAACCGGGAGGTGTCGAACCAGTGGGATTTCTGGCTCTTCCCGAGGGCCGTCAAGCTGCCGAAGTCGGTGATGCTCTACGGCAAAAGCGGGAAAGGCATCATGCGCCGGCTGCGGACGGCGTACCAGCTCGACTCGCACAACCGCACGGCGACAAGAAAACCGCGGGTCCTGGTCACCGAGAAGTTCGACCAGGAAGTTCTCGACTTTGCCCGCGGCGGCGGTCGGGTGCTGCTGCTGGCAGGGGAGGGATTGGTCCGGCCTTTTTACCCGCCATTCCTGGCTGAAGGCTGGGACGAGGGACTGCACCTTTTCGCGCCACAGGCATGCTATCCGCCTTTTGCGGACGGTTACCAGGCGAGCATTATCCGGGCGCACAGGATGCTCGGCAATTTTCCGCACGAAGGCTTCATGGACCTGCAGTTCTTCCGTCTCCTTGTCGACGCGCCGGCGGTCGAGCTCGACCCCCTTGGCAGGTTGAAAGAAGAGCCTGTCATCCGCCAGTTCGGCACCTACCAGGCGTGCCCGAAGCTGGCGTATCTCCTCGAGTTCGCGCTCGGTGAAGGCGGTATCATCATCTCGGCCTTCAACCTGGATCCAAAGTTGCCGGAGGCGAGGTATCTGCTGTCGCAAATGCTGCGCTATGCAGCGGGGAAGGAATTCCGGCCGCAAAACAGGCTCTCGGCGAAGGCGACAGGGTACCTGGTGAGCGAGACCAACCTGTAGGTGCGCCAGGGAAGGCGTCCCGGCAGATTGTCGTCGCCGGATCTGAGACAAAATAAGAGCGCTTGACACTAAGCCGCGCCAGAAACACTCAATGTCCCGCTGCATGAACGTCATCGTCGAAGACCTGCCGACCGCCTTCCCGGGCGGCATGCACAACATGAACCCGTCCATCGGCTGGTGGAAAGGCAAGTGCTGCGTGGTCTCTCGCCGGCCTCTCTCCCATGCCACCCCGGCCGACTTCGTGTGGGAAGGGTACAAGGCGTTTATTACATGGCCGCCGACATCCGGTTCGCGACCATCACAATATGAAAGGAGCGAATCATGCGAACATCGGATCAGGTCCCTAACGACGACGAACGAGCCATGCAATTCGGCACCCGAAACGGCATGATGGAATGGTCATTCCATACGCAACAGGCCTATGCCGACCCTTTCAACGAGGTCGAGTTCTCGGTTGTCTTTCGCGATCCCGACGGAATCGAGAAGACCGTTCCCGGCTTCTGGTCGGGCGGCAACTGTTGGCGGGTGCGATTCGCATCCCCGGTAATCGGCCGGCACACCTACGAGAGCCGCGCTTCGAATGCCGCCGATACCGGTCTTCATGGGCAGACGGGCGAGTTCGAAGTCGTGCCGTACGAGGGCGACAATCCGCTGCTCCAGCACGGCGCTATCCGTGTCAGCGACAACCAGCGGCATTTCGAGCATCAGGACGGTACGCCGTTTTTCTGGCTCGGCGATTTCTGGACCATGGGCCTGGTCAAGCAGCTCCGGTGGCCGGATGATTTCCAGCTGCTGACGCAGGACCGCGCGACAAAAGGTTTCAATGTTGTCGTCCTTATTGCCGGGCTGATCCCCGACATGCCGCCGTTTGACGAGAGGGGCGCCAACGAAGGCGGGCATCCGTGGGAGCCGGAGTTTACGCGGATCAATCCGGCGTATTTCGACATGATGGATCTGCGGATCGCCTGGCTCGTGCAATCGGGTCTCGTGCCGTGCATTTTTGGTTGCTGGGGTTACTTCCTGAGCGAGCTCGGCGTCGACAAGATGAAACAGCACCAGCGCAACCTGGTGGCGCGCTACGGCGCTTATCCCTGCGTGTGGGCGCCGGCCGGCGAGGTCATGATGTCGTACTACCTGTCGGAAGACGAGGAGGCGGAATCGGCCTTTCAGCGTGCCAACTGGCCGGTGCTCGTCAATTATCTGCGCGAAACAGATCCCTTCGATCGTATGATCACCCTGCATCCCCGGCACGGCGGTCCCCATGAGATTCGGGACTGCGCCCACAACGTCATCGATGATGTGTCGATCCTCGATTTCGACATGCTGCAAACCGGCCACGGCGATCGTGGCAGTGTGCCGAACACAGTCGAACGGGTCGTCGAGTCCTACGTGCACGAGCCGACGATGCCGGTGATCGTCGGCGAAGTCTGCTTCGAAGGGCATTGCGGGGCGAACTGGCAGAATGTGCAGCGCCAGGTGTTCTGGTCCGCCGTGCTTTCCGGTGCCGCCGGCCATACCTACGGCGCCAACGGTGTCGAGCATATCAACACCGATGAGAACCCGTTCGGCGTGACCCCGCAGGGCACCGGCTGGTGTTACCTGTCATGGGAGGAAGGCTGTCAACTGCCCGGGTCGCGGCAGATCGGTCTTGGCAAAAAGCTGCTCGAGCGATACGAATGGTGGCGCTTGCAACCGCACCCGGAATGGGTCGATCCGAACTGGACGCAGGACGAGTATTTCTTCCCGTACGCCGCCGGTATTCCCGGCGAGCTGCGCATCATCTATTCGGCCAACAACGAGATGGTCATCAGGCACCTCGAGCCCGACGTGTCCTACAACGCCTTCTGGTTCGACCCGATGTATGGCAACGACATCCCGATTGGCCCCGCCCAGGGCGACCAGAACGGCGACTGGAAATCCCCGCCATTCCCGATTTACAGGGACTGGATCCTGGTGCTTGAACCCACTGAACCGCAGGCATAGGATTTAATCGGCAGCAGTAACGGGGGCGGGAAGTGACTGTATTCGATCACCTGGGAAGCCGGGGTTCCACCCGCTGCCCGGGCAACGACCGGCGCTGATCGGTTGCACTCAATTACTCAGCGGCCGAGGACCAGGCGGAAGCCGATATCGACGCCGCGATAGGAAGGCCGGCCGTAGTCGCGCTCGGCACACTCGAGGTACCGCGGCAGATAGGAACTGACCCACGAGGCGCCACGCAGGACACGGTAGGCCTGCCTTGCACTGTGCCACTCGTCGGTCCACTCCCAGGCGTTGCCGCCGACGCCGAACACGCCCCACTTGTTGCTGCCGCTTTCCTCGACCGGGCAGGTCACGGCATGGCCATCGACGTACTCCGCCACCTGGCAGGCGAGAAAGTCCGTGTCGTCATCGTAGTTGCCGTACGCCGGTGGCCAGGTGCCGCCCCAGGGATAGCGGCGGCGGTCGCCGCACCGGGCGAAGGCCAGCCATTCCGCGCCGGTCGGCAGGCGATAGGCATAGCCTTCGGGCAGTCGCCCTGCCGCCGCCTCGCGGGCGGTCAGTGACTCGGCATAGGCTGCCGCCTCGTCATGGCTGACATTGACCACGGGCCGCCGGTCACTGGTCAGGTCGTGCCCCTTATAATCATTGCAGGTGTGGTTCGGGTAGAATTGGCGGAACTCGCTGTTGGTCACCTCGTACTTGCCGACCCAGCCGTCGAGTGCCTCGATCCAGACAAACGCCATGCCGATCCCGGGCATGGTGAAATTTTTCTCGTGTTCACCGGCGGCGGGTGCGGCCGTGTCAGCGGCGTCGACCTCGACGGTGACGGTGACGATGCAGTTGTGCCAGGCGGCGACCTGTTGTTTTGTCTTGAGGTGCGGCCACGACACCTCGAGCGGCACCACCCCGGAGTGTGTGCCGAGGCCGAAATGAAGCGTCAGGTCGTTCATGTTGCCCCAGCCTGTGGAGCTTTCGACCGAGCGTGTCAGGATGCGGTCGCCCAGCTCGAGGCGCGCCACCGCGCCGATCGCCGCACGATTGACCCGCGCGCCCGGCCCGGTGTCCCCGAGGAGTTTCACCTTCAGCCACCGGTTGGCGGTGCCGCTGTTGCGATACAGCCTGCCGCCGGCCATCAGGTCGAGGTCGCCGTCGTTGTCGAAGTCGCCCCAGGCCGCCTGTCCGGAATTGCGGATGCCGTCGAGTCCCGCCGCCGCCGTCACATTCGTGAAGGCCCATTCCCCGCCGGTCGTGTCATTGCGATAGAGGACCGCCGCGTTGTGGCCGTACACGGTGGTGAAGAACAGGTCGAGGTCGCCGTCGTTGTCATAGTCCCCGAGCGCCGGCGAGGCATACGACTCCTGGTAGTGCACACCGCAGGTCCCGAGGTTGTCGAATGTGTACCCGCTGGCGGGCCCGAGATTGCGCAGAAACTGCGACTGCGGCTGGCCGCCGTGGGCGAAGTTGCCGGCGAACAGGTCGATGTGACCGTCGTTGTCGATGTCGCCCCAGGCTGCGCCGATGCTGTGTCCATGACCGGCGAGCACACCGCATTCAGTCGAGGCGAACTCGAACTTTCCGGCGCCGTTGTTGCGCCACAGGATGTTGCCGCGCAGCCGGTAGTTGGAGACGTAGATGTCGGTGTCACCGTCATTGTCGTAATCGGCAGCGCTGATGCCGCGCGCCGGGTGCGGGGTCTCCGACTGCCAGTCGCAGGTAAAGCGCCGGTCGCCGCTGTTGGTGAAGATGGCATCGGGATACGCATCGACCCGGCCCCACGCCTCGTAGCCGCCCCAGTAGAGGTCGACGAATCCGTCGCCATTCATGTCTGCGCAGGTGCCGCCGTCACTGGTGCCGGACGGGCCGGCGTCCAGGGGTACGACGGTGAATTCTCCGGTTGCCGATCCGTAGCCGACAGTCTTGGCTCTCGGCCTGAAGAAATCGAGATGGCCGTCGTTGTCGAAGTCGGCCCAGGCCGGTCCGCCGCCGCCGCCGGGCGCCTCGACGAATCCCGTGCCGCCCTCGTTGCGCCAGAGCTGATACGCCATCAGGTCCGGCCAGCCGTCGTTGTTGTAGTCGACCCAGGCGGCACGCTCCGAGCCGGGGTTCTCGATGCCGAGTGCCGCGGTTACATCCTCGAAGGTGACCGTGGCCGCCGCTGCGAACGCCGGCAATGCCCCGGCAAGAATCGTCAACCAGCGGCTCATTCTTCAAACTCCGAGAAGTCCATGCCGGGCCCGTACTTCATGCCGTTGAGCTCGGGCCTGGCGACCTGGACCATTTTGATTGTTGCTTCAGCGATTTCTTGCGGATCACGAACCTGGCCGGCGTCCAGCATTTCGCCGACGGAGGGAATCCACTTCTGTCCGGCTGCGTCGGCCGCCTGGAACTCGGTCATCTCGGTTCGCACCAGGCCCGGGCCGGCGGTGAATACCAGGACGTTGCTGCCAGCCTGCTGCAGCTCCGCCACCAGCGTTTTCGACAGTTCCATGAAA
>JASLZG010000310.1 GCA_030754995.1 Lentisphaeria bacterium
ACAAAGCTTCACTGGTTGGGTGGGAAGGCGGTTTGCCAGGCCGTTTCGATCGACGATTGGGAAGGCTGCCTGGCCAAAGATGTCGAGCCGGGGGCGGCGGCCAGCCCAGGCCCATGGGGCCCCGTTTCCGTCGGCCAGCGCTGGTCAAAGGACGGGACATTGCACCTCAGGAAAACGGTCAGCATTCCGCCGGGGTTCCCGAGCGGAGGCACGTCCCTCGTCATCCGGTTCGACGACCTGAGCGAGGGTTCGGGATGCGGCGGCCGCAGCATGGGTGAGGCGCTGGTCTCCATAGACGGCAAGGTCTGCGGCGCGATCGATTACCAGCATCACAGCATTCCCGTGCCGTCAGAGGCGGTCGAGGCGGGAACCTGCCTGGTAGAAATGGAAGTATGGCTTGTGGCCAATCGGATGACCCCGGGCGGGCAGACTGGCGATACCATTTTCTGCAGCGCCCAACTGGTTGAGCGAAATCAAGCTGTCTGGGCATACAACCTTCACTCCCAGCTCATATTCGGCTACATCCGATCGCTCCCGGAGGCGGAGGCCGAGCTCGCCGAAGCCCTGCGCGTCGCGCTGCGCCGCTCCGTTTACTCGATTGCGTTTGAGGCTGAAGGGGATGCATTCAACGCATCCGTTTTGCAGGCCGACGCGCGCCTCCACGAGGAGTTGGCCAACCTCCCGACGCATTCGCGCGGACGGATCTTCCTGACCGGTCACACCCATCTGGATACTGCCTGGCTGTGGCCATACAGCGAGACCGTGCGCAAGGCGGCCCGGTCGTTTACCAATGCCTTGAACCTGATGGATGATTGTGACGAGTTCTCCTTTGCCTGCAGCCAGCCGCAACTGTATCAGTTTGTCAGGGATTCCCAGCCTGAGATCTATGAGCGGGTCAAGGTGCGCGTCCGCGAGGGGCGGTTTGAACCCCTCGGCCCCATGTGGATCGAGTCGGACGTCAACATCCCCAGCGGCGAGTCGCTGATCCGGCAGCTCCTGTACGGCCATCGCTTCTACACCCGTGAATTCGGCACCTACACGCCCGTTGCGTGGTTGCCCGATGCATTCGGCTTCTCGCCGTCGCTGCCACAGATCCTCAGCCGTGCCGGCATCAAGTACTTCATGACCTGCAAGATGTATTACTATGCGGAAGAGCCCTTCCCGTACCGGCTCTTCTGGTGGGAGGGCATCGACGGCTCGAAGGTGCTTGCGCACACGCCGTACCTGGGATCGGATCAACTGTACAACGTCAATCCATCCCCGCAGGTCTATCGATTAGCCTGGAACGAATTCAGTCAGAAACAGGACTACGACGCCATGCTGGCACCCTTCGGCTGGGGCGACGGCGGCGGCGGCCCCACGCCAGAACAAGTCGAGCGTTGCCGGTTCATGCGCGATATTTCTTCCCTGCCCGAATCCCGGTTTGCCAGGGTCGCCGACTTTTTCCAGGACGCGGAACAGAACGCCGTGGACCTTCCGACCTGGTTCGGCGAGGTACCCGTCTCCATGCATCGCGGGACCTTGACATCGCAGGCGTGGCTCAAGAAAGCCAACCGGCAGGTGGAGCAACTCTACCGACAGGCGGAGATATACAGTTCGTTCTGCAGTGCGCTCGGGCATGAGCCGGACATCTCCCGGCTCGATGCGGGATGGGAGCTCATGCTGCTGAACCAGTTTCATGACGTCCTCCCCGGCACGTCGGTGCCCGCGGTCTTCGAGGAAACGCGGGGGCACTATGAAGAAATATGGGAAATCGGCAACGCGCTGCTGGGTGAATCGCTGTCCACACTGATCACCCACCACGGTCTCGATGCCGCGGCCGAGGGAATGTGTGTGTTCAACGCCTGCTCGTGGCAACGCTCGCAACTGCTCGAGCTTGCCCGCCCGTCCGGTTGGGCGTATCAATCATTTGCAACCGACGACAACCCGTGCATTCCGACACAGGTCGTGACGGACGATGACGGCAATGAAAAATACCTGGTCGAATTGGACGACCTGCCGCCACTCGGCCATCGCTATTATCGTGCAACGAACGAGTCCGTCGAATTGCCGCCGAACGACATCGTGGTGCGCCAGGACCGAATGGAAAACCGGTTCGTCCGAATCGAGTTCACGACTTCCGGCCTCATCCTGCAGATCACCGACAAGCTCTCCGCAAAGCAGTTCGTCGAGTCCGGCAAGTCGGCGAATCGGTTCCAGCTGTTCTTCGACAAAATGGCCCTGGGCGAAGCCTGGAACATCGATCCGGAATTCGAACGAATGGTCGAAGACATCCCCGATCCCGAGAGCATCGAGGTCCGGGAGGCCGGGCCGTTGCGTGGCCGCCTGCGGGTCACCCGGCGTTTCCACGACAGCTGCATTGTCCAGGATATCATCCTTAATCGGAACTCGCCGATCATCGATTTTCGAACCTGGGTGGACTGGCGTGAACGCGGCCGGATGCTGAAAGTGTGTTTCCCCACCAACATCCGGGCCCAACACGCCACCTGCGAAGTCGCGTACGGCGCCTACGAGCGGCCGACGCACCGCCGCACGCCGTTCGAACAGCATCAGTACGAGGAGGCAATGCACCGGTTCGTCGACCTTTCCGAGGGCGATCGCGGCCTCAGCATTCTCAATGACTGCAAGTACGGCGGCGACATCACCGGCGGCACCCTTCGGCTGACACTGCTGCGCGGCCCCGGCGATCCCGATCCCGAGTCCGACCTTGGCGAGCATGAGTTCACGTACTCGATCTATTGCCACACCGGCGACTGGCGGTCGGCACGCGTTGTGCATCGGGCCGCCGAGTTGAATTGCCCCCTGCTGATGCGTTGGGTCGGCGGGAAAGACGAGCAGTCGACCGGCCATACGGCGTCAGCCACCGGGGCGGTCACGGTGCAGTCGGAAAGCGTCATCATCGAGGTGCTGAAAAAATCGGAGGATGGCGCGGCACTGGTTCTGCGCGCCTACGAAAGTCACGGCAACACATCCCGGGCTGTCTTTGAGTTCGGTTTCGAAATAGTGGAAGTCACCGAGTGCGATCTTCTGGAGCGTCCCGAGCAGGGCGTAACGGTGACCGACAACCGAATCGAGTGCGAGTTCACACCCTACGAGATCAAGACATTCATTGTGCAACGGTGAAGTCGCCTGCTCACCGGAACCGAGCGTCGACGAGGTTGGATCTGCGCGTTGGCCAGGTGGCGGCAGCCCTGGTGAGAGCCGATTTCAAGTATGGCCAATCGCCGGTGGGCGCCTGCCACTTTTCCATCAGGCAGGGCGAATCGTATTGCCGGCAAGACACTACGCATCGTCCCGCGTTGCAAACATCTTCGGATGCCGCTCCCTGATCACCGCAACCCACTCACCGCGACCGGTTGCCTCGAGTCGCTTGCAGTAGGCGGCCAGGTCTGTTGCACAATGATATGGAGCTTCGCGCAGTGCTGTCTGCAGCGGATCCTCGCGGTAGCCGTACGGCATCGACGCCAGCATCTCGTTGTGCCATTCATCGTAGTAACGGCGGGCCGTCTCGACGACGTCGGGATGTTGATCACGGACGTTCTGCTGTTCGTACGGATCGTCTTTCAGATTGAACAGCAGCTCGTCGTCCCAGCAGTGATAGCCGTCGTGCCAGGACCGGATGTAGATCCAGTCGTCCCAACGCACCGCGCGCTGGCAGCCATGGGCGCACTGGCCGAGCACCAGGTAGTCGCGGCCGGTGTCGGCGGCGGCGGTGACTGATGCGGCATAACTGCGCCCGTCCCATTCTTGGCGCGGTTCGTTGTGGGTCAGCTCGGCGAGCGTCGGGCCCAGATCGAGGTGGTAGTGCAGGCCGTCGTCGGTATACCCGGCTTTCGCCTTGCCGGGCCACCGGATGATCATCGGGATCCGGCAACAGGCGTGATCGGCAGTGCCGTGTTCGGCATAGATGCCGAGCTCACCGTAGTTCTCGCCGTGATCGGCGCTGATGATGATGACCAACTCATCGAGAACGCCCTGCCGGTCGAGGGCATCGAGCAGTTTGCCGATGTGTTCGTCGGCGTAGCGGATACCGCAATCGTAGCCGTCGATCAACTGCCGCATCTCGTCCATGTCGGTCACCTTGCCTGGGTGGCGCGGATACTCCGGCAGTGTGTTGTCGTCGTACATGCCGATGTCCAGGATGGTATGCGGCCCGGGCCGTTTCATGTGCCCGTCGATCAACGCCTGGTCGAAGTGCGCCGGAAGTGGGTCGTTCGCAAATGGATTGCCGAACGCCGCCGGTACACGAACTGGGGTGTGCGGATCCCAGTAGTTGAGGTAGAGAAACCAATCGTCCCCGCCGCCACGCCGCTCGATCCAGTCCAGCACCGCCGGGGAGACATCTTCCGCGGATTCCATGCCGCACATGCCGGTGTCGTGAATCTCCCGAAATCCAGCGTAAAAGGACCAGGTCGTGTGTCGCTGGCCGAAACCGCCGATGTAACAGGTATGCAGCCCGCAGGTTGAATTGAGATAGCCCGGCAGCGAATGGAATCGCAGGTTGTCCATGAATCCGCGGGACTCGCCCTGGAGGCGCAGATCGGCGGCGGTGCCGCCGTGATTGACAACGCCGGTGTGGATGCCGAACTGGCCGGTCATCAACGCGGTGCGCGACGGCAGACAGGGCGCATCCGTGACGTAGCAGTTGTTGAAGCGCACACCCTCGGCGGCGACCCGGTCGATGTTGGGTGACGTATCGCGATGATAGCCGTAACACCCGAGGTGGTCGGCACGGAGGGCGTCGATGTCAAGATAGAGGATTCGCATGGGAAACCAGGTGTTTCGAGATTTCGGATTTGTCGTCCAATACACTCCCTACCGTTCGCTGCGAATGGAATGTGAGCATAATACCGGTGCAGCCCCCTCCCAGAGCTTCAAAACTCTTCAATAACGGACATCGGCAGAATCCGAAATTCGAAATCCGGATTGTCTCAGCCTTTTCTCGTCACCAAACACGGCGGAGCCGTCAGCCCCAGCGGCACGAGCTGATAGTTGTCGTTCCATCTCTTGTCCGTCGTCATGAATTCATTCGGGCCGATGGCCCACGGCTGTTTCTCGTTCAGGTGCAGCGGGCCATGTGAGTTGCGGCGATGGCCGACGACCTGGATGGCGAGCGTTGACCCGCCGTCGGCGAGAAGATCAGTAATTTCCACTTCGTGCGGCGCCCACGCGATGACACCCGCAAGCTGCCCGTCGACGATCACCCGGACCGCCGTACCGTCGAAGCCGGACACCTGGACGAACAACCGTTCACCACGGCGCACCCTGGGGCGGATCGTCTTCTGATAACTGACCGACCCGGAATAAAACGCCAGCCCCTGTTTGACCCAGTTGCCCAATGCAAGCGACGCCGGCATTGCGGTCACGGTCACGCGGCGCCCGCGCACGTTGACGCCGAACGAGCCCAGCAGGTAGACCAGCTCCAGCCCCGGGTGGTTCACGTCGTAATCGCAGTGGAGGGTCAACTCGTTCCGGCCGGCACGAAGAAGCGAGGGCTCCACCGGGACCTTGCGAAGCGATTTATCCGTCCACCAGCCGCAAT
>JASLZG010000311.1 GCA_030754995.1 Lentisphaeria bacterium
TATAATGGAACAGGTCCGGGTAAAACGGGGCATTGCCGGCGGGGCCCGAGCCCTGGGCCAGCTGGAACGGGCACCAAAAAAGGTCAACACTGCCGGATTGTTCCTCGGCAAATGTGTCGGCCAGCGCTTTTCCTCCCGCGGGCGAACCGTGTGGAATTCCGGCGCGGATAATCACGCCAAGCCCGTCACCCTTCTGGGGCGGGCCGGGAAGAAAGTGTCCCGATGCGTCGTCGTTGGCGTATGAGATCATCCCGATGGCATGCTGCTTGAGGTTGTTCAGGCAGAGAATCGCCTTGGCAGTGCGCTTCGCGCGGTTCAAGGCCGGCAGCAGCATGGCAGCGAGAATGGCGATGATGCTGATGACCACAAGGAGTTCGATCAGGGTAAACCGACCTTGCGGTGGTCGGCTTTGATTTTGTTTGTCATGAACTTGTCTCCCGTGTGGCATGCAATCCAACCGGCTTACGTCTGAGACCGTACCATGCATTTTAACGCAATTTAATATCATGTTGTCCGGCGCTCAAATTGCAGGTCTTCTTGGCGCAGCGATCAGATATAAAAGGTGCGGTACCTCGGGCGAGGTCGCAAATTTCCCTTTACCTCTTATTAGTTCGCGATTTCGATCTTGGCTTTGCTGCGGAGTTCTTTGAGGTAGGAGGCCTTGGCGGCACCCATTCTCGTCGACTTTTCGCGGCCGGCGAGGACGCTGCGCAAGATTGCCTTGCCGTTCGGCTGCAGAAGGAGGTTTTTGTACTGGGTGTTCTCGGCCACGGCCTTATCGATATCGGCCTCGCTGATTTCGATTTTCGATGGATCCAGCATGCCTTTCCGGTCGAGTATCGCGTCGATCAGCCCCAGTCGCACCGGATCCGACGCCAGCTGGGCACGGGCGAGGGCGCCCATGTTCTGGCCTCTGAAGGCATAATCGAGAGAATCGAAGCGGTCCGGGTCTTTGTCGAAACCTTCAGACCGGGCGGCTTCGACGAAGACCAGTGACCCGAGCAGGTAGGAGAAGCCGGCACCGGATCTCAGGCGCCCGCCTGATTGGTCTTTGGTGAGCATCTGGGTCCAGGACAGGTCGTCAAAATCGTAGGTCGTTTTTCCGACGGTCAAGGTGTGGCCGGTCAACTGTCTGGCGACGGCCGCCATGTCCGGGGCAACGTCCGGTTTCTCACTGACTTTTATCTCCAGCATTTCGCGGACCACCAGCCACGCCAGGTCGTGCTGCTTCGATTGCGACGAGGTAACCGCGGCTGGTATGATCTCGCCGTTGAGCTGGACCGGTGTTGTGGCAAACACCGACTTCACCCACTCGTTGTGCGCCGCTTGTCCCTCCTTCGTATGTGTCTCGTGGTCATGGGTATGCCCATCGTCTGCGTGATCATGTCCGGTAGACGAGAAATGCTCTTGGCGGTAATACTGTCGGAAGGCAGTGGCGAGGTACTCGAGCTGCCGTTCGGCGGCCAGGGTCGCGCGATAGGCCAGCACCTCTTGGATCTGCGGATCCTGGTCCAGCTTCTGGCGCTTGGCTTCCTGGTAGAGCAGCTCCCTGTCGATCGCCTGATCAATGATGGCCGATTTGCTTTCGGCCGTCGCCGTTTCCAAATCGAAGCCGGCGTCGATCAGCAACAACTGGATGGCTTTGATCGCCGTGCCGTTGACGGTTGCGACGGTTTTGTTGTCGGCTACCTGGGCGTCGAGCCCGCAGGTGGTTGCGATAATCCAGGCGGCAGCGAGCAGGGGTGTGAAGCGATGCGTGGTCATGGGGTTGTTTCTCCGTTTTACAGTTGTCTGTTCAAGAATTGCGAGTTGCGCAACTTGTTGCCGCCCGGCAATCAAAATGGGCGTTGGAGTTGATCCTCAGGCGGGTGAAATCAGCCTACTAAACATAGTCGTAACCCGGAGCCGATTCAATCTGAAACATTTTTCATGAAAGGGCGTTTTTTTACTTGCAATTGTATTTTTTTTTTCGTATACCATGGATGTTGTCAAGAAGAATAATCCAAAAAATCTAAACCCGGGCTGAGCCCAAAACACTGGACGGAGAATCCAACCATGAACACGATGAAACAGACAATGGCCGTAATGGTTGTGGCACTTGTGGGGCTGTGGACAGTCAACGCAACGGCGGAAAGCTGGGACTACTCATGGGACGGTACGGACAGTCCGAAAGTGCCCAATGGTTTCTTCACCGGCGGTAATATGGCCCCGTACCAGCAGAACAACGCCATCGGCAGCCCGGGCGACCACCCGGGCTGGATGACTATCACCGGCAATGGTGGCGGGCTGTTATCACGTAACTTTGCCACTGAAGGCGACTCCGTCACCAAAGCCGCCGGCTGGACGGTGGAGTTCGCAATAATGGGTCACCAGAGCGCCGGCTCCACTTTCATGGAGTTTCTCCAGTTTGCTGATGACACCAACCTTGTCAGCCTGCGGTTCGCTTACGGGACTGGCTATAACGGCCATGGTAGCGGCGGGGTTAATCCGGGTGCCGGGAACGATGGGCGGGACTTTGTTGAGCTGGGCGGGACTGATGCAGCCGCGGGTTGCTCTTTTCCTTCACAGCGAAGCCAGCCCACGACGCTGAATCTCCGGGATTATCACACTTTTCGCCTGGTGCGGAATGCGGGAGCGGACTCGGTGCAGCTCTATATCGACGGCAACTCAAACCCGGCAATCGATTTTGTCCCGGCAGCCTGTGCGTTGCCGTGCTGCGATGGCGGCAACCTTAACCATATCTACTTCGCCTCTTCAACCTTCGAGAGTGCGGTTGATTACATCCAGTTCACCAGCGGCGGGAACGCGCCAGGCGGCGGGCTGAGTGAAGGAGAAGTATTGGACATAGCTGAAAATGCCGTCGAAGCGGCGACGGGCGGCATGGGTATAGGGGGCACCACTACTGTTGCAGGAAGGAGCGTCGCGCCAGCGATCGGGACGGAGAACTGGGACTTCTACTGGGACTGCACAGGCGGCACCCACATAGACGTCAGTTTTTTCACGGCCGGCGGCTGGAACAGTGCCATGTTCAATCAAGACGACATTTTCACCAATCCCGACCTATACCCGGGGTGGACTACTGCCAACGGTAATCCTGGCGGGGCGTGGTATTGGTACCCCGAGCCGAGAGACGAGAGTCCGATTACGGCGGCAGCCGGCTCTACGGTGGAGTTTGCCTTCATTGGGAACAACAACAGCCCACCTCAGGGAGAAATGATCTGTTCCTGGGGCGATGACGCCAGTCCGTTCAGTCTTCGTACCAGCAGCGAAGGCGGCGTCTATATGCACCATGACTCACCGGCGAACGACTCGGAAGTGTTGCTGCTGACCATGGCGGATTACAACGTATTCCGTTTGGTACGTGAGCCCAACGCCACCCAGGTCGATTTGTATATGAATGGCGGCCTGAATCCGGCATTGTCGCTGCCACTGACGGGCTGTAGTCTGCCGTGGTGCGACGGCGGCAATCTAAACTACCTGGGCGTGGCCAGTAGCAGATACGAAGCGGCTTGGGACTATGTCGGCATGAAGTCCGGCGCGGAAACACCGCTAGGTACGCAGATCGCCAGCTCCGTCGGCGATCTGCCTCCCGGTCCGGCCGGCGCGGCCGGCGCGGACGGCGCTGCCGGCGCGGACGGCGCGCAGGGGCCGCAGGGTAAGGCGGGCGCGGACGGCGCGGACGGCGCTGCCGGCGCGGACGGCGCGGACGGCGCTGCCGGCGCGGACGGCGCTGCAGGCGCTGCAGGTGCAGACGGTGCAGACGCGCCGTGTGCGGCATGTGCAGACGTGACGATCGTCGTGTTCGACGCGCTCTGCAAGCTGACCAGTCCGACTTCGCTTCAGGAAGCCCTCGATTGCGGTGGCGTCCTGACGAGTCTGGCATTGCTCGGCGTGAATCCCTGCGAGGGGACAACCTCTGACTGTCACGACGAAGTCATGGCGGACTTGGAGACGAAGATTCAAGAAAAACTGTCTACTCCTTAAGTAATCAGGCGGAAACCGAATCAATTCGATTTGAAAAGCCCGGCGGTCCCTGCGACTGCCGGGCTTTTTTTGTGCGGCGGAAGAGTTGTGGAAAACTGATTTTTTTTGGAAAAAAAAACGCCGCCTGCGAAGCTTCTGCTCCGGTGGGAGGGCGGCCTGTCTCGTCGGTTTGTCTCGCAGTGATCCCTGGTGGATTCGAAAGCGCTGCGGGTATCTGTCGCTTTTTCAACCGCAGTTGGTCAGCACGAGGCCGCTCTGCGATCCGTTGAATTCGCCGGACATGTCGCACCACCCGTTGCCGCTTCACCTCTATTGCGGAACACGGCGCGCAAATTACCCGACTCCTGATGCCTGCAGCACGGGGACTTTTTGTCAGCGTAAATTTGTGCGGCGCTTTACCACGGTTTTTGTGGCGTTGCGAGGCGGCCAACGAGTTCCCGCCGCCCCTTGAACGACCAAGACGACTGCCTACCTTACACGCATGTCTGCCGCCGCGACCAAACCATTCTCCGTCGTCCGCGCCATCTGCATCGGCTCTGTTCTCCTGGTTGTCGGCGCCTTCTGGGTAGTGGTGCAGGAGATTCTGCTCAACGCCGGCAACATCTCCGCCAACGCGCCGCCGGTGGGCGCCGTCGGTCTTTTTCTCGGTGTCCTGACGATTGCTGTGCTGCTGGGCGTCATCCGGCGCAGATGGGCCCTGGACCGCCGTGAACTGCTGCTTATCTACTGCATGCTCATCACCTTTTTCCCGCTGGCGTCGCAGGGGCTCTGGCAACGATTTGTCGGCACCATGATCAGTGCGCGCACCTTCAAGGCGTACACCATGCCGATGCCGCGCTACATGGTCCCGCAGGGGGCCGACAATCTGATTCGGAATCCCGACTTTGGAGAGGGCCTCGAAGGTTGGGAAGGCGATTTGGAAACGACGGAAGTCACCGAAAACAACCGCCCGGTGCCGGCTGCCTTGTTCGCCAACAATTCACCCGATTCCGTCTGTGACCTGAAACAATTCATCCCGCGCCGCGCGGCCGATGGCACCGACCTGTTCGGTCCCGGCCAGGTCATGCGTCTCGAGGCCCGCATTCGCCCGATCTCCCTCAAATCCAGTGCCAGATTTCGTGCCGACGTCAGCGTCGACGGCCATCGCTGGGAAGATGCGTCGCTTGGCATGCCGAGCTGGCTGCAGCTTTCGCAGCTCAGCCGTGATACCGTCGACGGCACCGGCCTGGAGACGATGATCGCGCCGATGGTGAAGTTGCCCTACGGTATGGGCGACGGCCTGTGGCTGCGCTTGCGGCTGATCGGGGAAGGACAATTGGCGCTGGCACACATCAGTTGCATCAGCAACGAAGGTGCGGCGCGTTTATTGGAGGGCAGCGAGGAAATCGACGCCGCTTATTTTGACGCCGTGCCGCGTGACGGCAAGGCACGATTGTTCTCACGGCCAACCGGTTTCTGGCCACGGCTCAAGCATACCCTGACCGGTTACATACCGTGGGATATGTGGCGGCGTCCGCTGCTGTCCTGGGGCCTGCTCTGGACCGCC
>JASLZG010000312.1 GCA_030754995.1 Lentisphaeria bacterium
TTGCCGCTCTTCGGCAGCCCGGTCAGCGGCCGGCCGGCGCCGTCCCGCATGCGTTGCTCGCCGTGGAACTGATAAGCGAAGACAGCGTTCTGCCCCCGTTTCACGTAGGCGACCATGTCGTCGACGGTTACCCGCTTCTGCGTCGAGCCGGAGAGTCCGCCGATATTCAGGCGCCGTTCGAGCTGGAACTCGATGAACTTGTCGCGGAGCTGTTCGGTCCAGCGGTCGCCGTAGACCATCGGGCCGTAGCCGTCGTCCCAGCAGAGCAGGTTGCGGAAATGCCAGGTCGTTGGCAAATCGACATCGGCGACATCGACCGCCAACGCCAGTTCACGTGCCGGCGCATTGCCTGGCCGGACGGTAATCGTACCGGTGTATGCCCCGGCCGCCAGGGTCTGCGGTATACGCACCGAGATGCAGACCGGCTGCGTATTGCCGCGGTCAACGTCGAACGCGAAGTTTTCCAGCAACGGGTCCGGCCACCAGCCCAGGTACGGCGTCTCGTCGGGAAAAGGCGAACTCGTCTCGTAGTCGATCTTCACAAACCCGACCGGATTGACAGTCACCGCACTGGCCGGGATCGTCTCGTGGTCGCCGGCCAGCGCGCTCACCGACACCTCGACATTCGCCAGGTCACGGGCGTTGGCGAGGATGACCAGCTGCAGCGCCTCCTTTTCGCCACGAACAGCAAGCAGGCGCCCCTCCCTCGCCACCTCGATCGCGAACGGCCGGTCCTCGAGAAAGATGTGCTGCGTTGAGGGGGCGAAGCCGGTGACGAAGACCGGATCGCGTTCGCCGTTTTGTCGCCGCGCCTCAGCGACCGCCCGCTCGATGCAATCGTCCCGGCTCAGCTCCGGGGCGGCAGGTTGGCGGCGGGCTGTTGCTGCGGCAGTGCCGCCATAGCGGACTACGGCCGAGGGCTTCCAGATGCCGCCGGCGCCGCGGCTATTGCGGACCCGGACGACGAGATGGTTCGAGGCCCCCTGCCGATAGCGCCCGGTTATGTTGACGGCGGCGGACTTGTCCCACATCGACGTCCCCTTGTCGAGGTTGTCGGCGATGTAGTTGCCGTTGATCCACAGGGTGTAATTCTCGTCCACCGCCCCGAAGATCAGCCACATCTCGCCTCCTGTTGCCGGTGGAATGACCTGGTCGAGGGCGTACCACCCGTCGCCTTCGTAGCGCGGCCAGAAGCCGTGTGTCGAGGTCCATTGCCACGGCGTGCCCTTCCAGCCGGGCGCAAACCATCGTTCCTTTTCACCGACTTTGTCCGGGTCGGTGCGGTAGCGCCACATCTCCGGCAGCAGCGACATCGACGGCGCCGCGGCGGCATCGATACCGGGCAGCGGCGTTGATGTTGCCGACGCCTGAATGAGGATTGCGCATCCCTGCGCACAGACGAGACCGGCCGCCGCCAGGCTCGGAACCCACCATCGGAAACATTTGCGCGCATGTGTCGGCACAGGATCACCTCCGGTACACAGGGGTCTTCGTTCGTGCACCACGCCCGGGCTGCTATCATAGCCGCCATTGCTGTTTTCTCAACGCAGCGCGGGGCCAAAGCGGTGCATCGCGCATGAGCCGGTACCGCCTTCGGGCGCGCTTGACAAACAGTCGAAACAGGTCATTCCTACAGGCGCCGGATGGCCAGGCAGAAAGCAACCGGACTATTCCCAATTACCAACAACAACCAACAGTTCCGCGTGAACGACGAAGGGAGTTATCCGTGCCAGGCAACTTCGACCTGAAATTCGGCGTATCCAGCTGCCTGTGGGCGGACCATGATTTATGCGAAGGCATCGCGGCCGCCGCCAGGTTCGGGATCAAGTACATTGAGCTCTCCTCCGACTCGTTTGCCGCCGATGCCGGGGACGAGGAATACCTGTCCGGCCTCGAGGCGGCGGTGCATAGGAACGCGGTAAGGTTGGTCCAGGTACATATCGGCGGCGACGCCTTCGACCTGTCCACCGACGAGCAGATCGGTTCCCGAACACCTCTCGAGAACCTCAAGGCCTGCGTCAGGCTCCTGCCCCGGTTCGACAATCCGATACTGGTTATCCACGCGTCCGATGTCATTATGCTGACGGACGACCGAAAGAGGCGACTCGACACGTGCAAGCGGAACCTTGCTGCGCTCGTTGAATTCTGCGCCGGGCATGGGGCCATGGTCGCGGTCGAAAACGTCTTCGACATGACCGGGTGCGGCTGTCCAGCCTTTCTCCTGGGCGATAATGAGGCGGAATACCGGGAGATCGTGAACTCAGTCGATTCCCAGCACCTGGGCGTCCATCTCGACAGCGGCCATGCCTACATCTCCGGCGACCTGGTGGAAATGCTGGAGGCCGCGGGCGACAGACTGTGCAGCCTGCACCTTTCCGACAACCACGGCAAGACCCAAAGGAAGCTGCCCGGCGCGAAGTACCTGCACTGGGATGAGCATCTCCTGCCCGGGGAAGGCGATACCGACTGGCGCGGCTTCATGCAGGCGCTCAGGGCAATCGACTATCGCGGCGTCGTGACGTTGGAAGTGAATGTGCCGGGCACGCTCGACCAGCGGATACACGCGGTACTGAAAGCAATGGAGATGCTGAGGGGGCTGTGGTGAAGCGCCGGTCGGGCAAACCGCCGAATCACGGGTTCAGGGCCCACAGATTATTCTCGTTCTCTTCCCAAGCGGAAACGCGCAGCCATTTGACGCGGCCGTCGACGAAGAGATAATTCGCGCCGTTGCTGTGGCGGTCAAGCTCACCCCCGTTAAAGCGTTGGCTGACGCTGAGCGAGTCTGGCACACCGTTGCCGTTCATGTCGACGTTGAGCGCCCACGTCGAAAGGGTCGGGCTGTAGACATTTTTCCGGGCATCGGTCACCAGGAAACAGTTGTTATGAATATCGATTAATCGATGCAGCCTGAACGGGCTGGTGTTGACCAGGTGCAGGAAGGGAACAGCGTTTGTATCGCCGGGAACGGCGGGTGGATTGGTGGCAAAATAGAGGACGCCGTAGCAGGTGTAATCGTCGGTCGCCGGCCGCGACGGACACGCCAGCTCATGGACGATGGTGTTGTAAGCATCAGAGTTCCAAAACAGCCATCGCTTTTGGGCGAAATCGGCGTCCGACGGGTTGACGTTCAGATACGGGCCAATCGTGCGGTACCACATATACTGCTCGTACCCCCCCCCGGTGTAATTGTGGGCCCCGAGGTATCCCTCATTGTCATCAGCGTAAAAGAGAACGGCCAGACCGATCTGCTTGAGATTGTTGGTGCAGGCAATCTGCTTGGCCTTGGCCTTGGCCTGCTGCAGCGCCGGCAGCAGCATCGCCGCCAGGATCGCGATGATGGCGATCACCACCAGCAATTCGATGAGGGTAAAACCCCGCCTCAGGGAAGCCGTTCGAGTATCACTCAGCCGATTTTTCACCGGATGCCCGCCTCACGATTGTCGGGGTCAAAACGAAATAAAATGACTCGATTAACACGCTTAGTTTATCGGGTTGACACTATTTTTTCAATTCCCGGCGAGCGACGGTCAAGGCATCGATCAGGCGCTGCCGGTGCGCCGCCAGAACAACCGGATCGACGCTGTACTCCAGCGCATTCCTGACAAAGCTGTCGTCGATCGCAATCGCATGCCTGAGCAATCGAGCCAGTTCAGGATCTTTTCCGGTTTGTTCCAATGCCGCCACCATCGCCTCGGCAGCCTGCAGCAGATCGTACTCCTCGATGCCGTCGGCAAAATTCTCCAGCCGCAATGACGAGATCGGGCCGTCGACTCCCGGGTACACGTACATCGCCGTCGAATTGATGTAGCCGCCGCCGTCGCCCTGGGGATCCCAGTCGGTGCGGATCTTATCGCCGCTCAACGGCGTTTTGTTGCGTTCGCCGGTCCAGCGGTTCATCGCCCAGATCAGGAAGCCGCCCGCCTCGACCTTGTGCGTCTGCCATGGAATCAGCCGGCTGCGGATCAGATGATGCTCGATGTTCCAGTGGATCGTGTACCACCAGACTTCATTGCCATTGGCTTGCGCCTGCCGCGCCGCGACCGGGTCCCAGTGCAGCATCAGCGGCATGTAGATGATGTTGTCCAGTCCGGCCAAGGTCGACTCCGTGCCACAGGAGCGGTCGACCCCGGCCATCATCAGCGGCAATCCTGGAAACTCCCGGGCCAGCAGCTCGGCCGCCACACGTATGTCCGGGTAGAATTCCGGGCCGCGCTCGTCCCAGCCGTAGACGATCGCCCGGTCGCCGACGCCGGCCGCCTGCAGTTTCGGGATCCAGTCACGCAATTTCACCGGGCCGGGCCCCGGCATCGTGTCATTGTTGCTCTTCGGCAGCTCGGTGACGGGGTTGCCGTCAACGTCATGCATCCGCTGCTCGCCCCAGAACTGGTATGCGAAAATGACGTTCTGCCCACGCGCCGCGAATTCGAGCGTTTCCTCGAGCGTGATGCGTTTCTGGCTCTGCCCGGAGAGGCCGCCGATGTTGATCCGGCGGTCGAGCAGAAAGTCGATGAACTGGCGGCGCATCGCGTCTGTCCAGGCGTCCTTGTAAATCATCGGGCCGTAGCCGTCGTCGTCAAAACAAAGCAGATTCCGGAAATGCCAGCGCTCAGGCAGCTCGACGTCGGCCACCGTCACTTCGAGCCCGGCTTCCAGCGCCTCGGCATTGCCCGGCACCACGGCAATCCGCCCACGATATGTCCCCGGCGCCGCGTCCCGCGGAATGCGCACCGACAGCCACACCGCCTGCGCCTCGGCCCTGGCCACGTCGAAGGGAAAATTCGGCAGCAGCGGGTCCGGCCACCAACCGACATATGCGGACTCCGCAGGGAACCAGTTGGCACCGGGCTGCGTGATCCTGACGGAACCGACCGGATGAATTTCGACCGCGCTCGACGGGATCAAGCTCTCGCCGGAACGCAGGTCGCCGATGGATACCTGCACATCCGTCAACTCCTTGGCAAGCGGCAGGATGACCAGCTGGACAGCTTCCCGTTCGCCGCGCACCGCCATGATCCGCCCGCTCTCGTCGGCACGAATCGGCAGCGCATGATCCCGCAGGAAAACGCGTTCCGTCGGGCCTGCGAAACCGAGGACGACACCGGGTGCGGCGCCGGTGCGCTGGCGGACCGCCATGACGACGCGCCGCACCGACAGCTCGCGGCCGAAATCCCGGATCAGCATCTGCACCTCGTCATGCCTTGCCTGCAGCTCGGCACGGTTCACCTCGACATCACGCCCCACGACCCGGCCGGCAAAGTCCAGGGCATCGTCGATCGGCCGCAGCTCGTCGGCAGAGAAAGCCTCACCAAGGCCGGCCGCCTGACGGCGCAGCGTCTGCAGCCGCGTCTGCAGGCCGCTGAACAGGTCGCCGATGATCGCCTCGGAGTTGTCATGCACCTCGACGTCGTCGAACCACACCTCACCACGGCCCGGGACAAACATGAAGACGCGGAAGGTTGTGTCGGCCTCGGTGGGCGAGACGCTGACCGACACCCGTGTCCAGTCGTTG
>JASLZG010000313.1 GCA_030754995.1 Lentisphaeria bacterium
CAGTGCCATCCGCTGGGGCCAGAAATGCCTGATCGTCGACGTCGGCGGCGGCACCACCGACCTGTCGATTATTCAGATCGACGACGAAGGCTACCTGCACCGCTTCGCGGTGGGCAGTCACCTGCTGCTTGGCGGCGACAACATCGACATGGCACTGGCTCGAATGATGGAGAAAAAGTGGGACACCAAACTGGTCGCCACCGACTGGACACTGCTGTGCCAGCGCTGCCGCGAAGCCAAGGAAGTCCTGCTCGAGTCACGCCGGGCAAAAACTGACATCACCCTGCTCTCGGCCGGCAGCTCCGTACTCAAGAATATCAAAAAAGCCGAACTGCGCCGTACTGCCGTCGTCGAACTTTTGGAAGATGGATTCTACCCGGAAGTCCCGGTTGATGAACCGCCGCCACGACGACAGACCGGCATGCGCCAGATGGGCTTGCCGTATGCCGTCGATCCCGCGATCACCCGGTATCTGCTGGAGTTTCTGCATCAGGCTGCGAAGGTCGCAAACGATGCCGAGGACGATCATCCCTGCATGTTTCCCGAGCGCGTCCTGTTCAATGGCGGCAGCATGAAGACGAAGTTCCTGCGCCGCCGCATTCTCGACGCCATCGCCGGCTGGCGCCCGGATCGCGGACAGCCGAAAGAACTCATCGGCGAGGATGTCTCGCAGGCAGTCGCCGTCGGTGCTTCCTACTATGGCCGGGTGCGCCGCGGCCATGGCGTCAAAGTCCGCAGCGGCCTGGCGCATGCCTGCTATCTCGAAGTCGCGGATGCCGGCAACGGCACCCGGCTGGTGACTGTCGTTCCGCGGGATACCAACGAGAATGTGCTGATCACCGTGCCCGGTGACTTTCGCGTTCAAACGAACCAGAAAGTGTTGTTTAACCTGTACACCAGCGACACGCGCCTCGACGATCAACCCGGCGATGTCGTGACCCCGGGAGATGACGAGGTCGAGAAGATCGCTCCGCTGGTGTCGGTGCTGCCCGACGGCGGTAAAGGCACCGAATCCATCGGCGTCCGCATCACGGCACAACTCAACGACGTTGGGGCGCTCGAGGTTTCGCTTGAAGCAACCGACGGCGAGCTGCGATGGCCGCTGCGTTTCGACCTGCGCCCGGTTGCCGAGTCCGCAGAACCGCCGCCGGCAACCGCGCCGGAGAAACCTGCGGTCATCGTCGATGCGGAACGCCTGGCGGCGGCGGCGGAACTGATCCGGCGCCGCTTCAACAGCCCGGCCGACGAATTACGGCCGCTGACGCGTGAGCTGGAGGAGGCTCTCGCCACAGCAAAGGCCGACTGGCCGCTGCACGCCGTCCGGGCCATGGCCGATGTCTTCCTGGAACTGCGCGAATGCTGCAACCGCAGCCCCTATCACGAGCGGCGCTGGCTCAACCTCACGGGGTACTGCATGCGCCCGGGCTTCGGCGACGTCGCCGACGAACTGCGCCTCAAGGAGTTTTGGAAGCAGTGGATCGTCGGGCCCGTGTACAAGCGCGACAACGATGTGACCGCCGAATGGTGGGTTTTCTGGCGCCGCATCGTGTCCGGGCTCAACGTCGGCCACCAGACCACGATCGGCGTCGAGCTCGTGAAGGAGCTGTTTCCGGGCAACGCGTATGCCTACTACATTCGCGTCGGCGAACGGGCGCGCCAGGAAATGTGGCGCTGTCTTGGGGCCCTGGAATTGCAGCCCGTACACATGAAAATCAACGCCGGCAACGTCATGGTCAATCGCGATGACGACCTGCGCGGTTTCGAATGCTGGGTGCTGGCACGGCTCGGTGCACGCCGGCCATTTCACGCCCCGGCACATGCGGTGGTACCGGCAGAGATCGCGGCACCATGGGTCGAACGGCTGATGGCGCTGGACACCGAGGAGCGCAACGACCGCATGCACCTCTTCGCGATTGCCCGCATTGCCGCCATGACCGACGACCGCAACCTCGACCTGCCGGCCGAACTGCTGACGCGGGCGCAAGAGTTTCTTGCGGACAAGCGTTGCCCGCGCAGTTGGATCGACGGCCTCCACAACGCAGTACGACTGACGACGGAAGACCAGGCCAAGATCCTCGGTGACACTTTGCCGCTGGGATTGACACTGGTCGACAGTGACTCTTGAAGACGGACGCGGTCTTCGGGCTGACCAGACGCGGCACCGCGTTTCCAGCACATCACCTGCTTGATCAATTGAAATGCCGGCAGCATGCCCGCGCCACCAGGGGGCTAATCCTCGCGTGGGGCCTTGGTCCGTTTCTTCGTCTGAAACTGGCAAATCACCCCGACGACGGCGAGCAGCACGATAACCCACCAGGTGCGCTCCACGGCAGCGTCGTAGGCTGACTGAAGTTCCTCGACATTAAAAAGATGATGGCAGGTACCGATCATCTGGATCGCCGTCATGACGACAAAGGAACCGATTGTGGCAGTTACGATGATCAGCAGCGGCCGCTGCATCATCACCGCCAACAACCCGGTGACCGTCGCAAACAAAACCGCAATGACCACGCTGGCCAGGCTTTCGGGGTCAGCGAGCAGCGGCACGATCAGGGGCGCCAGGCAGGTACCGAAAACAAAGCCGACACACCAGATCGCCAGGTTTAAGACGAAACGGACGATCACCCCGGCAATGAGGCTGGCGAGTAGCGCAATTATCAGAAACACGACAACGTTGCCCTGGAAATACGCCGAGGCAATCAGATTGGCCAGGGCAACACCCGCCACCACGCCGCCCACAGCCAGCAGCATCTTCAGGAATCGGTAGCCGAAAAAACAGTAGACGGCGCCGAAACAGATGAAAACTATGTGCTGCAGTAACTCGACGTTCAACTTCTTAACGTCAGGGGTTGGGTGTCCTTCGCCAGGAACGACGAGGTGCGCTGCCGGCTGGCGGCTTCTTCGTCCGCATCGGAATTGGCGATTGTCGTGCGGATGACGCTGACCAGCAGGCCAACGCCGATCCAGGTCGTGAGCATGCTGGAACCGCCGTAGCTGATCAGCGGCGCGGTGATGCCGGTTGTCGGACCGGCGCCGCTGACCACGGCAGCGTGAATAAGGGCGTGCAGACCAATAGACAGGCCGACGCCCGCAGTGAGCAGCATGCCCTCACGGTCCAGGGCGTTGGTGCTGACCGTCAAGGCCGCACCAAGTATCAGCAGATACATCAGCATGACGCCGGCTACAGCAGTGAAACCGAGCTCCTCACCGACGATCGCCAGGATGAAATCCGTGTGCGACTCCGGCAGATACCTTTCCTTCAGCCGGCTCTCGTTGAAGCCGACACCGGTCCAATGCCCGGAACCAAGCGCATACTGCGACATCAGCAGCTGGTAGCCGGTGCTTTTCGCTGTCGCCTCGGGATGGCGGAACGAGGTCAGCCGCGAGACACGCTCGCCGTCGCCAACCCTAATAGAAACGAAAAGAAGGATAACGATTGAAAGGATACCGATTGAAATCAGCAGCAGCAGATAGCGCAGACGGACACCGGCAATGAACATGACTGCCATGACCACCATCCCGGTGATCATCGTGACGCTGAGGCTGCCGCCGAGCAGTACCAGGATGACGATCATGCCAACCACCAGCACCGGGCGCCAGACGCCCTTGATGAAGCTCAGGACATTGCGCGGGTTGGTACCGTAGTAATGCGCCAGAAAAATAATCAGCGCCGGCTTGGCGAATTCCGACGGCTGCAGCGTGAAGTTGCCGACACGCAGCCAGCGGAAAGCACCATTGATCGACGCCACGAACGGCAGCTCGGTGATCCAATCATAGCCGCAGCGGTACAGCACATGCGCCGTGGCCAGATAGACCAAAGGCAGGGCAACCAACAGCAGAACCCACTTGCTGGCGGCGCCGATCCGGCGGTAGTCGACAACGCAGATCACCGCGGCCAAAACCATGCCGAGAAAAATCCAGACCGACTGTTTGAGCAGGAAATGCTGGTGTGACGTCGCACTCGTCGTCGAGTACAGCATCACCAATCCGAAGATGGTCAGCAATACCACCGATGCCAGCAGTGTGGCAGTGGCGAATCTGAGCTTGTGGATCGCCGCTTTCTGTTCCACCAGGGGTGGTTCTGCCCTGTTTTGTCAGATTGGAGAATTGACCTGCTGGAGGACTGTGGGAAGGGGGCGCATTTCGGCGCTTTTCCCAGGCAATCCGCACGACCCCAACTTGCCGCCACTCTGATTTAACAAAGTAGAATCAGTAGTAATGCAGTTCCGGCTGGTAGGATGGTTGTACCGTTGGTGTTACGAAGCTGCGGCTTCAGCTTCCTGCGGGACAGGTTCCAGCGTCGCGGCTTCCGGCGGCGCCTCGTCGGTGACGCCAAGCTTGTCACCGATTTTCTCGCGGATCGCGGCCAGCAGGCGCTCTTCGAGCTCCTCGTCGTCCATGATCGCCTGCTTCGTCTGCTCACGCCCCTGGCCAAGCTGCTCGCTGCCAAAGGAAAACCACGAACCGCGTTTGTCGATCAATTTATTGTCCAGCGCCACGTCCAGAATCGAACCGGCACGGGAGATCCCCTCGGCATACATGATGTCAAACTCCGCGATCTGGAACGGCGCCGCCATCTTGTTCTTGACGACCTTGACCCGCACGTGGTTGCCGATGACTTCGCCAACGGCGTTCTTGATCGCTTCCTTGCGCCGCATGTCCAGACGCACGGAGGCATAAAACTTCAGAGCATTGCCGCCCGGCGTAGTTTCGGGACTGCCGAACATGACACCGATCTTCTCACGAATCTGATTGGTGAAGATGACGCAGGTCTTGCTCTTGGCGATAGCGCCGGTGAGCTTGCGCAGCGCCTGCGACATCAACCGCGCCTGCAGACCGACGAAAGTATCGCCCATCTGCCCCTCGATCTCGGCGCGCGGCACCAAGGCAGCGACCGAGTCGATGACCAGGACGTCGAGCGCGTTGCTGCGCACCAGGGTCTCGGCGATATTCAAGGCATCCTCGCCGCAGTCCGGCTGCGACACCAGGATGTCCGCCGTGTCGACGCCAATGATACGGGCGTAATGCGGATCGAGCGCGTGCTCCGTGTCGATGAAGGCGCACAGGCCCCCAGCCTTCTGGGCATTGGCGATAATGTGCGTGCAGATGGTGGTCTTGCCGGAGGCCTCCGGACCGTAAATCTCGACGATGCGCCCGCGCGGCACGCCGCCGATGCCGAGCGCCACGTCAAGGGACAGGGCGCCGGTGCTGATCGTCGGGACGCTTACACGCTTGTCGTCGCCAAGCCGCATGATGGCGCCGTTGCCGAATTCCTTCTCGATCTGGGCGATGGCAATTTCAAGATTTTTGTCTGCTTTTCCATCCGGAAGAACATATGTTTTTGTGGCTTTTGCCATTTTCCGTTCCTTGTTATGTGTTTCTCTAAAAAATCCTGTCCTGGCTGGCAGGAGATCGCTGCCGACGCGAAAAAACCGCGGTCAACACCGAGTATTATAGGCGGGTTG
>JASLZG010000314.1 GCA_030754995.1 Lentisphaeria bacterium
CCCGCGGCTCAGGCCGAAGATGCCTCCGAACAACTTGCCGCTGACACCGGCACCGTCCATGCCCGCAACGCCCTGCCGGGCGCCCCGTGTGGTCTGGATCGGAATCTCGAGCCAGCAGGTCGACACATTGATGATGCCACGCAGGCCCTTCTCGGAGCCGGATCTTGCCTTGGCCGCTTCTTCAGTAGCGTCGGCGTCGAAGTCGGCGAAGGCGTCGGTGTAGCCGACAGTGGCGGTGAGACACACGGCGAAAAAGACAATGAGAAAACGATACATGACAGCCTCTAACGGTTGGTTGACAGGGAAAAGATCGAATCAGTGCCGACGGCCGCTAAAATGCATACGCCATTCGGTCTCGGCCAGGCCGGGCTCGAAATAGAACTCCGGCTCGATAATCGGGTCGGTGTCTGTCGGGAACGTCAGGATCTCGTACGGGCCGACGAAGACGGTGCGGATCGCAGCCCGGTAGAAGCCGCGAAAAATGCCCTCGGTCAACGCCGCGGATCCGCCTTTCTCTTCATTGACGCTTTGGATGTTGCGCGGTATTTCTAACAGCCCGAAGACGAAGTTGTTGATTCCGCGGCCAAGCTTGCGACCCTTGTCACGGCCGGGTTCCGGGTGCCAGTCGTCATTTTTGAAATCGAGCATGACCGTGCCACCGAGGAAGTCGAGGGCTTCGTAGAACTCGAAGGCGACATACGGATGGATCAGGCCGAGCACGACTTCGCCGCGGATCGCCCCTTCCTTGGAGCTGTCCAGGTGTTCCCCGAGCAGCGAAATCATGCTGACCTCGCCCTTGCTCTGGTCAAACTCCTCAGACAACAGTTCGCTGGCGCGGGACGTCGAACTGTAGCGCCGGAAATGCAACGAAGGGTCATCGCTGGATTCCACGCGCAGACCACCGAAGGACGCCGTCGCATAGCCGTGCTTGACCTGATGGGTCCGTTGCTCGTTGCCGGTACCCGGAAGCAGCTTGACGATCGCACTCGGCAACAGGTACAGGTTCGATGAGTTGCCTGTCGGAATGGTGATGCCGCCTTTGCCCAGTATTGGCTGCATGATCAGGGTGTTCGGTGCGTCCATGCCAAACCAGGTCCAGGGCGAATCGGGATTGGGACCGTTCGAGCCGAAGAGGTGGCGCTCGTTGCGCCACATCGCCAGATGCTCGCCGCCGAAGAAGGGGGAACCGAACAGATTGGGGCCGAATGCCCAGGCGTGCCCGTCGTGCCCGTGGTAGGCGATGCCTTTTTCGCGGGCGATATACATGGCGCCGATGGAGGCGTTCTCGGTCAGTGCCAGTTCTGCACCGATCCCGAGACTGCCGGCGACACCGAAATGAACGATGTCGTTGAAGTCCATGACCCGATTGTACGGATAAAAGAAAATCTTGACCAGTGAGCGCTCGAGTTTGCTCGCCTGGTAGTTCGCGGCCTGGGTTCTATCGACGGTGCCCAGGCTGCCGATGATCAGGGCTGCCAAAAGGGCGGTGCGTACAGAAATAACTGAGAAGTGGGTCATATTGAGGGTCCTTCCGCTGGTGAGCTCACGTTTCCGTGATGTTTCCCGACCCGCAGACGCTACAAAGACGTACTACGAGAAAACGGCGTACTATAGCCCTGCCTCCAGCGTCCTTGCAAGCGGCGCTGGATAAAATATTTACAGCCGAAATCGACAAATTTCGGTGTGGCCCCGATGGACGGCGGCGGGCATGGCCGGAGATTCATTCCGCGGCATTCACCTCGTTTTCGGACCCGCTGCCTTCGCGGATTGCGGCCAGTGCGGCCCTTGCGGCATTTTCCTCCGCGGTCTGGCGCTTGCCGGCCCGGCCCTCGCCGTAGCAGTGATCGCCGATCATTACCTTGATCGTATGAATGCGCTCGTGGTCGGGGCCGCTCACGTCCTTGAGTTCATAGACCGGCTTGAGATGCAGTTTGCGCTGAGTCCATTCCTGGAGCTCGCCTTTGGGGTTTTCGCCCTGCAGCAATTGGTGCACGTCATCACAATAGCGGTCGATCAGCTCGTTGAGCAAGCGCGACGGGACCTCGGGATTGTTGTCGCTGTCCAGGTACATCGCACCGATCAGGGCCTCGAAAGCGTCACACAGGATGGAGTCGCGTTCGTCGCCGTGATTCTGCTTCTCACCGTGCCCGAGCCGCAGGTGCTTGCCCAGGTCGATCAACCGCGCCAGGCCCGCCAGCGTTGGCTGTTTGCTCAGGGCCGCCCGGATTTTTGTCAGGGTGCCTTCCGGTTCCAGTGGCAGCGCCTGATACAAGCGATCCGTGACGATGATCTGAATAACCGCGTCCCCGAGAAACTCCAGCCGCTGGTTGTCGGCGGGCGTGTTTGGATACTCGGCACGAAACGACGGATGCGTCAGCGCTTCGAGCTGCAACGCGGAATCGCGGAACTCGTACTGGATCGCGATCTGTAGATCGTTGATCGGCATGGATTCGCAGGGTTTCAGGTTTGAGGTTTCCGGGCAGTCGCCAACAAGGTGAGGGGCGTCGCCTCATGTTGCTGACACCTGGCACCCGGACATCTTCTCACGCGGAACGCACTTCCTGCAGCTGGACCTGTGGGTGGCAGTTGCCATGGTATTCGTTCAGTTCCGGGCAGGCGGCGACATCCCAGGGGCTTTTAGGGAAATCCTCGGGCACCTGGCCAAAGGCGATGAACGGCATGTCCACCCCGGAGCCGTCGCTCAGGGTGCCGCGGGTGTTGCGGCTGCCGGCGAGCTGCAGGCGGTCGCAGCGCACGTGGCGGAACCGAAAACGTGGCGCCGGATGGCTGTGCCCGAACGGCTGCAGATCATCGAGTTCGGCGAAGAACTGGTCGTCGAGCAGGTCGAAGCGGATGTCGCCCTCGAGTTTCAGGAGCTGCTTGAAGCGGTCGGGGCCGGCGGCGCACTGCCGGCGGATGCACTCCTCGAAAGCACCAGCGAATTGCGGCAGATTCTTTTCATGCAAACTCATGCCACTGGCCATTGGGTGGCCGCCGTAGCGGCTCAGGTGTTCCTGGCAGTCGTTCAGTGCCTCGACCAGGTCAATCCCGTCTATGCTGCGCCCTGAACCGTTGGCTTCGCCGTCGTCGTTGACACTTAGCACGACGCATGGGCGATGGTAACTCTGCACCAGCCGCGAGGCGACGATGCCGATAACTCCGAGGTGCCAGCCGCGGCCGTAGACGACGATCGTGGTCTTGTCCAGCAGCTCGCGCTCGGTGATCTGCGCCTTGGCTGCGGCCAGCGTCTCCTGCTCTTGGGCCTGCCGGTTGCGATTGCATTCATCGAGAACTCCCGCCAGTGTGTGGGCCTCGACAATGCTCCTGGCCTGCAACAGCTTCACGGCGTCCGCGGCATCGCCCATGCGCCCCGCGGCATTGAGTCGCGGCACCAGGCGATAGGTGATGTCGGTGGACTTGATGCGTTGCGGCAGCTTCGCTATCTCGCACAGCGCCCGGACGCCTGGACGCCGTTGGCCTGCCAGAACGCGTATACCGTGCTTCACCAGACAGCGATTCTCGCCGAGCAGCGGCACAATGTCCCCCACGGTGCCGAGCGCCACCAGGTCGAGTCCGTCCTTGAGGTCGACGAACATGCCGCCGATGTTGTTTTCCAGGCCGTACTTAAGGAAAGCGTGGCACAGTTTGAAGGAGACCCCGACGCCGGCAAGGTTGTGCAGGCCCTGGAGGTCATCGCCGAGCTTCGGGTTGATCACTGTGTGGGCGGGCGGCAGGATCTCGCGCGGCTCGTGGTGATCGGTGATGATCACGTCGATGCCGAGCTCGTTGGCCGCGACGGTGGCCTCGCAACTGTTGATCCCGCAGTCGACAGTGATCAGCAGGCATGGGTGCCCCTTTGCAGCTTTGGCGACGGAGTTCGGCGTCAGGCCGTAGCCGTCTTCCTTGCGGTGCGGAACGAAGCAGCGCACCTCGGCACCGCTCTCGCGCAGGACCCAGGCCAGCAAAGTAGTGGAGGTCACGCCGTCGACGTCGTAGTCGCCATGGATGATGATCTGCTCACGGTCGCGAACGGCCTGCCAGATTCGACCGGCGGCACGTTCCATGCCGGATATGAGATAGGGGTCGGTCAAGTTGCACAGGCGTGGCCGCAGGAAGCTCTCGACTTCATCCAGCGGCGTGCGGCGATTGGCCATCACCATGGCGGCCGGGCGCGAAAGGCCGTAGTCCCCGATCAGTTGTGAAAGAACATCATCGTCTTGTGTGGCAATCTCCCATGTCAGATCCGCCATCAGGTTCCCTGTTATGGTATGTCATTGTTGTTGCTCGTCGATGCCCAATATAGCGTGTGTGCGTGATTCCGCCCGATCAAAAACTTTGCCGGTAACGGTCATTCACAAAAAAGTGCTACGGTGACGGCGCCAGTGACGCCACGTCCGGCTGGCGGCCGGCGCGAGTCTCGTCGAGGCGCCTCACGGGACAGTCGTGCGGTGCCTGCAGCAGCGAGTCCGGATCGGTCTCGACACGCTCGAGGATTCGCAGAATCGCATCGATGAAATCGTCCAGGGTCTGGCGCGACTCCGTCTCGGTCGGTTCGATCATCAGGGCCTCGGGCACGATCAGTGGGAAATAGATCGTCGGCGGATGAAAGCCTTCGTCGAGCAAGGCCTTTGCGATATCGAGGGCGCGCACTCCACGCGCCGCCTGCGGCGTTGCCGAGAGCACGCACTCGTGCATGCAGGCACGGTCGAAGGGGGCGTCGAAATGCGGTGCCAGGCGGGCCCGCACATAGTTCGCGTTGATCACCGCATTTTCACCAACCCGCCTCAGCCCCTTGCGGCCGAGCGTGAGGGTGTAGGCATAGGCCCGCAGGATGATGCCGAAATTCCCGTAGAACGGCGCCACGTACCCGATCGTGTCCGGGTAACGATATTCCAGAGAATAACTGCCGTCCTGCCGCTTGGCCACGCGCGAGGTCGGCAGGAACGGCACCAGGCGCGGGCTGACGCCGACAACCCCGGAACCGGGACCGCCGCCGCCATGCGGGGTCGTGAATGTCTTGTGCAGGTTGACGTGCATGACGTCGAAACCGATGTCGCCGGGACGGAGGCGGCCGAGGATGGCGTTGAGGTTGGCGCCGTCGCAGTATGCCAGGCCGCCGGCCGCGCGCACCAGGGTGCAGATCTCCGCCGTGTTCGGGTCGAAGAGCCCGAGGGTGTTCGGACAGGTGAGCATGATCCCGGCCAGCTCGTCGTTGAGGTGCAGACGGAGCTGGTCGAGGTCGACGTTGCCGTCGGTGTCCGTCGCTATTTCCTGCGTCGTAAAACCGGCGATTGCGGCGCTCGACGGATTGGTCCCGTGGGCGTTGTCGGGGATCAGCATGACCTGGCGCGACTGGCCTTGTTTGTGGTGGTACGCCGCGATCATCATGATCCCGGTCAACTCACCGTGGGCGCCGGCCAGCGGTTGCATGGTGAAGTTGGCGAATCCGA
>JASLZG010000315.1 GCA_030754995.1 Lentisphaeria bacterium
CTCCGAGGCCGTCTGGAAGCGCTGCATGCGCCTGGTGGAGCTCGGCGAGGACGTGGTCCTCATCATCGACTCCATCACCCGCCTCGCGCGCGCCTACAACAACCACAAGGGCACGAGCGGAAAGACCATGTCCGGCGGGCTCGACAGCCGCACCATCACCAAGAAACTTCTGGAGCTCGGCATCGACGTCGTCTGTTTCTCTGCCGACCTCGATCAGCCGGACGAAGCCGACGTCAACGACATCGTCGAGAAGATGGCACCCTGCGGCGCCGACACCTTCATCATCGATCTCAAGGACGACATGGCCGAGGCCTGTTACGAACTCATCAAGGCCCAGGCCACCTATGATGGCGGCTACTGGAACACGACCGGCATTGCGCGCGCCGTGACGGTGCGCGGCCTGATCGGCGAAATGCAGACGCGCGGCTGCACCGCCCTGGCCCATGGTGCCACCGGGCGGGGCAACGACCAGGTCCGCTTCGAACGCTACACCAACGTGCTGGCACCGGGCATGCGGGTGTACGCGCCCTGGCGCGATGCGGGTCTGCTCGAAGAGTTTCCCGGTCGCCGGCAGATGGCCGACTACCTGATGAAATTCGGCATCGAATCGGACACCGGCGACAAGAAGCGCTACTCGACCGATGCCAATCTCGCTGGACTGTCGCATGAGGCGGAAGATCTCGAAAGTCTCGAGACGCCGTCAACCATCGTCGAACCAACGATGGGCGTGTGGCCGCACGACGCCCCCGACAAGATCGAAAGTGTCACCATCCGGTTCGAGAATGGACGGGCCGTGGCGATCAACGGCAACGCGGTAACTCCCCTCGCCGGCATGCGCACAGCCAACGAAATCGCCGGGCGCAACGGTGTCGGCATGAAGAACGCCTTGGAGAACCGGGTCGTCGGCACAAAAAGCCGCGGCGTCTACGAGGCTCCCGGCATGGAGCTTCTCGGATTCTGCCTGTTGCAGGTCTACCAGGCCGTCCTCGACCGGCGGGCAACCGCCGTGTTTCGGAGCATGTCCAGCTTCATTGCGGATCAGATTTATGACGGCCGCTGGTTCGACCCTGCAACTCGTGCGGCGCGCGCCGCTATCGACGTATTTGCGGAGTTCGCAAACGGCACGGTGACGGTCGGGCTGTACAAAGGCAATATCTACTTCCACTCATTGGGCGACTGCGCGGCGAATCTGTACAACGAAGCCGATTCATCGATGGAAGCCAGCGACGGCCTTAACCCGGTCAGTTCCCAGGGATTCGTGGAAGTCCAGAGCGTCGAGGCACTGAGCCTGGCAAATGCGGGACAAATCCGCGACCAATGATCCGCTGCTCTAAAAGCTGGACCGTCGCATTGCTGCATGACAGTGCTTTTTTCAACTGCCGACCGCCGCGCCTTCGCCCCACCCAGTCCGCCGTCCCTTGACCGAAACGCTCAAGATTGTACTGCTCGCGATCGTCCAGGGGGTCACTGAATTTTTACCGATCAGTTCCTCCGGGCACTTGAACCTGCTGCAACGGGGGCTCGGCAACGAGCACGACCACCTGTTCATCAGTGTCGTCCTGCACAGCGGCACCCTGGCCGCCATCGTTGTCTGTTACCGGCACGAGATCGGGGCCCTGATGCAGCCAAAGAACCGACGCATGATCGGGTTGCTGCTGATCGGCACACTGCCGCTGGCGTTTCCCGGCCTGCTGCTGCGGCCGCTGGTCAAGGAAATCTATCATGAGCTGTGGTTGACCGGCGCCGGCCTCATCATTACAGGCATCGTTCTGTTGTTCGTGCACCGGCCGGCTGTCACCGCGGCAACACCGAGACCGATTACCTGGCGTACAGCGATTTTTATCGGGCTGATGCAATGCCTGGCGATCGTCCCGGGCATTTCGCGCAGCGGCACCACGATCGGCATCGCCACGCGGCTTGGCATCGATACTGCAACTGCCGCGAAGTTTTCGTTTCTGCTGGCGATCCCGGCCATCGCCAGCGTCGAACTGATCGAGACCATTGCCCGGTATTCACAGGCCGACGCGGCCGCAATGAGCGTGCCCCCGGGGGTGCTCACCATCGGATTTGTCGTGGCGATGGTCGTCGGCTATTTGTCGCTGTCGTTTTTGCTGCACATATTACGTCGCGGCAAACTGTCGTATTTCGGCTACTACTGCCTGGCTGCGGGCGCCGCAACCCTTGTCACGCAACTGACCAACAATTGAGATTGTCAATGAAAATTCGCATCCCGGTACTTTGTTTCGCCGTGGCCTGCCTCGCCGCCGTCCCACCGGCCTCGGCCGAGGACGATGGCACCGCCGAGATGCGTGCCTTCAAGGATGAGATCATTCGCGAGATCAACGCCCAGCGGGCCGCCTATCGCGAGGACCTCAGAATGCGCGACCGGCAACTGGCCGAGCTCGGTGGCGAACTGCAGGCCTGGAGCGACTATGCGACCGGCCTGCAGGATAAGCTGAAGCGCCTCGAAAGCCAGCAGCAAAATATCGCCCGCGGCAGTCAGCAGCTCATGGCGAGGCTCGCCGAAAACATCGAGGTTCTCAATCAGCGGATCGAGACGGAGACGAAGTCCCGAGACGCCGCCGACCGCAAGCTGGCCGAAACCGTCATGTCCCTACTCGTGGCACGCACCGCCCTGGCTCCCACGCCGGCACCGGCCCCAGTGCCCGACACCGGTCAACCGGAGGCGGACGATCGCATTTACACCGTTGCGAAAGGCGACACACTGAGCGCCATTGCGCTGGCATTCAACTCGTCTGTCGCCACTATCAAGGAACGAAACAGCCTCGAGTCCGACCTCATCATCATCGGCCAGAAACTATACATACCGGAGCTTGCCCCATGAAGGAAGAAATCCTCAACCTGTTGAAGAAAGACGCCCGCTTGGCCCCATCCGAAATTGCCGATCGCCTGGCCACTGATGTCGAGACCGTGGCCGGGATCATTGACGAATGTGAAAAGAGCAAAACGATCTACGGCTACTGCGCACTGGTCAACGAGGAGGCTTTTGACAAACCTCCCGTTCGCGCCCTGATCGAGGTCTCCGTGCAGCCCGAACGCGACGACGGCTTCGACAATATCGCCCGCAAGATCAGCAAGTTTTCACAGGTCTCCGACGTCATGCTGGTGTCCGGCAACTACGACCTGCAGCTCATCGTCGTCGGCGACTCCCTGCAGGATATCGCCGGGTTTGTTTCCGGGAAGCTGGCGCCGATGAACGGGGTCACTTCGACACGGACACACTTCATGCTCAAGAAGTACAAGGAATGCGGCTTCACCGCCGAAGACGAGGAAGATTACGAAAGGCTCAGCGTAACGCCCTGACACGACCAGTGCCCGCTGCCTGCTGATTCTAATTCTTTGCACCGCAAGAGGACATGTCGAACAACGGACAATCAAAGTGGCTTGCCACGCACATCGCGGCGCTGCCGCGATCGGGGATTCGCGACTTTTTCGAGCTGGTCAGCGAGATGGACGACGTCATTTCTCTCGGCGTCGGGGAGCCCGATTTTGCGACGCCCTGGGGGATCCGGGAAGCGACCATCTACGCACTCGAAAAGGGCCACACCAATTATACTTCCAACCTCGGCCTGATGCGCCTGCGTGAAGTTGCCTGCGATTATGTGGCGGCCAATTTCGGAATGCGCTATCACGCCGCGGCGGAATGCATCATCACGGTCGGGGTGAGCGAGGCACTCGACCTGATTCTTCGTGCCATCCTCGACCCGGGAGACGAAGTGGTGTATCACGAGCCATGTTACGTCTCCTACGCCCCGAGTATCCAGATGGCACACGCGGTGCCGGTGGCGGTCCAGACGGTCGAATCCGAGGCATTCGCCCTCGAACCGGGCAGGCTCGAGCAAGCGATCACGAAAAAGACAAAAGCAATCCTGCTGAACTTCCCCAACAACCCGACCGGCGCCAACCTGTCGTTCGAGCAGAAGGAGCAGGTTGCGCAGGTTGCAGTGCGGCATGACCTGCTGGTCATCACCGATGAAATTTACGCCGAGCTCACCTGGGGTGAAGCCTGCCAGAGTATCGCCGCATTTCCCGGCATGCGCGAGCGTACCATCTTCCTGCACGGCATGAGCAAGGCCTACGCCATGACGGGTTTTCGCATCGGTTACGCCTGCGGCCCGCCGGAACTGATCGAGGCGATGATGAAAATCCATCAGTACTCGATGCTTTGCGCTTCGATCGTGGCACAGGAGGCGGCAATCGAGGCCCTCCGCAACGGCCGTGCCGACATGGAGGCGATGAAAGAGGAATACTGCCAGCGCCGCAACGTCATCGTCAAGAGGCTCAACGACATGGGGCTGCGCTGCACACCGCCGGAAGGGGCCTTCTATGTGTATCCGAACATCACCTGTACCGGCCTGACCTCGACCGAATTCGCCCACCGCCTGCTGCGCGAGCACAAGGTTGCCGTCGTTCCCGGCATCGCCTTCAGCAGCGCCGGTGATGGCTTCATCCGATGCTCATATGCCACCAGCATGGAGAATATCGAGGAAGCAATGGCGCGGCTGGCGAAATTCATCGCGAAGTGATTCAGTCCACGTCCGCGTCCGCGTCGCTGGCGCTCTGTTCGGCGCCGCGCTTGAGCTGCAGCACCTTGGCAATCTGCTTCGTCGCCACCCGGTAGCCTTTCGCAGAGCTGCTGCGGACCGGGATGTCATCGAACTTGACGTCGGCGTGCTTTTTCTTCTGGCGCGGCACCGGCTCGAACTGGCATCGCAGCACGACACCAAGACGGTCCGAGACCTTCTCGACTTTGCATCCTTTCGGCACCGTGCTGTATTCGCGGTCCATGATGTACTTGTCGATCATGAAACGCTTGGCAAAGCATTGACGCGTCTTGCGTTCCTTGTAGATCATGCTGAACACCAGTTCCTTGTCGGACTTGCCAAGGTAAGCGACGCGGCCGACATACAGCTTCTCGGGAATCGGCACCACTTTGTACGTGCCGTTGGGCTTTATGATCACCAGCCGGTCAAACTCGGTACAGTTCATGACCACGTCCGACTTCACTTCCGTGCCGATGTAGCCGTTGCTCTTGTCGATACCGACCTTGACGTCACTCAGGGCAATTGACCGTACATCGACGACTTCGATTTCCTCGATCGCCGTACGGCGCTTGTACTGGGGGCCGTAACGCTTGATCAGGTCCTTGAGATAATCGATCGTGAACGGTACGATGTTTGCCAGGTTGTGCTCGATCTCGGCGATCTGTTCGAGCGTTCGCCGCAGATCTTCCTGGTTCTTGTTCAAATCGAAAAGGGAGATGCGGCGAATGGGAATCTGCAGCAGTTTCGCGACATCATCATCGGTCACCGGCCGCTCAAAATTTGCGACGTGCGGCTTCAGGCCCTTGTGAACAGCAGCCGTCACCGCTTCCAAGGTCTCACATTTCTCGATCTTCTTGTAGATGCGGTTCTCGATGAAAATCT
>JASLZG010000316.1 GCA_030754995.1 Lentisphaeria bacterium
AGGATGAACGTCGCGAGACTGGCCACGGCAACGGCGAAATTGGTGACGATGATTCGCAGGTTCTGGACGTTCTCCGAGCGATTGCGATAGGCGTTATTCTCATCCGAGAAACGTCGGAAAAGGCTGTTGAAGACCGGATAAATGCTCAGCAGCGTGTGAGCCCGCAGCAGTTCCCGAATGGTCTCGGTCAACTTGCCGAGCTGCCGTTGCACCAGTCGCGACCGCTGCATCATCACCGCGGCGAGAAATTTCATGACCAGCACGGCCAGGGGCAGCGTCAGCAGGCAGACCACCGTCAGCCTGGTGCTGATTTGGAACATGTTGAAAAGACAGAAGCCCGCCAACAGTATACTGTTGATCGTGTGCAGGATGCCCATGGACAGCAGCACGCGTGCCAGGTCGATGTCGTTGGTGCCGCGACTCACCAGGTCGCCGGTGCTGTAGCGGCTCAAATAACGGGGGGGGATGGAGATCGCGTCGTTGAAGTAATCCTGGCGTATTTCGGCTTCCACCCGGCGTCCGGGAATGAAGATGTAGATTCGCGACAGGACCCGGAAAACGCACAGCAGCAGGCCGAGCCCGATGATCTGCCAGCCCACATGACACAGACGATCGGCGTCGCTGGCGTTGCCGACGACATCGCTGTTCTGAATAAGGTCGATGCCCCGGCCGATGAACCTCGGGATAGTCGTCGTTGCGGCCACCGTGAGGACCAGGAAGAGGAGGCCCCAGAAGTAGAACATGCCCTTGCCGGGCAGGTACTCGCGCAGGAAACGGCGGCTGAAGGGAAGCATCGTTACGGGCTCGATAGATCAGGAAGTTCGCAGGTTGCATCGGGTGACGACGCTGCAGGCAACCCGTAACATGACGCCTGCCCGGAAAATGACCATTGCTGTCTCGCGCCAGCGAATGAAACAGTGCCGCGTCGTCTCCAACCGCGTCTGTCATGCCCCGTGGATTCTTGAACGAGCCGATCATCTGCGCTACAGTTTTGCCCACTGCAGGAAGGGTTGAAATCACATGCATAGAATCGGCATCATCGGTTGCGGTTGGATCGCTCCGTTCCATCTTGCGGCTCTGCAGAAGTTCGCTGACCGCGCCTCCGTCGCGTGGGTGGCCGACATCGACAGTATCCGCGCCGACGCCATCGCTTCGCGCTACAGCGTTCGAGCAATCAGCGACTATCGTGAGGGGCTCGACGAGGTCGATTGCGTGCATATTCTGTTGCCCCACCACCTCCATTGTCAGGTCACGACTGTCTGCCTCGAGGCGGGCAAGCATGTGTTGCTGGAAAAACCCATTGCAACCAGTCTCGAAGACGCCGACACCATGATCGCCTGTGCCGAACGCAACGCCCGCACCCTGATGGTTGGCTATCCGCATCGCTACCGCAACTGCTTCCAGGTGTTCAAAGAGATCGTGACCGGCGGCAGCTACGGCAGGCTGTTCATGCTCGATGCCATGATGGACGAATGTCTGAAAGACTATTTGACCGGCTGGACCAGACGCAAAGAGACGCTTGGTGGCGGGGTGTTCTTTTCCTCGTCGCCGCATATGCTCGACGTGATGCTGTGGATTGGCGGGGAGGTGCGCTGTGCCAGCGTTGTCGGCACACGTGGCGGCTGCAACATCGAAGGCGAAGACACGGCCTGCTCCATCCTCAAGTTCGAGAGCGGCGTCATCGGCGTCACCCGCCACACGTGGGCCTCTCCGGCGGCACCGGTCTGGTACACAATGGAAGCAGTGTGTGAACAGGCACGCGTCCGCCTGACGACGTCGCCGGAGGGCGATCTGGTGCGCGACGGGGCCGAGTGCGCCTGGACGACCAGGATTGAGGCGCACGGGGAGCACGACGAACTTTTGCTGGAAAGTGGAGAAGGGCTTGATCTTACCGCCGAGGTCGAGCACTTTTTCGACTGTGTCGACACCGGCGCCTGCCCGCAGACGGACGGGCCCGCGGCCCGCAAGATCATCGAGCTTGTGCTCAACGCCTACGCCGACGCTGAGCGGCGCGGCGGTCTCTGAGAACCGCAAACAGGTCTGAACCATGCACAAGGAGTGGGACATTGTTGCTGCCTGCTGGTTGCCCGCCGGGGTCACATCAACTTTGCAGGCGCTCAGTGACGGCATTCGCGGCTACCTGAGCAGCAACGCCGTCGAGCCGCGTGACCTCAGCCACTTTGGAATCGTTGTCGAAAATATCGACGGCAGTGTTGAGCGTTTGAACCGGGACCTCGACACGGCATGGACGGCGACGACCCGTGACTGGGTGGAGTCGCTGGGCGTACACGTTGCCCGTGGCGACTTTCATGGCATCGAGCTGGAATTAATTCAGCCGGTCGGCCAGAGCTTTTTCCTCGAGGCGTTGCAGGCCGGCGGCGAAGGCATCCATCACCTCTCGTTCACCGTCGCCGATATCGATGCCGGGCATGCGGCGTTGGCCGCGGCCGGCGAGCCGTCGATGGGCGGTATCAGGCAGGGGTCGCACGGTCGAATCGCGTTCTTTGCGCCGGCCGCGGTTGCCCCGGTTTGTATCGAACTGTGCCAACAGCATTGAAAAACCGGGATTTGCAGTGATGAATAAAATGACGACCGAACGTATCCGCACATTGCTGTGCGACATGATTCGCTGCGACACCATCAACCCGATGGGACGTCCGCACAAACTCACCCGCACGGTCGAGCGGCCGCTGGTCGACCTGCTCCAAGGCGTCTTTGCCGGCACCGGCGCTGTCGTGACGCCGCTGCCGGTCAGCGAGCTGCATGAGAACCTGGAGATTCGCATTGCCGGTCGCCAGGACGGGCCGCCGCTCTTTTTCGAATCCCACATGGACACTGTCCCGGCGGACGACTGGCCCGACACGGCGCTGACCCCGCGAGTCGACGGGGACGTGGTCTACGGCCGCGGCGCCTGTGACGACAAGGGGCCGCTGGTGTCCATGGTCGCCGCTGTCCTCGACATCCTCGAGTCCGGCGAACCGCCGCCGTATCCCGTGATCCTGCTGGCGGCCGGCGACGAGGAGAGTACGCAGACCGGCATCAGGCAATACGTCGGCGATCACCGCGGGCCGTACCAGATTGCCGTCTTCGGGGAGCCCACTTCAAATGTCCCAGTCATTCAGCACAAGGGTGTCGTGCGCTGGGACATCACAATCAAAGGCGTCAGTGCGCACACGTCGCAGCCGGAGTTCGGACGCAACGCCATTCATGAGATGATCAAGGTGATCCGGCGGCTTGCCGATTATCAGGACGAAATCGAGGCGCTGCACAGCAACCCGTTGCTGTCAGGCCCGCGCATCAATGTCACACGCATCGACGGCGGGCGCACCCGCAACGCGGTTCCCGACGAATGCACGATCTGGGTTGACTACCGCATCATGCCGGGCCTGGATTCGGCCGAGGAGCGGCAGAAGGTGATCGATGACCTGGCGCTGCTTGGCCTCGATATTGCCCATGCCGAGCCCCAGGTTGCCATGCCGCCGCTCAGCACGTCGCCGGAGTCGGCCCTGGTTCGTCAGGCGGTGGCAATCTGCGGCGCCGTCACCGGCCGGGAAATCGCCCCGGTAGGGGCACCCTACGGTACGGACGCCGCGTGGATCGATACTGGCACGCCGACGCTGGTCATCGGTCCCGGCGACATCAAGCATGCCCACGCCATCGACGAGTTCGTGACGATGACAGAAGTCATGCAGTGCGCCGAGATCCACCGGCGGCTGATGATGCATGACTGGCGGGCTGAATAGCCCGGGCGCGAGTCGCCTGGCTCAAGGCGCCACGGCCCCTTCGTCGGCGTCGGCGATCCGGAAGATCATCAGGCCGGCCTGGCGGTCGGCGACATACGCGAGCTTGTCGGCGACGGTGACATCTTCCACGGTGGACGGTGTTTTGATGGCCTTCACCTCTACCGGGTTCGCGGCATCCGAGAGGTCGTAGACCCGTAGCCATTGCAGGTCGCCCACGCATGCCAGGCCGTCGATCACCTCGATCGTGCGGGTGGCGCGCGGCGTGAAGAGTTTGGTGAGCTCGCGTGGCTGCGTCGGGTCGGTGATGTCCAGCACTACGATGCCCGGATAACCCACTGCCAGGTAGGCGTGGGGGCCGACGACATGCACGTCACGGATGTCCCCTTTCTCCAGCGAGTAGCTGCCTATTTCCTGCGGCTGCGCCGGGTTCGAAATGTCGAGGATCCGCAGTCCGGATTCACCGTCTGCCACATAGGCGAGGTTGCCGACGACAAAGACGTCGTAGGCGTGGCCGGGCGTATTCAACGCACCGATGATCGCTGGTGCTGACGGACGGGAAATATTGACGACCTGCAAACCGCTCGGGCCGTCCGCGATGTAGGCGTAATCACCGGCCAGGACGATGCCGTTGGCTTCGTTCGGAGTATCCCGGTAAGCAATATGCCGCGGCGTCTCCGGCAGCGACACATCGACGACGCGCAGGCCGAAATATTCGTCCGCGATATAGACCGTCGTGTCGCGGATGGCGATATCCAGCGACCGTCCACGGGTCGGCAGTTCACCGATGCCTTGGGGAGCTGAAGGATCGGTGATATCGATGATGCGCAGGCCCGCATAGCCGTTGGCGATATAGGCGAACCTCCCCTGCATGCAGATGCCGCGTGACTTGCCGGCTGCCTCGAAATGTTTGACGACCGGCGCCTTGTTGACTTTACGCGAGATGTCGATGATTTCCAGGCCGCGGTCGCCGTGGGCGAGGTAGGCGTATTGATCGGCCACCCAGACAGATTCCGAGCATGTCGAGTCATGGTAGCCGCCCATTGGCAGGGGATTCTCGGGATCGGCGACGTTTACGACGCGCAGGCCGGCGTCGTTGGCGACCCCGGCGAGGTAGGCATAGTCACCTTTGACCCAGAGACGTTCGGCACCGTACTTCATCTTGTAGAAACCCTTTCCGATGGGCTCTTTCGGGTCGGAGATATCGATGATACGCAGGCCGCACTCGTCTTCCTCGACATGCTCGATGCTCGCCGTGTACGCATAATTGCCGTCGATCCACACGCCGTAGGTGTAGCCTGGTGCCTCGAAGTGACCGATCTCCACCGGCTTCCGCGGATCACTCACGTCGAACAGCCGCAGGCCTTTCCGGCTGGCGCCGACGGCGGCGATATTGTCGCGCACGAAGACGTCGCGCGCCAGGCCGGTGGTGTTGCTCTGCGTGACAAATTTTGGTGCGGTGCGATCGGACACATCGATCACGCCGAGACCGCCCCAGCCGGCGGCGACATAGGCGTAGTCGCCCCTGACACACACGGATTTGTTTTTCTCCGGTCGGCTGCAAGAGCCGACGACTGCCGACTCGGCCGGGGTCGACACGTCAATGATGCGGATCCCGCCGCCCTCGTCGGCGACGTACAGAAAATCGCCTTCAATCGACAGGCCGCGGGCGACGCCGGCGGCCGGGACCGGGGCAAGTTCTTCC
>JASLZG010000317.1 GCA_030754995.1 Lentisphaeria bacterium
CGCTCCGGCGCCGTCAAGGGTCGATCGGTGAACTTCAGTGAATGCCCGACCAGGTACAGGACTTTCGGCCGCATGCCGACGCTTTCGCGCAGATCGAGAACCTCTGCGAGGGGCGCGAAATCGAGGCTGCCGTCCGGACGAACGCGTGGGGCCGTGTAGATGTTCGGGTTGGTCAGGCCGTGCGCCATCATGTTTTTGCACTCAGCGAGATACTGCCTTGGAGTGATCCATGCGCCTGACCCGTCTGCCCATTTCCCGCGGAGCCAGTCCGGCGAGCCGTCGGGGACCAGCTTCACCGGGTAATACATCGAGTACTCCAGCATCGGCGGCAGCAGCGTGAAGGGATACACCTGCACCTGCAGGGTCAATTCGGATGGCTCACTATTTTGCGGGACGATCCGCACCGTCGTCCTGTAAGTTCCCGGCTCGGCATGTTCGGGGACATGCACTGTGATCCAGAACTGTTTTCGCCGGTCGATGCTGACCGGCTGAAGTTCGGCCGTATCCCGCACCTCGCTCCTGGACACGTTCTTCATGCCATTCGGATTTTCCGGAGTCGGGTCCGGTTCGACAGCCAGGAAAGTTTCATCGTGGACAAGCAGAGCCGGGATCGCTGCCCAGCCCTGGGCCAGCGGGCTGTGGTCGCGGTAGTACGCCTTCAGCACGCGGACGTCCACGGCTTCCATCGGCCAACTGCCGCCGGGACCGCTCAGCGGTTCCAGCTCAATGCGCACTGCCTTGAGCGGCTTCGATGCGGTGACCACGAACGAGGCCGGCTCATACTCGCCGCGACAGGCCGACAGTTCCATCGCCGTGGTTTTTCTGCAGACCGGTGGCAGGGGGAGGTCGGGCAGGATCAGGTGATTCGTGACGGCCGGCTCAACCACATGAATCGTGTAGTCCGCGCCGTGGCAAAGGGTACCGAGCCCGGCCAAAAGGCCATACACAAGCAACGTCTTCACGACAATACTACGATGAAAAGAGGATTGCGTTTTTCGCTCCTTATCTCTGTAAATATCTGTCCGTTAACGGCCAATACTCTGTCAGTTTATCATGTGCGTGACTGGACTTCAACGTTGGTCGGGCGCGTTTTCAGGTACTCAGTTCCGTGGTATCGTCGCGCCCTTGTGGTAGCGAAAGAAGTTCCATCTTGCCTGGAAGACTGAATTCCCCCACAGCACCCGATTGATGTTGTTCGCGTCACAACCAGGCAGCTCACATGCTGCCGGGGCGAATGCCAGCGCCGGCTCGGGACGATTGTCAATGTACAGCTCCACCGTGTCACTGCCCGGCTGTCTGACCAGTCGGTACAGGTGATATTCGTCAAGTTTCAAATCCAGGGTGGCACCGGAATCCGGGAGGTGATCTTTCAGGGTGACCGAGGTTTTCGTATAGCGGAGCGCCACGGCGTTGGTATCATCTCTGAAACTGACGAGGTCCAGGGGGGCCGGGAGCTGGTGCAGGGATTCTGCTTTCATGCCCCATTCCACAGTCCACCCGGTGGCCTTGGTGCAGCCGCTCACTGGCCGGTGGAAGTCGGCGCCGGGATTTCCGACTGCCAACAGGAAGCCGAGCGGCTGATCGGTGTGGAACTTCATACTGTTCGGGTGGCCCTTCCAGACCTCGGAATCCGGAAGGCCGTCCCCACTGAACTGGATGTCCCACTCTTCGTTGGCAGGGGCACCCTTCAACTTGCGCGGATCGATCTCGACCAATGGTTTCACGTGTCCGCCGAGCTCCCTGAGGGCGATGATTCGCCGGGCCATCTCGAGGCGGGTTGCATTCAAGTCGGCTTTTCGCGCGTTCAGTTCGGTCAGCCACTCGAGGGTTTCGGCGACCAGCGGTTCCTTGCCGTAGGTGCCGGCGACCCTGCCGAGGACGTCGATAAGTGTGGTCAGATAGCGGACGTCGTCCACACCTTCGCGAAAGGCTTCCCACCGCAATTTGTCCAAGACCCCGTCCTCGGTGCGGATGACATAGCCGTAGCCGCCCTGTCGGATTGCTCCCGGCCCGACGCTCCCTTTGATGTGGGTGTATGCCCAGTTCATGGAGCCGTCAAAGCCCATCTGCCAGAGTGCAAGCCCGTGCGTTCGCCGATGGGTTTCCGGCACCGGCGCGGAGCTCCAGGGAAAGGCGTAGGCGAAGACGCGGTTGCCGCGGCGATGCGTGCTGTCGAGTACTGCGCGGTATCCTGAGTTCTCGAGGGGAATCACACTGACCATCTGTTCGTAGTCGGCGATCAGCCTGGCCTTGGCCCTGGCGCGACCTTCATGGTCATCCAATGGCAGCATGCGTGGATGGTCCAGGCTCAGGCTTTCCTGCAGCCGGTCCAGGGGGACATTGTTCGGGTTACACATCACTACGGGCAGGCTCAAAACGTCACCGACCAGGTTGTAGAAGCCCGCCGAGCAGGCGACCCAGGTTTTGCCGCCGCCGTCGAGGACGGCCTGGAAACTGTCGCGCTCGCCGACCAGACGTGACCCGCCGGCTTCATCAATCCCGGTCCAGTACAAATCCGGATAGCCTCGTTGCCTGGCCCAGTCCATAACCATGCGAACGTCCTCGACGCGTTGTTTCTTTTCGTCCGCGCTCAACTTTTTCGAGATTGGTTCGGCGACATTGTTCATTGCGTAGAGCGGGACACCCGGCCCGATCCCTGCCTGCTCGCGAAGGGCCAGCACTTTTTCGAAATTGTCGAAATCCATGGCGCCTTCGGCGTCCCACCTAACGCCGGTGTAGATGTTCGGATTGGTCAGCCCGTGCGCCACCATGTTCTCGAGCTCGAGCAAATACTGCTTCGGCGTTAACCATGCGGTATTGACCCACTTGCCGGTGCGCCAGTCCGGCGAGCCTTCCGCCACGAGGGTGACGGGGTAATAGGTTGAGTTCTCCATCATCGGGGCGAGCAGTTCGAACGGATAGACCTCGAGGTTCAGGGTGAGTTCGGCGGGCGGTGCGTTCTGCGGTTTGATCTTCAACCCGGTCCTGTACGAGCCGGATTTGGCCTCCCGCGGCACTTGCACGGTGATCCAGAACTGCTTCAGGTCGTTGATGTCAACGGGTTGCAGCTGCGTCGCATCGCGAAGTCCGTTTGGTGCGACAATGATGCTGCGCGCCGGGTACTCTTCCGTCGGCATCGGTTTGACCATAAGCATCGAATCGTTCTTGACCAGCACGTTGCGTGCGGGATGCAAGTCCCCGATCCGCGAGCCTGCGACCCAATGCCAGACGATGCGCACATCAACGGCGTCGGCATCGAGGGTGCCCTGCGATCCCTTCAGCGCGCCCACTTCTATTTCAACGCCCTTCAGCGGCTGGTCCGTGACGACGACAAAGGAGGCGGGCTCATACTCGCCGCGGCAAGCCGACACTGTCAACACACGGCCCGGTTTGCACACGTCCGGCAGGGGTTTGCCGGCGACGATCGATCGATTGGTGATCGGCGTATCAACCACGTGTACCGTGTAGTCCGCCCGGACGACCGACAAGGCAGTGACGGCGAAGAGGAGAATCGGAATGAGAACAGTGCTGCCGATGCGAGGATTCATGGATATTCCTGTGAAACGTTGTTTCAGGTTGTTGCAGAATCGAGAGGCAGCGGACGCCAGCGGACTGCTTGCAACAGGGGCGGGCGGTCCACGTGAACAGACTGCGGGCGATCGCCGAGTACGGTGAGTATCATGCCCGGCTCGCCGTCGGCCAGCTCGGGCGGCAGGACGCAGTTGGTCGAGTATTCCGGATAGGTCGGCACCGTGCTGAGATAGTAGGTTTCCCGATCCCAGGCATTGCCACCGTCGCGGCTGACCCTGGCGCGCTCACCGCTGTGCAGCCAGGGTACGCGGTGCACGTGCATGAGGACGATCCTGCCGTCGGGCAGTTCGACCGCTGAGCCGTGCATTTCGCCCAGTCCGTGGCAGCCCTTTCGCACGTTCGTCCAGCTGGCCCCGCCGTCGTCGGAATCGGCGAGCATGACGTTCTTGTGCAGCGACTCAAGGCTGTCGGCCCGGCCGTACTGCATATGCCATAGCCGCCATCGATCTTCATGCTCATCCTCGAAGAAGGCCGGCACGTGGCCCGGCTTGGATATCTGGTTGTTTCGCACAACCGCAAGCAGCCGGCCGGACGCCAGCTCGATCACTGAAGGTTCGCCCGTCGGGCAGACGGGCGACGGGCCCGACCATGTCATACCGCCGTCGTTGGACCGAAAGGTGTAGGTGGCGTGGTGGATGCCGGGTTTGCGGTGGCCGATCGGACAGATGAGCGACCCGTCGCGCAGCTCGGTGATGCGGCCGGGGTTCGCATCCTCGTATAGTGGGCCGGGCCCGCCCAGCGGCTGCCACGTTTGCCCGCCGTCTTCCGAGCGAGCCAGGCACAGGTACCCGTCTTGCATGGGCGGCGGCCAGTGCGGCGGCTCCGGGGCCGCATAAGATAGAAAGCTGCCGTCACGCAGCACCGCCACGATTGGGCGGGTCACCTGTTGCGTGTCCCACGTCCGCCCGCCGTCGCGCGTGCAAAGAAGATCCCTGTGCTCTCCGGGGTTTTCAACCGCGGCCGGCAGGTAAATGCGATGATCGTTCGTGATGGTGAAGTTCCACGTGCCCTCGCCGATCTGACAAGTCGGCAGGCGATAGCGCTCGGCCGGTAGCTCGTGCACCTCGCCGTCGCGCGAATAAAGAATGCCCTGAAAATCGTCGCCGGCCGGGCCAAGTTCCTCCCAACCGAACCCGGCTTGCATGACCGGGTGGACGGTGAACATGTAGCCGTAGGTCGCGACATCGATGCGCTCGCCCGCTGCTGAAAACACTTTCGCGCGAAAGTCACCCACCCAGGGAAAGTCGATCGACAGGGCAATGGTATGGCGGCCGGGCGAAGCAGGGGCCGCAACCTGCGTGGTCAGCATGTCGCGGCCTTCGAGGGTTTCGATGCGAACTTCCAAGTCGCCGTTGTCGTCGGCCGGGTGGTGCTGGTAGACGTTGAGCTTCAGATCGAGCGGCTCACCGTGCAGGTGGAGCATGCCGCTGAAAGGGGTGTCGGCCGTGATGTGCGCTTCGGTCGCCAGGCGTGTTTCAAAGGTTGTGGCCTGCGGGGCGTGCTCAAGCTGCACGGCGTCGACCCAAAACTTCGCATCCCCGTCCGCGACGGCCATGAGGTCGACGACGGCGGTGTGCAGCCACGTCGGCACGACGAACGTCATTTCGTAACGCTGCCACTGGTTCGTCACCGCGATCGGGTCACTTTGTGCGTCCGGCGGCACGTCCCAGTTCAGCGGCTGATGCCAGACGCACATATGAAAACGCGCCGCCGCCGCCGCATCGTCGCCGCGTGCATAGACCGAGAGCGTGTATCCGTGCCCGCCCTTGCCGGCCATGACCGGCGAGGTCAGATGCCCCGGCTTACCGGGCGCTGCGGTCATCACCGCAGCGCGCCCGCCGTCGGGCGCACC
>JASLZG010000318.1 GCA_030754995.1 Lentisphaeria bacterium
GAGCACCAAACCCCCGGTATATTGAACACCATGCAACACTTCAGATTCAGACTCGCCGCTTCGCTTGTCTTTCTCGGACTGCTTTCCTGTACCCAGGCCGCCGACGAGACGATTCATGCAGTCGTCAACGGCGTGCCGTTGCGCACCGCCGATCTCCTCGGCCTCTATCCGCACCCCGGCCCCTCCGGGGATGTTGCGTCACAGTTTGTCGAGGGGGCAATTGACAAGCAGTTGTTGTACTCTCATGCCGTCGCCGAAGGCTACGACAAAGAAGCCAGGTTCCATCAGGAACTGGCGGAGAAGGATTCCTATATCACCAATCGCATCGACTATTTCCTTTCGATGCAATATTGGGCCAAAGCTGACAAGGAAGACCGCGACACCGGCAATGACACTGCGCGGCTGACCGATGACGACATTGACAACTTCATCACGCAAACCGGCGGCACCCCTTCAGAGAAGACCAGGAAAGACTTCCACGAAAATTTATCCTATCTGCGACGTGAACAGGCAAAGACCAAGCGGCTTGAATCGCTTGTCGGGCAGGTGCCAATAAGTGTCAATGGCCAGATAGTCCCGGTTGAAAACCTCATCACCGAGATCGGCAAAAGGTCCATGGATGCCGAAGGCGTGGCCCATGCCCTGCGCACCGCCACCGGACTTACCGACATAAACCTGTCGAACAAAGAAGAACGAGAGTCGCTGAAAGACAAACTCGCGGCCGTCACCTTGACTGTCGGCAACCGGGAGTTCCCCCTGAACGACCCGATGCACTTCAGCCTGCTCCGGCAATTCGCGTTTGGCAGCGGCATCCATGCCCTGCGGGGGCCACTCGCGGCAGCGCTGATCCGGCAACGCAACGAGCAGGGGGACTTGTCCAAAGTCCGCGAGCTGGTCATCAGGGAGTTGCTGACCGATTACATGTATCGCCAGATCGGCCTCGAACCGGAGTCGTTCGAAATAACCGAAGAAGATATTGAAAACTACCGCATCGAAAACGAGAAGCGCTACAAAAGCATGACCGCGTCACGCCCCAAAGAGGCAGCCGTGGCAATGATCAAAGAGAGACTTGCAGACCAGTGGAGCAGTGAAGCCCGCTACGCGTTTCGGCTTGAATTGCGGGCCGCCGCAACAATTGAGTATAGATGATTGCGCAACGCTGTCGGCCTCGACGTTGATTCGAGCTGCCAGCCTGCAACCCCGCAGATGTAAATCGGTACTGCGGCGTTCGCACAGATCCGCCGGTGCCGCGGCAGCGCGCCGCAAATTCCCTTCACGCCGCACCGGATGTGAGCTTGTCCAGTTCTTTGCGGCTCAGCAGCCACATCCCGACTATTCCGATCACCACACCATAGACGAGAATTCCCGGCAGCCAGTCGGATGACAGGCGCCCCAGCGGAATTGACACGGCTGAACTGGCATCACCCGTAACCCCCGGCGGTTGCAGCCCCCTCGCCAGCCACAGCCCGCCACCGATCACCACCACGCCGAGACGCTCGAGCAGCGAGATGTCGTGGCCCCAGGTCAGGTCACGCAGCACGTCGGTAAACATGCCGGATGAGATCGACAGAAAATACAGGACGATTGCCAGAAACGAAGCTACCGGAAATGTGAAGGCGATCCCCGCCATCAACCCGACCGCAGCCGTGACGCCAAGGTGAATCATCTGGCTGATGAAGGCTTTCGTGACATTGTGCCACAGCGTTCCCGCCGCGTGATATATCCGCACCCCGGTTTCGCGGCGAATGATAATGTCCGATTCCGCCTGTGACCGCAACGTCAACTCGAACTGTCCGGATGCCGGAATCGCGCTGAGCGGAATCTGCTCGGTGATGTACTGGTGCGGCGGCACGGCGAATTCGAGACGGTACGACTCGGGATGCCCGGGCGCCGAGAGTTGCCAGGCACCTTTGATCAAGCTGCGGCTGTCATTGGCATAGAAACGGAATTTCAGATCGACCGCATCACCGCGCGTCGGCTTCGACCCCAGGTCGAACTGCCACGATTTCTCGGCCCCGGGTGCCAGTAGTTGATCGGCCCGCTGGATCTTGTCGTAGTTGCGCTTCCAGGTCGCCAGATCGACCTTGCCGCGGTCGAGCTTGCCGGCGACAACCAGGTTGTCAATGCGGGCATTGGTCAACTCCTTGAGCGCAACCTCCACAGGATGACTCTCGTGCTTGATAACACCGTAAAACGATTGTGCCTCGGATACCTGGTCGTCCGTATACGACTGGCCATAGGCCCAGGCACAACCGAGAAGCGTCAGGATGAGCGCCACCTCGATGACCGCCGCGCTGCCGAGCAGCCCAAGCCATTGCCCCAGCCAGATGCGGCTGCGGGATATCGGCCGCGAGCTGAGCAGATGCAGCTGTCGCCCGTCGAGCTGGGAGCGCACCGTGAAACAGGCCGTCGCGATGATCATCAAGGTAAGCAGGCTGTAACTGATCGCGTAGCTGTACTGGACACGCAGCTGCAGCTCGTTCACCAGCACGCCGTCACCAGTGGACACGAAAAAAATAAATGCCGCAACCCCGGACGCCAGCACCAGCGTCCCCCACAACATGCCGGTACGGACGGCAAGCAGGAAAGTCAAACGTGCAATCGTCAGGGTCTGGCGCATCGAATGGGACAGTTAAAAGCTGAGTGATGAAGTTGACTGGTTGCAGAGTGCAAACGCTGGCCGGGGACAGTTACTTCGTCAGATCGTCCAGCAGGTTCGTGTCGACCTTGTCGTTGTCGTCGTCGTCGTCGTCGTCGTCACCGGAATCGACGGCTTCGGGTTCGGTGAGATCAGTGAGTGCCGCGGCGTCAATCTGCGGCTCGGGGGAGGCGTTGCTCGACGGCGCCTCGACCGGTTGCTCCCGGGACAACGCATCGAGAACGCCGGTATCGACCAGGCGGTGATCGGCGTACTGGTCATCGCGCAGGTAAGCGGCAACGCCCCGGCCCATCCTGGCCCCGGCAGTGTCGTGCTGCTGGCGTTCGCGCTGCGCCACCATCTTGAGGAAGTAGCTCTCGAGCTCCTCGATCGGCGAATCCGCGACGATGTCGTCGGGCGAGATTTCCACCGCCAGCGCCGCGCGCGCCGATTCCAGCGTCTGATCACTCACGACGGGAAACTCCAGGCGCAGTCGGTTACGGTCGCGCAGCAACTCACCGACTTTGCCATGGGTCTGCACCTGGCCACCGTAAAGCAGCATGATTTCGTCGCACACATCCTCGACATCCGACAGCAGGTGACTGGTCAGCAGAACCGTCTTGCCCCGCTTGCCCAGGGTGATGATCAAATCCTTCACTTCACGACACCCGACCGGGTCGAGCCCGGCGGTCGGCTCATCGAGAATCAGCAGGTCCGGATCGTTCAGGAGCGCTTGCGCCAGGCCGAGCCGGCGACCCATGCCATGAGAAAACTCGCCCGCCATGCGGTCACGGGCGGCTTCCAGCCCGACCATCTCCAGCAGTTGTCCCGTACGGCTGGCAATCTGTTCGCCACTGAGGTTCAGGATCATGCCGAAATAGTTGAGAATCTCCGCCGCCGTCAGGTGTTTGTAGAAAAACGAACGCTCCGGCAGATAGCCCATGTACTGCTTGACGGCAACGTCCCGCGGCGGCTTGCCGAAGATGGCCAGGCGCCCGGTCGTCGGGTAAAGGTGGCCGAGAATGAGTTTGATCAGCGTCGATTTGCCGGCGCCGTTGGGGCCGAGCAGCCCGAAAATCGACCCCCTTGGAATGGCCATGTCGACATCGCTCAGCGCCGTCACCTTGTTGCGGCCCCAGAAATCCTTGAACACCTTCGAAAGTTTTTCACCGACTACTGCGGTTTCCGTAGCTGTCCCGGTCATCGTGCGGTCTCCAATTCTTCACCCTGCCGGATCAGGCGGGCACTGTTCATCGCCACGCACAGGGCGCCGGCGACCTGGATCACTGCCGCCAGGATGGGCGACAGGATGCCCAAGGCGCTGAGCGTCACGCCGCCGACAATCAGCAACCCGCCAACACTGAAGTTCTGCATGATCACAGCGCGCAGCCGCCGCGCCAGGCGCAGCAGGAACGGCAGACGATCAAGCTCATTGTTCATCAGCGCGATCGTCGCACTTTCGATCGCCAGGTCACTGCCGGCCGCCCCCATGGCAATGCCGACGTGACTCGTCGCCAGGGCAGGTCCGTCGTTCACGCCGTCACCGACGAAGGCAACGCGATACCCCTGGTCCTTGATGTCGTCGATGTAGGTCACCTTGTCTGACGGCGTGCACTCGCCCCGGAAATTTTGGAGGCCGACGACGCCCGCCACGTTGTCGACAACCTGCTGGCGATCGCCGGACACCATGGCCAGGAACCGGCAGCCGGAAGAGTCGAGTTCAGCGACGCAGCCGGCAGCGTCAGCCCGCGGCTGATCGCTGATGCCGATCCAGCCGAGCGGCCGCTTGTCACGGCTGACAAACAACAGGCTCATGCCCGATGCCTCGGCCTCGTCGATCTTCTCGAACGCCCCGCGCGCCAGGCCGTTGTCCTGCATCCACGCCAGGTTCCCGACGTGAATGCTGCCGTCCCCGGTGCTTGCATGGACACCGCGGCCGGGTTCCTCGTGAAGCTCTCGGGGGGCACGGATCTTGAGGTTTACCTTGACCGCCAGCTTCTGTATGGCCAAGGCGACCGGATGGTTGCTGCCGTGCTCGGCAATGGCCGCGGCACGCAGCAACTCGGTGGATTCGACGCCGGTCATCGGCGCCAGGCGCGCGACCTCGAGGACGCCTGTCGTCAACGTGCCGGTCTTGTCGAAAACGAAGGCGTCGGTGCGCGCCATCGACTCGATGTCGTTGACGTCCTTGATGTACACCCCGAGGCGGGCGGCGGCGGCCAGCGCCGCAACGATGGCGGCGGGGGTTGCCAAAATGATGGTGATCGGACAACAGACAACCAGCAACGCCACCACCCGTTCGATGCTGTCCGGCTCGGTGCGTGTAAAGAAAAGGACCGTCGCGGCAATCACCAGCACCAGCGGTGTGTAGTACTTGAAGTATTCGTCGATCAACCGCACGAACGGCAGCCGACTGGCCTCCGCCTTGAGGATGAGCTCACGCACCCGGCCGATCGTCGTGTCCTCGCCGGCCCGCTCAACGGTCATGTCGAAAGCACCCGTGAGATTCAGGGTGCCGGCAAAAACCTGGTCGTCTGCCGCCTTGTCCACCGGCAGGGATTCGCCGGTGATATTGGCCTCGTCAACCGAGCTGCGCCCCGTGGCGATCTTGCCGTCGGCCAGGATGTTCTCGCCGGGCCGGACAATCACCGTATCACCCACCTGCAGGTCACCAGCCTCGACCTCCTCTTCCCTGCCGACGGCGCGGCGGCGGCGGGCCTGGCCGGGAGACAGTCGCGCCAATGCCTCGAGCGAGGCCTTGGCGCCGCTGGCGGTACGCAT
>JASLZG010000319.1 GCA_030754995.1 Lentisphaeria bacterium
GGAAGCCACGGCTCGATTCCCATAGTTCGCGATCGGTCCGGGCCAGGCCGATTTCGGTATTGTCCGATGAACGCAGCGAGGACGGCAGGTAGTCGTTGAATTCGTGATAGAACAGGACCATGTCCGGCTGCAGGTCGAGGCCACGCAGTTTCAGATACATCAGGCTCTGGAACGATGACCAGGCGGAGACGCCGGCGTTGATGACACGGATGCGTCGCGACTGATCGGCCTTGTCGAGAGCTTGCTCGAGACGGGCGGAATAGGTCTCATGATTGCTGATATAGGCGCCGAAGGTGGTACTCTCGCCCAGGGAGAGGATGCGATATTCGCCAGGTTCCTTGGCGGGGATTTCCGGGTAGCGGAGTCCGAGGCTGTTGGTCTGCGTCACCATCGTGTTCGGCAGTTCTTTGATCTTGACACCGATCTTGATGTTTGGCGCCAGCGACCAGAAAAGGTCGGCGTCGTGCCGCATGATGCCGTACCGCTGCTCGGGCAGTTCGGTGCTGTGCAGTTGCGGTTCGCCGAGGTCGAAGACACGGCAGGCGATCTCGGCGAAAATCAGCGGCACGACCGTTGGCAGCAACATGAAGATGAGGAACTTCGTGCGGCTGATGGCGCGCTTCTTTCGACGGCGCGGGGCTGATTTTTCCGGCTGTTTTGTGGACTTTGACACGCCCTACCTCAGTCGTGGAAGTCCATGCCTTCCCGAGTTGCCTTGATGATGTCGGTGCGGACGCAGAAGTCACCGAAGCGCTCGCCTTTCTGCCGTTTTTTGGCGTAGGCGTGGATCATCGGCTCGAGAGTCTCGATGATCTCGTCCTCGCCGATGTTTTCCTTGTACATTTTGTTGAGCCGCTCGCCATGGAAGCCGGCGCCCAGGTAGAGGTTGTACTTGCCGACGGCCTTGCCGGTGAAGCCGATCTCCGCGACGGCCGGCCGGCCGCAGCCATTCGGACAGCCGGTCATGCGCACGACGATCGGCTCGTCCCAGAGCCCGGCGGCCTTGATGATCTCGTCCATCCGGGCTATCAGGGACGGCAGGTAACGTTCGGCCTCGGAAAAGGCCTGGTCGCAGGTGCCGAGGGCGACACAGGCGATGCTGTTGAGGCGCGCGCCGCTATGCTTCAAGGCGTCGAGCAGGCCGTACTTCTTGAGCAACGAGTCGATCTTGCGTTTGCTGCCGGGGGCGACGTTGCCGATGATCAGGTTCTGGTTGCCGGTGAGGCGGAAGTCGCCGTCATGCACTTTGGCAATTTCGCGCAAGCCTGTCATCATCGGGAACCCGTCGGTATCGAGTACGCGTCCGCCCTCGATGTACAAGCTCATGAACCAGTTGCCGTTGACCGCTTTTTCCCATCCGTACTGGTCGCCGTTGGTGGTGAACTCGAACGGTTTTGCCTTGACGAGCTTTGAACCCATGCGGCTGTTGAGCTCGCTGACTATCCAGTCGACACCGTGGTCGTCGATGGTGTATTTGAAGCGGGCCCGTTTGCGATTGCTGCGGTTGCCGTTGTCTCTTTGGATTTTGACGATGTTCTCAGCCACGTCCAGCAGTTGGCCGGGCTTGCAGAAGCCGATGACACTGCCCAGCCGCGGGTAGGTTTCGGGCATACCATAGGTCATGCCCAGGCCGCCGCCGACGATGACATTGTAGCCGCTGAGTTTACCGTTTTTCTCGATCGCCGCGAAACCGAGGTCCTGGGTATAGATATCCGGGTCGTTGTGCGGCGGTATGGCAAAGCAGATCTTGAACTTGCGCGGCAGATAGGTCTTGCCGTAAATCGGTTCGTGGTCGTCGGTAGTGGCGGCCATGACCTTGTCGGTGCCGAGCCAGATTTCCTGATAGGCGTTTGTCTTGGGCTTGAGATGGTCACTGACGGCCCGACAGTCGGCCAGCACCAGGTCGTAGATCGGCGAATCATGGGGATGGGCACCGGCCATGACATTGCGATTGACGTCGCCGCAGGCGGACAGTGTTGTCATCAGCGCTTCGTTGATTTCCCGCATGAGCGGCGCCAGGTCGGGCTTGATCACGCCGTGAAACTGGAAGGCCTGGCGGGTCGTCAGCTTGAGCGTGCCGTTGGCCCGGGTATGGGCGAGTTCGTCGCAGGCGAGCCATTGCTCGGTCGTGCAGGCACCCCCTGGGATGCCGACGCGGACCATGAACATGTAAGCAGGTTCGAGTTTCTGGCGGCGCCGTTCGCTGCGCTGGTCCCGGTCGTCCTGCAGGTATGTGCCGTGAAACTTGGTAAGCTGGCAATCGGCGGCTGCCATGCCGTAGGTGATTTTGTCGGCCAGCTCTTCGACGATCGTGCCGCGCAGGTAGTTGCTGGCATCTTTGATCAGTTCCACCTCGCTGGGCGGTCCGGATTCTTTGGTGGTGTTGCTCATGGCATAGTCCGTGGTCGTGGTCGTGGGAGCGCTGACCGGGCCTCAATATACATCGCGTTGATAGCGCTTGTCGCGCTGCAGGCTCTTGACATAACTGGCAGCGGTGCCGGCTTTCATGCCGCCTTCCTTGCGAACGATATCGAGCAGGGCGGCATGGACCTCTTTCGCCATGTGCACTTCGTCGCCGCAGACATAGATTGTGGCGCCGTCCTGGAGCCAGGCATAGATCTCCCCGGCGGCTTCGAGCATGCGGTGCTGGACGTAAATCTTCTCGGCCTGGTCGCGGGAGAATGCCAGGTCGATCCGCGTCAGGATACCGTCTTTGCGGAAATGCTGCCATTCGGTCTGGTAGGTGAAATCGGTGCGGAATCGGCGGTCGCCGAAGAACAGCCAGTTCTTGCCGGCTGCGCCATCAATTTTCCGCTGCTCGACGAAGGCACGGAATGGCGCCACCCCGGTTCCCGGCCCGATCATGATGATCGGCGTGGCAGGGTCGGCGGGCAGCCGGAAGTTGGGATTCTCGTGGACAAACGTGGGTACCAGTGTGTCCTCGGTGACGCGATCCGAATAGAATGTCGTGGCGACGCCTTTGCGTTGGCGGCCATGTGTCTCGTAGCGCACCGTAGCGATCAGCAGGTGTACCTCCTCCGGGTGGGCGTCGTACGAGGAGGCGATGGAATACAGGCGATGCGGCAGTTTGCGCAGCACCGTGGTGAGGGCCTGGGCATCGACCTTTGGCGGGTAATCAAGGATCAGGTCGATCAATTCGCGCCCTTCGATATAGTTGCGTTGCTTCGCCTTGTTCTTGTTGCCGAGCAGGCTTTGGATTGCCTTGCCTGCGAACTTTGCATAGCCGTCAATCACCTTGGGCGTCAGAACCGTTATCTCGTAGGTCTTGAGCAAGGCGTCCCGGAGCGTTTCCTCACCGCTGGCGGACTGCACGACGGCGTCGGGCTTGAGCTTGGCGGCGGCGATGATCTCGTCGACGAGCTCGGGGCAGTTGGTGGGAAAGACGCCAAGGGAATCGCCGGGCACATAGACCAGTCCGGACTCCTCCAGCGACATTTCGACGTGGCGGTTTTCCTTGCCGGAGCCACGCCCGCTGATGTTGATGTTTTCCAGAATCGCTGCCGGGAACGGGTTCTTGCGATCGTATTTCGATGCTGCCGGCGCCATGCCCGGGAATGTGAAGGGCATCGCCGGCATGCCTGTCGGCGCGGCATTGCCATCGCCCGTATCCGCGAGCTCGGCGGCCTTGCCGAGCACCTCGTCGATCCAGGCTTCCGCGTCGTCGTCATAGTCGACGTCGCAGTCGACCCGGTCGCGGATGGATTCGGCCCCAAGTTCCTTGAAGCGTTTGTCGAAATCGACGCCGGTTTGGCAGTAGTGCTCATAGCTGCTGTCGCCAAGGGCGAGCACGGAGTATTTCAGGTCACCGAGCTTGGGTGCCCGCTTGCTGTTGACAAACTTGTAGAGATCCTCAGCGGCGTCCGGGGGATCCCCTTCGCCATGGGTACTGACGATCAGCATCATCAGTTTTTCTTTCTTCAGTTCGGCGTTTTCGTAGGTGCCCATATTCTTGAGATTGGACTTGATGCCGCGCTGCGCCGCTCGTTCGGTGGCCATTTTCGCGACGCCTTCGCAGTTGCCGGTCTGCGAACCGAACAGGATAGTCAGTTCCGCGGCGCCATTGCCGGCGGCGCCTGCCGCTGCGGGCCCTGCTGTCGTCCGGCCCGCCCCCTGCAACGCTACGGCGTTGATCGCCGAGAGGTAGCCGGCGATCCAGGCCAACTGGACGGGATCAAGCGTCCCGACCAGGTGGTTGATCATCGCCTGTTGTTCAGGTGTCAGTGGGCAGGCACTGTCATTCAGTGGTGGCGATTGCATACAGTTCCCAACAGGGTTAACGATTCTGCCGCAGCGCTTTTGGCAGCACGGCATCAGCTTGTTTCATGAAATATATCGCTTCGTGCAGTTGCTGCAATAACCTTTGGGCGGCGCACTGCGTGTTGGCACGGCAGCCGGTTCCGGCATACAGTGCTGCATCGTGATTTGAGCAACCCTTTTTGCAAGCCATTGTGCAGCGAGGCGGGAATGGACGATAAACTGGCAAGCCGGCTGGCGGCGGTCGCCGGCAGCGCCTTGCAGCGACTCAATCCTGTTGGCGGCGGTTGTATCGCGGATGCATCTGTTGCGGAGTTCGCCGACGGTCAAAGGTTGTTTGTCAAAACGGCCGCCGGCGACCACGATATGTTTGTGACCGAGGCGAACAGCCTTCGTGAGCTGGCCGGGCCCGGGGTGATTCGAGTTCCCGGGGTAGTCCATGCGGAGCGGGCGATGCTGGTGCTGGAACTCATCGACACCGGGGCGCCTGCGGGTGATTTCATGGCGGTGTTCGGCCGGCAGTTGGCGCGCTTGCATCGTTGCAGCTCCGGGTCGTACGGTTTTTTCGAGGACAACTACATCGGCGCCACACCCCAGGTCAACACACCGGTTCGCCCGCTGTCCGACGGCTGGCCGGCATTTTATTTCGAGTACCGGCTGCTGTATCAGTTGCGGCTGGTCGAGACCAACGGCCACGCCACGAGCGAGCTGATAGACCTGTTCAACGTATTGGAATCGCGGATCGACGGGCTGCTCGCCGGCAGCGAGGAGCCTCCGGCGCTGCTGCACGGTGACTTGTGGAGCGGCAATTACATGGTCGCTGCCGACGGTGCCCCATGCCTCATCGATCCGGCGGTTTACTACGGTCATCGCGAAGCCGATCTGGGGATGACGAAGCTGTTCGGTGGCTTTGGCGATGGCTTCTACGAAGCGTACGAGGCGGAGTTTTCGCCGGCTGCCGGCGCGGCTGAGCGCGAGGGGCTGTACAAACTCTATCACCTGCTCAACCATCTTAATCTTTTCGGCCCATCGTACTACGGGCAATGCATCACTGTCCTGCGTCACTACTGCGGGTGACCGGGCGATGTGGGACTGGCGGCATCTGCCGGGCTCTGGGGGTCGGTAGCGAGCTCGCTGTATGGGG
>JASLZG010000031.1 GCA_030754995.1 Lentisphaeria bacterium
GCGGTTACGCAGCGTAATCAACTTGTTGTACATGCCGGCAACGATAATTGCCAGCAAAACCAAGCCAACCACAACTACGCCGACGATAATAAGTGCGATGGTGCCGCCTGTCATTGAAATTCTCCGTCACTGTTTGAGGTTTGGCGGAAAGGAAGCCCTGCCACGAATGATTCCGTTTCAGACAATCGGAACCTTACCCGCGAATTCCCATTCCGTCCAGCAAAACCGGCTAACCACGAAAAATACCCTGGCGGGTCTGGCGTGTCGTGGCGGCGTGGTTGACGCGGTGCGGTGCAACTTTCTTGCGTTTCCCCGGGCCTCGGTCACTTTCGTTCAACCGACACCACCGGGTAGGCTTCGGGGGCATGCGCGGTGGTATCGGTCTCGCTGCCGTACAGGTCGAAAGCGAATTCCATCACGCCGTTCTCGTCGCCCGGCCAGTTGCAGTACCAGACATTGTTGTAGACCGTGGCATAGACCGTGGAGAGATCGTCGGGGATCTGCTCCCGTTTCAAGCCGTCGTTCATCTCCCCCAGCTCGACAAGCGCGTTGTCATGGCAATCCAGGACGAGCCGGGAGTCGCCCTTGGAGAAGCACACCTGATTGTCAATGGGATAGTAGTCGCGGCAGGTATTGGGAAACCGGTCCTGCTCCGGTTGAAACGGGACACCGCCCATTTGCATCTGAACCTCGTAACCTTCGGCCTGCAGCGGGAACGAGACGTAGAAGATCTCCGCTGATTCCGGTTTCGAGATACGGTCGAGAAATACCTGCACCCGCAGTCGGCGGGTTTGTTTGTAAACCTCCAGCCGCCGCCGGTAGAACCTCAATCGCGGGTGCGCCAGGTACTGTTCATAAATGACCGTGGGGCCGGTATCGCTGACCGTCGCGCCACCCTCCGGGACCGCCTCGCTGACGGTCGCGTTCTGATCTCGTGCTTCCCGGCGTTCGGCGGCGGTCGGTTGCCTGATGATCTTCTTGTACTGCCAACGAGGCGCCAGCCCAACCATTTCAAGGGCGTGAAAACCACCAATGGGTGCGCGGAACAGCTCGCCGTCGGCCCAGCGAACTGCTGTCGGCCAGTTGTCTTCAGCCGTCTCGATTTCCGGCATGGGATATGATGCCGCGCTGTTTACGCCGTCCATCAGCCGGTATGACCGGGTCGCGTTGGCACCGAGATCTTCCACCCACAGCCGCAGACATTTGTCGTCGATGTTGTCCGGGAAGACCTTGCCCTTGTCCAGCCGCGAGAATTGTGACGCCTCTGTCGGCTCCATGAAGAACGCCGCGACGTCGGGTGTTTTCTGGAATGCCGTTTCCTCCCCGGTGGCGGTGTTTACGACGCCATCATAGGCACGGGGCAGGCAGTCTTCGGTGATGTCGATCCAACCGCTGAACGGCGCGGGGTATGGATTGATGATGTGAATACCCGCCTCTGCGGGGGCAGTGGCGCGATTGGCATCGCCCACCGCCAGTTCGGCCAGCGCCAGCGGGCGATAAGCCAGTGACGCCTTTTCCGCGAACTGCCCGCGGCTGTCGATGCAGTCGGGCTTGGCCGCGCTGTTCCAGGATCCAAAGGTGTGTTCGTCGAACTGGCAGAGCTCGCGCGTACACTCGTCGATCACGCCGGCGTGCCCGGTTGCCGGCCCGTAAAGCGGCGATTCCAGCGCCGTCAACAGTCGCTTGGCCCGGCGCGAGGCGGACAGTTCGTGGGGGGCGGCGGCGGCCCCGTTGGCCCACCAGTTCATCCATTCGCCCTGCAATGTCGGTGCCGCTTCGCCGATGTGCTGGCGCAGGGCGGTCAGCGCCGGGGTCGGCGTAGTGATCGCCAGTGATGGCGAAAGACCGGCGGCGTTCCAGGCCTCGACGAACTCGATCAGCAGCTCGAGCGGCGGATCGTTGTCGACCCGCCACATATTGCTCGTTGACAGGGCCAGCCGTTCATATGAATAGCCCTCGTCCTGGAATTGCCCCAGCAGCTTGTGGCAGACTTCGTGGGCCCGCTGCAGACCCTCTTCGGAGGGGTCGAGAATCTCGCCGCGTCGCGGTGGGCGGTAGCGCCCGTCCGCCGCCGCCGGCACCGGGCAGTGCCGCCACTCGGCGCTCTCGAACAGGAAATAGCCATTCTGATACTGCGTCGAGTTCCATACGAAGGCCCGCCGTCCGTCCGGCATTTCCCACCAGAAGGCGCTGGGCTGCGGCACCGGTGTACCACCCGTATCCCGGTTGATGCCCATCCACAGGAACTCCGCGCCGGCGTCCATCGTGGCCATCATCCCGGCGCGCGGAAACCCGTTGACGTCACTCTGCACGACGGTCCGTGACTGCACGGCCTGTTGCAGGTCTTCCGGCAGCCAGCGGGCGCAGCAGCGCCACTGCCGTGCGTCCATTGTCGGTCCGTGATTGAACGGCATGGCACAGATCTCGATCCATCCGGCTCGCACGGCGTCGAGAAACTGATCGCGGCGCCCGGGCGCTGCCTCCTGCCACCACTCCCGGACAGCGTTATTGGATTCACAGGTCCAGCAGAAGCGCGGGGGTGATCCTTTCGTGTTGCTGCTGTCGACCAGGTCGAGGGCCTGGTCAATGATGCGGCTCGCCATCCGTCGGCACACCAACGGATGGTCGGTGAACCCGATGTCGTAGTGGGACAAGTTGGTGATATCGATATGCTCGATCATGGTTGCGTTTTCTCCTGCGAATGCGGTTGCCTGGTAACCGGGACTGTACAGCTCATCGGTAGCCTACTGCGTGCCAATGTACAATTCATGCGGATTTGGTTGCCGGATTGTTCTCTTATTCAACTCATCTTCCCGTGTTTCAGGAAGAACTCGATCCGCGGGTACAGCATTTTTTCGACCTGGTCATACGGTTCGCCATAGCACTCGCTGATGGTCATCAGCTTTGCGTCACGCACGATTGCGAATCCTTCCCATGCCTGCGGCGTCAGGTCGGCCGGCAGTTTATCGAGGCGCTGGCGGGTGGTGCCGCCAATCGTGATTTCGCATGACGCGGCCGGCACATCATCGCGCTGCACGGGAAACGTCGCACCGGTCATTTCTTCGAGGAAATGCGCCAGTTCTTCGGCGGCGTATTCCTCGGCGGCGCACGCCGTTGCCGGGATCACGATCGTATACTTGGTTTGCCCTGCTTCTGCGAGAACGAGTGGCGTGCCTGGCGCCTTTGCCGGCGGCTCACTCATTTATCATCCACCTCACCAGTCCGACATCCCGGGGCGAACAGTGCCCGTGCTCTGTCGGGGCGCTGCGGTAACCGGTACCGAAGACCGTCAGCAGTGTTCCGTCCGGCAGCAGTTGCGTCGATGTCGCCTGGCAACTTGCGAACCATCGGGGCCACTTGGCCCTGAAATCCGCCTCGAGTTCCGGGGCTTCCCCCTTGGCGTTGCCTTTCCACTGTGACAGCATGTACCGGTGCGCCATGTCCCATGTCTCGCCGTGGTCATGGCTGACGATCGCCTCGATACCGAACTGCGGGTAGCCGTCGGCGGTGTCGGGATATCCCTTTCTCACGACATATGTCATGACGATGTCATCGTTCGGCATCCGCACCATGCTTGGATGGTGGCGGCCCCACTCATAAAAGACCTGTACGTCCGACCAGGTCAGGCCGTCATCCTTCGACAGCGAGAAGCCGAACCCTTCGTAGTGATCGATGTCATACCAATACGGTTTCGGCTGGTTAATCCTGCACGCTGCGACAATCGTGCCGTTGCCGGCCCGGCAAAGAGCCACCTCATCGGCTTTGTGCCACTGCGGTGGCCGGATTTCATCCTGCCAGGTGCGGCCGAGGTCTTCGCTGAAGCGGATCATTGCCTGGCTGTAACCGCCGCGCGGACACGGTTCGTTCTCCGGCAGGGAGATGTACCCGGTTTCCGCGATGCGCGAGGCTTCACCGGTTTCCGGGTCGCTGTCCACCAGCCACGGATCCCACTGATGCCACTCGATACCGTCACTGGTACGTTGGATTGGCACCGGATCGCTCCAGGTCTGGCCGCAATCGTCGCTATACGAACGAAATCGCATGTCTCCGCTGGGCGGAGAGGCGCTGGCAGCCAGCGCCAGGCGTCCGGCACCGAGCCAGGTGATCCCGAGCCCGAGCCAACTGCGCTTCTCCGGGTCATCGGGAAGTATCGGCCTGGGGTCGCTCCAGGTTATGCCGAGATCATCGCTGGTCATCAAGTTTACCTGATGCGGAAAACCGCAGGTAACCAGCAAAAGCAGTTTTTGTGACTCCGGTATATAGACCAGGTACGGAAGCGTCACGGATTGCTCGCTGGTCTCGGTGACGATTTGACAATTCTCACGTGGTACGACTGTCAGATTGTCGTCCTCGGCGAGGGTAACTTGTTGTGACTGCCATTGGGTCATTTTGCGTTTCCATTTATTGCGTTGCGGAGACCGAATCAAGAACATAGGGGTGTTGTATCAGATGTACAGAGCAGATGCCTGATGCGGGCTGTGCAGGCGGCCGCACTCGCCGGTGGAAACTACCGCTGTTCCGGCGGCGGAATGCCAGCCAGCCGGTTGGTGGCTCGGCGCGAGAACGGCCCGGAGTAGTGCAGCACTTGCACCCCCTCGTTGGGCGGCGGCAGCGAGGTGGGCTGTTCGATCACGAAGTCGGCAGCACCCGGGAGCCGGCTGATGATGGCGATGAAGCCGAGCGAGAAGGCGCTGATGGGCGGGTCATAATCCCTCGACAAGTCGGGCACGCCAACCGGGCCCGTGTCGATCTGCCACACGCTGTCGGGAAAACCGTCCCGGCTCAGGTTCATTGTCTTTACGGGGTATTCGATCATCGCCCGCCGGCCCGTGCCGGCATCTGCGATCTCCGTCTGCCCGACCAGGGCGTGGCCCGCGTCGGTGGCCTGTGCCGCCGGTTCGAACTGATCCGTGGGTATGGGGTACGCCGCCTCTGCGAACTTGAGCTGGAAGCGCGGTTGCCCCCAGTCTGCCGAGGTGTCGGCCCGCACATCACGGTATTCGGCCCGCTCATCACGGTATTTCTTCGGGTCGAGTCCCCGTCGGAAGATCACCGCGCTGTTGCCCTCGATAATCCAGGTGAAGTCATAGTTCGGATCGGTGAACAGTGTATTTGCCCCGGGCTTGAAACCGTTTTCGCCATAGTCCTTGTACACGCCGTAGGTGTCTTCACTTTTGCATGACGCCCCGAGGAAGTACTCGGTTGGTGTGCCGGCCGCGTCGTCGTACAAGATGATGCGGCTCTCGATGGCGACGCGGACGGCATCGCGCGACCTGCAGTACGGCCACATGTATGAGTGCGCGTAGTCCAGGCAGGCGACACCGTCGCCAGCGCTGCCCTGTGGATGAACCGGATTTGATGAACTGGTATTGCCCATGGTGCAGACCTCATAGGATGGTGATTGACACATTGACACCTTATCGTATCATATACTACCGTGAAACAGGAGTCGGAGAAGATGGCTGAGACGCCAATGAAGGCTGGGGCAGCGCTGCCAACTGTGCAGGAAGAGATGTGAGGATGAAGAACGCCACATGGCTGATGCCCACATGTTTGACATCTTCTAACCGAAGGAGCACTGGATGAATCTCAAGAAAACCGGAAATTTTTGGATTTTTGAGAACAGACAGGTTCAGCACAAGATCTCGAGAAATGGTCTTATAACCTCGTTTGTCATAAAGAAGAAAAAACTTAATCTATTCGACCAGGAAGCTGAGCCAGCCGTCAGCCGGCAAATTGCCTATGTGAAAATTTTTGATGAACTGAAGAACCAGTGGTATTCCGATGCTGATACGAAAATGAAGATAGTGAAGGCGGGCGTCAAAGACAATGCCTTAAGTATCGTGAAGCGATATTCAGGAGCAGACTTCACAACCGAAACAATATTTTCCCTGGACGATGACCACCTGCGCTGGGACGTGATCCTGCATAAGGAGTCCGGAAAAGACCGTTCGATGCGTATCTGTTTCTGCCATCCTGTCTGGGGATACACCTGGCAGGTATGGGCGCCGACACACGGGACGCCATTTCCTGTCGGTGCTGTGGATGCATTCTACTTTTCTTACCCGGGCCGTTGCGAGGGCAGATCCACAAGTATTGCGATTCCTTGCCTCGCCTTGCTGAACGAGAAAAAGGACGTGGGTTTCACCTTTCTCGAACCTTTTGAGATGAAGAAGCCATGTGTAGACTTTGTTTATAAGGAAATGGAACCAGAAGAAGGTTTCGATAACTATTGCATACACAATACTTTGCGCAAAGAGATGGCAAAGGGCCCTCATCTGGAGATCCAGAACCGGTACCTCGGACTAAGAACCGGCAGATACCACGTTATCTACCTCGACGGTCATGTCGAGGCGTACCGGGACGACGGGTTTGTATACTTTAGCGAAAGCAGCGCGCCCAGCTCCGACAACTGGGTTACCTATGGGTGGTGGGCCTTCGACGGCAAACCGGCGACGCCTTACCCTAACTTGACGGAGTAGGGCGAACCTGAATAATTCATAAATCCCGCATGCGGGGCTGCGAGCCGTTATTACCGGCGCTCGAGCCGGAGACCGGCAGGAAGGTCTGGGAGTACAACATTGGTGTCCCGCCCGGGAAGAAAGGGCGCCGGTAATTCATGTATGGAGATCGAGTGACCGTTTCTTGAAGGTCCCTGCCGGCCTCGATCGGCGGTGGAGCGGCGGCGGCAGCCAGGGGATCTGCCGCGAGCGTCACCGGGGGATTGCCCTGTCTCTTCGGCGGTTCAGCACCGGGGCCACAGGTAAAGTGCGCTTCTTTCCCCGGGTTTGATTGCCTTCGGTTAGCCAACCGCCAGCCGAGCGGGTATCTTCCCGCCGCTGGTTGTTCCATCGCTGCCGCCATGAACATGAACACGGCGCCATCGGATCAGGTATCCGTTCACGTTACTTCCCGGTTGCCGGGCAGTTGCGAATCCCCGTAGGCGAGACCGCAACATGGTACCGCTGGAAAACTTCACGAGGAGATGATACATGTCTGCGAAGAAGGTTTTGATTACCGGGACGTCCGGGCTGGTCGGCGGGATACTGTATGAGCACCTGTCGCAGTTTCCGGAGCGCTACGCGGTATACGGTCTCGACTGGAAACGGGCGGCATCCGACCCGGGTTCGCCCGGGCGCACCTTGCCTGATGACCGCTTTTATCTCGGGGATGTGGCCGATTTCGATGCCGTTCAGGGGGCCGTCGACGGCAAGGACCTGGTTGTCCACATGGCTGCCAATGCGGACCCGGAGGCCGACTGGGAGGCCGTCCTGTCGTCCAACATTATCGGCAGCTACACGGTGCTGGAGGCGAGTCGCAAGGCCGGCGTCGAGCGGGTCGTCAATGCCAGCAGTATCATGGTGAACTGGGGCTGCCGGCGTGACCCGGAGACCCGCGCGGTCGAGGAAGCTGCGGAGGAGGACCTGCCAGCGGCGATTCCGCAGGTCACGCATCTTTCGGAAGTGCGGCCGGATTGCCTGTACGGCGCCAGCAAGGTGTGGGTCGAAACGCTGTCCCGCGCCTATGCGGAAGCGCACGGCATGTCAGTCATCTGCGTGCGGGTCGGCGCGATCAACAAGACGGATGAAAACGCAGCGTGCCAAAGGTCCTGGTGGTGCAGTTACGGGGACATCGCCCGCATGATCGAGTGCTGTATCGAGGCGCCTGCCGACGTGCGCTTCGACATCTTCTACGGGCTGTCGGCCAACCCGTGGCGCTGGATGGATCTCGACCATGCCAAGGCAGTTGTCGGTTTCGAGCCGGTCGACCGCGCGCAGTAGTGTGTGGAGCAGAGTTGAACGGCGTTGAAATTCAAAGGAATAAGCCGTGGCTGACACCAGCAACAACCCGCTGAAACTATGGTATGACCAACCGGCAGAAGCCTGGGTTCAGGCACTGCCCGTGGGGAATGGCCGCCTCGGGGCGATGATTTTCGGCGGCGTTGCCGAGGAGCACCTGCAACTGAATGAAGATACGCTTTGGTCCGGCGCGCCCAAGGACTGGAACACGCCCGGCGCGAAGGACATGTTGCCCGAACTGCGGCGGGCGATTTTTGCGGGGGACTACGAAAAGGCCACCGCCTTGAGCAAGCATATGCAGGGCCCCTTCACCCAAGCCTATCAACCCTTGGGTGATCTGCACATATCATTCGAGCATGCCGGGCCGCCGGTCGGGTACTATCGCGATTTGGATTTGACGCAGGCGACGGCCACGGTGCGCTACCAGGTCGATGGCGTCACCTTCACGCGCGTGGTCTTCGCCAGCCATCCTGATCAAGTCATTGTCATGCGGCTGACCTGCGACCAGCCCGGGCGACTGGGATTGCGCGCTCGATTCTCCAGCCCGCATCCCCATGAGACCCAGGGCGGCGCCCCCGCCGGGTTGAGCCTGACAGGAAAAGTCCCCAGCCACATCGATCCAATCTTTTACCGGACAGACAATCCAATCACCTATGACGCTGAAAACGGCATGCGGTTTGCCTGTCAGCTGCAAGCCGTTGCCGAAGGCGGGCAGGTTGCGCTTGAAGATGAAGCACTGGTCGTTTCCGGGGCAGATGCGGTTACGCTCTATCTTGCCGCAGCTTCAAGTTTCGATGGCTACGACAAATTGCCGGGGCCGGCGGAAAAAGATCCTGTCCGCCAGGCGGCCCGGCAGCTGGAAACCGCGACGCGGGAATCCCACGAGACGCTTCGACAAGCCCATCTGGCCGACTACCAGGCCCAGTTCGACCGCGTTGCACTGAGGCTGGGCACAACTGACGCCGTCAAGCAGCCGGTGAATGAACGCATCATCAATTTCAAGCCCGACAGTGACCTTCAGTTGATCACCCTCATGTTCCAATATGGCCGTTATCTCCTGATCGCCAGCTCGCGGGCGGGAACACAGCCAGCCAATCTGCAGGGGATTTGGAACGATCAGGTCAGGCCGCCATGGAACAGCAATTATACCCTCAATATCAATGCGGAAATGAACTATTGGCCGGCGGAAACGACGAACGTCGCCGAATGTCACCAGCCGCTGCTCGACTTCATCAAGGAGCTGAGCGTTACGGGACGCCGGACGGCGCAGACGAATTATGGGTGCCGGGGGTGGGTGGCACATCACAATTCGGACCTCTGGCGGCAATCCGGCCAGGTCGGCAATTATGGCGATGGCAAGCCTGTCTGGGCCATGTGGCCGATGGCAGGGCCTTGGCTCAGCCAGCATTTATGGGAACATTATGCCTTCGGCGGCAATCTCGAATTTCTAGGCAAGACCGCATATCCGGTGATGAAAGGAGCCGCCGAATTCTGCCTGGACTGGCTCGTCGAGCACGATGGCCACCTGGTCACTGTGCCGGCGACGTCGCCGGAGAACGAATTCACCACGCCGGATGGACAATCAGCGGGGGTCAGCGCCGCCTCGACAATGGATATGGCCCTGATCTGGGACTTGTTCACCAACTGCATCGAGGCAGCGGCCATTTTGGATGTCGACGCCACATTTCGAGCTGACCTGGAAACCGCCCGTCAACGGCTGTTTCCGCCGACGGTGGGGCAACACGGCCAGCTTCAGGAATGGTGGCGCGATTGGGACGATGCTGAAGACAAGCATCGGCATGTGTCCCATCTGTTCGGCCTGCATCCGGGGCGTCAAATCACCCCGCGCGGCACGCCGGACTTGTGGGCCGCGGCGAAACGTTCCCTCGAGCTGCGCGGTGACGGCGGCACCGGCTGGTCGATGGCTTGGAAGGTCAACTTCTGGGCCCGTTTCGAGGATGGCGATCACGCCTATCGGATGATTTGCAACTCGATCAACCTGGTTGAGCATCGCGCCACCAGCTTTGACCAGGGCGGCGTCTACGCCAACCTGTTTGGTGCACACCCCCCTTTTCAAATCGACGGCAACTTTGGCATGACCGCCGGCATCGCCGAGATGCTGCTGCAAAGCCACGCGGGCGAAATTCATCTCCTGCCGGCGCTGCCCACTGCCTGGGCTGACGGTCAAGTAACGGGTTTACGCGCCCGCGGCGGCTTTGAAATCGACATTGCCTGGGAAGGCGGCTCACTCGTTCATGCCGAGTTTCGCTCATCATTGGGCCGACCATGCCGCCTGCGAACCAGCCTGCCGCTGACGGTCGAGCAGGATGGTGCGGCGGTTGAAGTTGCCTTGCTTGAACCGATGGTCATTGAGTTTGAAACGGCGGTGGGACGGAATTATCAACTTGTTGGGTTGCCCAGCACAAACTGACAGGACGGTCTAATGAAGAAGATCAAGATTGGTATCACGGGCGCGGGCGGCTTTGCCCAGTCTTTCATCCCGCTGTTCAAGGCACATCCCAATGTGACGTCGGTCGCCTTGGCAGAGGTCCTTCCCGAACGCCGGCATGAGGTGGCAGCCATGTTCCAGATCGAGGATACCTACGAGTCCCACGAGGCCCTCTGCAGCAGCGACGTGGACGCTGTCGCCATCATCACGCAGAGGCACCTGCACGGGCCCCAGGCCGTGGCCGCCTTGAACCAGGGCAAGCACGTGTATTCAGCGGTGCCGGCCGCAATCACAGTAGAGGAGGTCGAAGAGCTGGTGAGTACCGTGGCGGCGACGGGCCTCATGTACATGATGGGTGAAACAAGTTTCTACTATCCGGCCGCCTTGTATTGCCGTGAGAGATTCAGCAAAGGCGAATTTGGTGCGTTTGTATACGGCGAGGGCGAGTATCTTCACGACATGTCCCACGGGTTCTATGAAGCTTATCAGCACAGTGGCGGTGAAGAATGGCGGACGGTTGCGGGCATTCCGCCCATGTACTATCCCACTCATTCCACCAGCATGATAATCTCGGTGACCGGAGCTTCCCTCACCCAGGTGTCATGCCTGGGCTACACGGACAGCAATGAGGACAATGTCTTCGGCCGGGATAAGAACCTGTGGGATAATCCATTCAGTAACCAGACCGCCCTCTTTCGAACCTCGGACGGCGGCATGTGCCGGGTGAACGAATTCCGGAGAATTGGCCACGGCGTCGGAAACTGTGTGCGCACCAGCATCTATGGGACGGAAGGCTGTTTTGAACAGCAGGGGAACGCCCTGTTCTGGACGGAACTGGACAGGAGTAAACTGGAGTTGAATGACCTGCTCCGGTGCAGGAAGCTGAACAGTGAAGCGAAGCCGGAGCTGGTGGGCGGGGAACAGGATGACTTCTTCTCAGGGTTTTCTGACATCCATCCCATAGGAAGGCTGCCCCGGGAATTCACGGACCAGCCCAATGGCCATTACGGTTCCCATCAATTCCTGGTGGATGATTTCGTCCGTTCCGTCGTACAAAACAAACTCGCACCAAACCATGTTTGGGCTGCCGCCCGCTACACGGTTCCGGGAATCATTGCCCATGAATCGGCGAAAAGGGAAGGGGAACTGCTGAAGATTCCTGATTTTGGAGACCCAGGCGCCGACTGCGATTACATCACTTATGAGTGACTGTTCAGGCGTCAGGCTTGATCCCCGGAGGGCTCGCTCCCGCGGCTTGCCCCCGCTGCACGAAACGTATGTGATCGCCGTCGACACGGCAAAACGTCATGCTTTCTGCCTGCCTTGACGGCGCGCGGGCATCGCGTTATGCTGTAACGAGGTACAACAACCGGAGCGCTCCCCACGGGCGTCCTTTTGACCATGAATGCAAGCGCGCTCATCTGTAACGCGAAACAGGGTTTCTCGATCGAGGAGGTGGTTCTGCAGGACCATGCACCCGATCAGATTGTGATCCGGACCCTCTATACCGGGGTGAGCTTTGGAACGGAATTCGCCTTGATCCAGAACAAACTGTCGTGGGGCCCTTATCCCCTGTGCACCGGCTACATGGGCACAGGTGTCGTCGAAGCGGTTGGCACCGAAATCGATCACTTCAAGGTGGGTGACGAGGTCTACTTCCGGCGCAACGACACCATGGCGCTGCCCGACGGCGCCCCGGTCAGTTGCGTTTGCGGCGCCCATTGCAGCCACATTGTGACCCGGGCCAAAACGAGGAAGGACGTTGATCACATGATCCCCGGCGCGGCGAACGACGTTGCCTGCATGTTCGTGATGCCGGCGGTCGGGTTGTACGGCGTCGACATGGCGAACCCCCGAATGGGACAGACCGTGGTTGTCCACGGCGTCGGCCTGATCGGGCTGGGGGTTGTCGCCGCTTGCGCACACCGCGGCTGTGTCGTGGTCGCGGTCGACATCAACGACAGGCAGCTGGCGGTCGCCAAAGACCAGGGCGCCGACCATGTGATCGACGGGCGATCCGGCGATGTCGCCGAAAAAGTGAAGCGCATCGCCCCCGAGGGCGCCGATGTTGTCTTCGAATGCACCGGGATTCCCCAGTGCATCGATCCGGCAATCGCGCTGTGCCGTGAGCACGGCAGCTTTGTTTGGCAGGGGAACTACGGCAGTGAGCCGGTATCCATGCACTTTCTTCCTCCGCACGCGCACCGTCTGAAGATGTTTTTCCCGTGCGATGACGGCCTGCAGCCCTGTCGACGAGCCGTCGTGAAGAACATGGCGATGGGGGCGTTGAAATGGGAACAGTGCATAAGCCATCGCATCGGCTTCATGGAAGCGCCGGCGATGTATCAGGGCATCAATGAAGGACAGGACAAGGATATTGTCGGTGTTGTCATTAATTGGCAGACCTGAAGCCATCGGCTCCAGGTCGTCGGGAAGGGGTTTATGAGCGCGGTGTTGATTACCGGTGCCAGCGGATTCATTGGGCGTGCGCTGGCAGGCGCCATGTCTGCCCGGCACGACGTGGTCGGCATGAGCCGCAGTGACCCCGGCCTGGATTCCCCTTGGATTCGAGGTGATTTCGGCTCGGTCGATGATCTGCGCCGCCTCGACGACAATCCGATCGACGTCGTCATCCACCTTGGCGCCGTTACGGGCGGCTGCCTGGAGCGTGATGGCATGCTGGTCAATGTCGAGGGTACACGCTGCCTGATGCGGTACCTGATGGATCGCGGCTGTCAAAAGTTCGTGATGGCCAGCTCTATCGCGGCCGTGGGCCTCCAAAATACATCGTTCAGGCCGGACCGGCTTCCTATCCCGGACGACCATCCCTGCCTCGACCGTGATGGGTACGGGTTCTCCAAGTACATGATGGAGGAAGTCACGAAATACTACCACCGGCAGAACCCCGGGATTGATGTGGTCAACCTGCGTTTGTCGTCCGTATGCCCGGATGAGCGTATACGTGCCCCGATGGAACCGGGGCCCCTGCCGGAATGGGGCTTGGGCATGATCACGATCATGGCATGCAGTGATGCCGTCGGCGCCTTCACGATGGCTGCGGAAGCACCGTACAAGCCCGGCGTACGCACCATGAATGCCGCCGGCCCCAAGGCCTGGGTTGCGGCGCCCGTTGCCGAGATTCTTGGAAACTGGTGGGGACGTGACGTCGATCTGTCACATTTTGAAAAGACCGGACATGAGTACGATTCCGTCTTCGATGTGAGCTGCATTGAGACCGAAATCGGCTTCGTGGCCGAGAAAACGCCCGGGACCGGGCAGAAGCCCGCCTGACTATGACACAGAGGCAAGAAGCATGGGGGACTGCGTTGTGCGGCAAACACACCTAGGTGCCAGGTTAATCTGCCTGCTGGCCGTGGCTTTCGGGGCCACGGCCGCAGAATACTTCGTGGATCAGAAGCATCCGCAGGCCGCGGACGGCAATCCGGGAACGGAACAGGCGCCGTGGAAGACGATTCAGAAGGCGGCGGAAACGGTCGTGGCCGGCGACACCGCGTGGATCAAAGGCGGCGAGTATCGCGAGACGGTGTGGATCAAAAATGACGGGGAATTCAAGCACAGCAAGGCAAAGTTCATCAGTTTTCTCGCCTGGGGCGACGACCCCGTAGTGCTGGTCGGCACCCGGCCCGTGGCGGCTGATGAATGGCAGCCGGTGGCAGGTCAGAAAGACGTCTTCGCCGTGTCCTATCCCCACCCTTCGGTACGCTACCCCGAACCCGACAGGTATCCCACCCAGGTTTTCGTCAATGGCAAGCGCCTGCCGGAGGCGGTCAGGATCATCGGCGTCGATGAGGCGACGGGCGAGGCGGTCAGCCCCGACACCAAGGGCCGGGCCGTGCGCCGTGAGCACGTCTTTTACGAGGTGACCGACGAGACCCCCAACTGCTGGACGGTTGACACGAAGAAGCAACTAATGATTGTCAACGCCGGCGGCGGCAACCCCGCCGTCGGGCGAACGGTCGAGATCTCGGAACACGACATCTGGTTTGATGGCCGGCAGTACATCCGCATCAAGGGGTTGCGGCTGCACCGCTCGCGGCTGGGCCTGCATTGTTCGGGGTCCTTCCACTGCATCATCGAAGACTGCCTGATCACCGAGCCCGGCGGCTCGCTGCGCACCGGCAGGTCCGCCGGTATCCACCTGGGCGGTGCCGGCAACATCATCCGGCGCAATACCATTGTCGACAGTCAGTTCCAGGGCATTTACTGGACCGGTCACGGCTTTGTGATCGAGGACAACCTGATCAACCGCTGCGGCCTGCATCCGGCCATCCTTCCCAACCAGTGGTTCGGCGTGCTCAAATCCAACGCCGGCAATTTTTCAACCATTCGCAACAACGTCCTCGTCGATGCCAAGAAGGAATCCGGCATCGCGGCGACCGGCGTGTGGTGCGATATCTCCAGCGAGTTCAACGCCATCTACGGCAACACGGTTGCGCACGAGCAGACCGGCATCTATGTCGAGCTCACGCAGAACTTCAATTTCATCGGGTTCAACGCCCTGCAGGATCTCCATGTCGGCGTTGGCCTGAGAGCCAACAACTGGTGCCTGATCCACGGTAATTACATCAACCGCACGAATCGTGCGATAACCGCGTGGAATACAGGCATCATGAGCGATTCGCGGGCGACGCGGAACTGGTTGCTCAACAGCGACCATTTCGCGGTCGTTTTCGACGCGCCGATGGCCGGGAAACAGGCGGGCAGCCATGACTACAACGTCTTCTGGCCGGAGCACAGCATCATAACGCATGGGGTTGACGGTGGCCGGCTCACTGATATCGCGAGTGTCCGTGAGGCAACCGGCAACGAACGCCACGGCGAGGTCCGGCAACCCACCGATGACGAGCTGGGCATGATCAGGATTCGGGTGCCGTACGCCGAGGATCCACAGGAGCTCCTGCCCATGCTCGCCAACCCGATGCTGCTGCGACAGGCGATCAGCGGACAGATCGGCGTGAGCTATCGGCCGTACTTCTGGCGGCCCGGCCGGGGCGACGGCCTGCTGGCCGGCGGGCTCTATCCCGGGTGGAAGGGATTTCCGGTTTGGCCGGGCGGCCTGATGACGACGACCGGAACGTTCACCCGCGGGGCGGCGGTGATGAGCTGCGACCGGCCGTGGACGCAGGAATGGCGGAAGGAACTGCGCACTACGTCGCGGCCCCGCGGTCATTGGGGGCTCAAGGTGACGGGCGGCACGCCGGCGATTACCCACGAGACCGGTGAAGGCTGGTGGACACCCTCGCTGCCGACTACGCCCGGCACCCGATACCGCATCAACCTGCAACTCCGGGCGCAGGACCTGAAACCGTTCGATGAGAAAGGCGGGCCGGTGGTGTTTGCCCTGTGGACGAACGACACGGGGCAGCAGCCCGTGCGCTCCTATCTCCTGGGCGTTGACGATGCCGGCAAGGCGCACGCCGCGAAACTGTGCCTGGGCACGTTCGGCTGGACGCGTCTCAGCGGCGAGGCGGTGGCGCCGGAAAGCGCCCGGCGGGTCGCCTTCTTCTTGGGGCTTCGGCGTGCTTCGGGGGCGGTGGGTTACGACGAAATATGGCTCGATGCCGAGTGAGGTCGACATGAGAGGTCTACGCAAGCTGGCGCCGGGCCCTGGGCATATCGAGTTGGTCGATGTGCCTGATCCCGAGCCCGGACCGGGCGAGGTCAAGATCGCGGTCCAGGCGGCCGGCGTTTGCGGGACGGACCTTCATATTGCTCAGGGTACGTACGCGTCTTCGCCGCCGGTGACCATGGGACATGAGTTCAGCGGCAAAGTGAGCGCCGTCGGCGCCGGCGTCGACGGCTTCGAGATCGGCGATCGCGTCATGTCCGAACCGATGGCGGCCTATTGCGGCGGCTGCCTCTTTTGTGACCGGGGCCAGATGAACCTCTGTTCCGAACGGCTTTCCTATGGGGTCAATGTAAACGGCGGTTTTGCAGAATCTGTGGTGGTGCGGCAGGGCGCCATCCATCGCTTGCCGCACGACGTTGATTTTGTGTCGGGCGCCATGACCGAGCCCCTGGCGGTGTGTGTCCACGCCTTGACCGAACGGACGCAGATTACCGCTGGCCAACTGGTGCTGGTGCTCGGGCCGGGGCCTGTGGGCTTGCTGGCGGCCATGTTGGCCAAAGCCCATGGCGCCACCGTCGTGGTGGCCGGCACCGCAATAGACCAGGACCGCCTCGACGTGGCCCGCGCCGTCGGCGCCGACCTGACGGTGACGGTCGATGAGGTCGACCTCACCGAACAGCTCGAGGCGCTCTCGATGGGGGCGGGGGGCGCCGACGTCACCATCGAAGCCGCCGGCGTGGCGGGTTCCGTGGAGGCGGCCTTCAAGAATACGCGCAAAGCCGGGACGATCGTCCAGCTCGGTCTTTTCGACGAGCCGATTACCCTGGATTATTCGCCTGTGGCCTTGCGGGAGTTGAACGTGATTGGCTCGTTTGCGCAATCCTGGAGCTCGTTCGAGGGTGCCCTTGAGTTGATGGCCCGGAAGCGGGTCAACGTCGAAGCCCTGGTCGCTGCGATCCTGCCGCTGCACGAATGGGAGCAGGCGTTTCACCGCGCCGAGCAAAAGGACGGGACGAAGATCATTCTCACGCCCGGAAAGCGTATTACGGCCTTTCGCGTCAAGGACGCGGAGTGAGCGATCTGTATTCCGTGTCTGGTAGTCCGCCAGCGGAGGATCCCGCCGGCAGATGTGTTATCGCCGGATCGCCGCCGGGACGACGGCTCACACAGAACGTCCGCCGGATCGGCGGCCGCTAGACGTCGGCCAGTGCGACTCTGGAAACTGCGATGTCTTCTTTGTTCACCGAATACGCAATGTACAGGAAGCCGTCGTGCTCGCATACGTTGGGGTATTGATATCCCCAGCAGCCCCCCTGGCCGTTGCTCGGGACCGAGGCAGCCCAGCGCCCGATGGTCTCGTCGGCCCTGACGGAATAGACCTTCTCGATCGTACCGTCGACAGTTCCAAGTGCCAGGGTCAACGGAATTCGCTTGGCGAATCCGATGCCTTCAACCGGCTTGCCGGTGCCGTCCGCAATGAGCCCGGAGTTGCCGCACAGAAACAGTCTGCCGTCGCTGAGGACGCCGGTGCTGATCCGTGATCTGGCGTCGGGAATATCGGTCTTCACCGGTGCGGGGAACGTTTGGCCGCCGTCGGTACTGGCGGTGTAATAGAGGCGGTGCGAACTGTTATCGTCGCGCAGCAGGACGTGGATGGTACCGTCGGTGTCTTCCCAGCAGTTCGGTTCGAGCAGGAAATGCTTGTCTTCCGGGGGTGGAATCTCGACGCGCCGCCACTCGCTCAGCGAACCCTGACCGCCGAACAGCATGACGATCCGGGCCTGCTGATCGTGACCGGTGAGGACGTATTCACCGGTACTCAGCAAGCGCGGCGGCTCGAAGCCGAGGTAATCGTCGATCTGGACGCCGCTGTGTTGCCATTCCGTTCCGTCCCAGGCGTAAATGTCGGACTTGCACTCGAGGTAGTCCAGCACTGAGCCCGGTTCCTGGCGGTATTGGCCGCAGAGCGCAAACAGGTCGTCGCCGCGGTTCCAGAGTCCGCTCGACTCGCGCGTGTTCATTTCGTAACCGCGCTCTGCCATCGGTGCCAGGATGCCGGGAGCACCCCAGCACAGACCGTCCTTTGACGTTGCGTATCCAGCCTTTTGTCCCGGCAGATCCTCGCGCCAGAGATTCTCGATCCACATACAGAAGAACCGGTCCTTGTACCAGGTAATCTGGGCCTGATGGTGGTAACGGTTGCCGTTCGGATCGCTGCAGTGAACGATGCTCAGCTGGGTGGCCAATTTGGGTAACTTGGATTGCGCCACTTGAAAAGCTTTCGCGGAAGGTAATGTGAGTGACATGTGGTCCTTTCTTATGAGACATCTTTAACAGCGCACTAGAACGTCGGCCACGGGTAGCCCCGGTCGGGAAGATTTAGTGGCTGCACCTGTTTCGAGTACGCCGTCCTGGCATTCATGACGGTTTCCGTGTAGTCGGCGGGCAGGACCTGGTGCAGCGGCACAAGGGCGATCGTCGGGGTTCCGTCATCTACCACGACGTGAGCGAACATGCGGAAGGCGCCGAAGGCGCGGTCGGCTTCGACTGCACCGGCCTCGGCCGCGCGGCGCACCGCTTCCGCGTCCATGGTAAGGATCTGGCCATCGATCTCGTACGTGCCGCTCGAGACATCGCCGCCGGTGGCGGACAGTATGTAGACCGGGATGTCATCCATCCGGTAGAAGGACAGCGCGTGCCAGTGGCCGTTGAAGATGGTGGTCTTCTCCGGCGGCAGAAGCTGACGCAATCGCGGCCAGATTCGACCGGTTTGCAGCAACGGGATTTCGTAGATCACGAACAGGTGCGCTGCGTCCTCTGCAGCGGCGAGGTCGCCCGCCAGCCATTCGAGCTGTTGGTCTCGGGAATCGGGTTTGCGCATCGCTGTAAGGGTATCCAGGACGACGAAGTGACAGTCGCAGTAGTCAAAGCTGTAGTAGCTGCGGCCGTCAACGCCGTGGCGCTCGACGTAGGTCTCAAACATCACGTCGTTCGAGACGTCGTGGTTGCCGCAACAGTAGAAGAACGGCGCCTCGAGCTTTGCCGTAAGCGTCTCGAACTCCTCCCATTGCCGGTTGATTTCGGCCTGGTCCTCGGTGTAGCCTTCGATCAGGTCGCCGACGCAGATGACGAACGCCGGTTTCAGGAGGTTCACCTGCTCGATCGCGGCGGCCCACTCGCCTTCCACGTGGGCGCCGCACCGGTCGCCGACAACCACGAACGAGAAGGCATCCGCCGATTTCGGGGCGGCGCCTCGCCAACCGGCGATCCGGCTCAGCTCGGCTGGTGTCCTGGCTTGTGCTTTGGATGACATGACATCTCCCCTGTTCTCCACGTTCATTATACCGGGCGACACCCGTTCCGCAAGTTTCAGCAGTTTCCTTTGTCGCCAACTTGCATCGCCCGATGGCTCTTGGTACTATGCTGATCTTCATGAAGAAGTCCTTCCTCAAAGAATTCGAGAGCCCACCCAACCAGTATCGCGGCATGCCCTTGTGGTTGTGGAACGGCAAGCTCGATCCCGATGAACTGCGCCGGCAAATGCGCCTGCTGCGCGACATGGGGATGGGCGGAATCCAGCAATTCACCGGCAACGGATTGGATACCGTCTATCTTTCCGACGATTGGATGGCGTGCATCGAGGCTTGCCTCGAGGAAGCGGAAAAACTCGACATGCAGGTGTGGCTGTACGACGAGGACCGCTGGCCGTCCGGTTACGCCGGCGGGCTGGTGACAAGGAATCCGAACTACCGCCGGCGCTCACTCGTGCTGCTGGAGATCACCGACGCCCGGCGGCTTTCGTGGGGCAAGGATGTCCTCGCCGCATTCACCGCGAAAATTGATGGCACCAGTGCCACCGGTGTTCGGCGCCTCGCCAGGGGAAAGCGGCCGAAACGGCTGGCAAAGGACGAGCGCATCCTGGTATTCGTGGTCGAGGTCGATGCGCCGGGCACGAACTATAACGGCCAGACCTACGTCGACACGATGAACCGCGACGCGCTCGCGAAGTTCATCGAACTGACGCATGATGCCTATCGTAAGCGCCTGGGCGCGCACTTCGGCAAGCGGCTGCGGGGCTTCTTCACGGACGAGCCGACCCACGGCAAGATAAGCGTCGCTCGCGACGACGGCACGACGGCGACCGCGTGGACCGACAAGTTGCCGGCGATCTTCAGAAAACGCTACGGCTACGACCTGGTCGCACGCCTGCCGGAACTGTTTTTCGACCTGGCCGGGCAGGAGGTCTCCGCTGCCCGCTACCACTACCACGACTGCATCACTCATCTGTTTGTCGACGCCTTTGCACGCCAGCTCGGGGAGTGGTGCGTAAAGAACGGCACCCAGCTGTCCGGGCATGCGGCGATCAGCGTTGGCACGCTTGGCGTGCAGACCCGGGAGATCGGCAGTTATCTGCGCTTCCTCGAGCACCAGCAGGTGCCTTCCATGGATATCCTCACCGAGTACCGGCGCTCCTACGACACGGCCAAGCTGGTCAGCTCCGCGGCCCGACAGTTCGGGCGGAAATGGCGGCTCTCGGAGACCTACGGCTGTGTCGGCTGGGCTTTTCCGTTTGCCGGTCACAAGGCGGTCTGCGACTGGCAGGCGGCGATGGGCATCAACATGCGCGCCGTGCACCTGGCCTGGTACACCATGGAGGGCAAGGCCAAGCGCGACTATCCGCAGTGCATCTCCTATCAATCCGCCTGGTGGCCCTACTATCGCAAAGTGGAAGACTACTTCGGCCGCGTAAACGCCGTGATGAGCCGCGGACAGGACGTGCGTGACCTGCTGGTCATCCATGCGAACGAAAGCATGTGGACGCTGTTCAACAGGAACGGCGAAAACGATGCCGGGGTAATCGCCTACGACAGAATGTTCGGGGCGCTGCGGGATTCGCTGCTGGTCGAGAACATCGATTTCGACTACGGCGACGAGGACATTCTCGCCCGCCACGGCAAGACCGGCAAGGCGGGCGGCACCACCGTGCTGCGGGTGGCCAAGGCGACGTACCGCGCCGTCCTGGTACCGCCGTTGCGGACCATGCGCTCGACCACGCTGGCGTTGCTCGAGCAGTTCCACGAGGCCGGTGGCACAGTGGTTTTCGCCGGGGCACCGGCAAGCTGTGTCGATGCGCTGCCATCCCAGGCGCCCGCTGCCCTGGCGCGCTGCTGCAGGACGGCCCCGGCCCAAGGCAAGGCACTTGTCCGCGCTGTCGAGAGTCAATCACGGCGCCTGCATATCGTTGGCCCGAGCGGTCGCGCTATCCGGCCGGCACTGCACTTGTTGAAAGAGGATCGGGCCGCCTTTTATCTCTTTGTCTGCAACACCGGCCACGACTTCTCGAAGCGCGGGCCAGAGAACGATATTGCAGTTCGCCGGCGGACAGCCAGCTTCGACGACGTGCGCATTCGGGGCTTTGCAGGCTGCGCCGGCGCGCCGATCGAACTGGACCCGGACAGCGGGGAGGTCTATCGCGCCGTCGCCGAACGCGACGACCACGGCTGGGAAATCCGCACCAGTCTGCCGCGCCTTGGCAGCCGCATTTTCGTCATACCGAAGCGCGCCGAGCGCGACCGTCATCCCGTCCGCCGGCAGCTCGAGGACGTGCGCCGTCGCGGACTGGGTAAGGACGGGTGGAACATCATTCTATCCGAAAAAAATGGGCTGGTGCTGGACCGGCCGCGCTTCAAGGTCGGCTCGGGCCGTTGGCGCACGGCGCCGGACATATTGCGGGTCGACGATGCCGTGCGCGATGTCCTCGGCCTGGCGTATCGTCGCGATGAATTTATGGTCCAGCCGTACGCCCGGCAACGCGACGCCAGGCCCAGGTGCGTTGACGTTGCGCTCGATTACAGTTTCAACGTCCAAACCGTCACCAGCGGCGACTTGTTCCTCGGCCTCGAGCGGCCGGAGACGTTTCGGATATCGTTGAACGGCACACCGGTCAGCGTCGACGCCGAGTGTGGCTGGTGGTGCGACCGGTCGCTGCGGACAGTCCCGCTCGATCCGGGACTCCTGCGGCTCGGGACCAACCGGATCAAGTTGCGTTGCGATTACGACGAAAACCACAGCGGCCTGGAGATGGCGTACCTGCTGGGAACCTTCGGCGTCCAGATAGACGGCGCCGAAGTGACCATGACGGCATTACCGCGACAGTTGCGAATCGGTGACTGGTGCGGGCAGGGCCTGCCATTCTACTCCGGCTCGGTGAGCTATGTCAAAACGGTGCGCCCGAAACTTGCCGCCGGCCAACGCCTGTTCGTGCAGGTGCCGGGCTATGCCGGCATGGGGGTGTGCGTGCGGGTCGGCGGCAGGGAAGCCGGTATCATTGGCTGGGAGCCCAACGAAGTGGACATCACGGATTTCGTCAACGACGACCCGATCGAGCTTCAGCTCCAGGTGATCGGGCATCGGCGCAACTCCCATGGCCCGTTGCATTTGTCGGATTCGTCGCCTATTGTCACGGGTCCGGACGAGTTCGTCAGCGAGGGAGACCGCTGGGTGGACAGTTACCAGTTGGCGCCGTGCGGGCTGATCTCCGAACCGCATCTGGTCGTGCGGCGATAATCAATAAGTTTATTACGGTAAGGAACGATATCAGGGTAGGCCCCCATGACGTCCTCGCGATCTGTAGCGGCAGTGTTGACATTGAGTTTCCTCGCGACGTCGGTCAACGCAGTTGTGTTCCATGTTGACAACCGGCATGCGTCGGCTGCCGACGATAACCCCGGTACGGTGGAGAAGCCCTGCAGACACATCCAGGCGGCGGTGGACAAGGTGCAGCCCGGCGACACGATCACCGTGCACGCGGGCACCTACCGCGAATACATCAACTGGGAAACACCGGGCCTGCCCGGGAAACGGATAACCCTGCAGTCGGCGCCCGGAGAGACGGTGGTGGTGAAAGGCTCCGTCGTGGTCGATGGCTGGCAGAAGACTACCGCCAAGGCGGCCGGCCTCGACGGCAATTTCCCCGGCAGCAACCTGTGGATCAAAGATGACTGGACGCGGGAAAACATCTACCCGGCTGACGAACCGCACCTGAACGGGCGTCATGCGTCCTTCCTGCAGGTCGCCACGCGCTGGGCATTCTGGAAGGACGCGGTGCTCGAGGGCGCCGGCTGGTTGACGTTTGCCTACAAGCGCAACGAGCTGCAGGAAGGCCGCATGTATCATGACGAGAAGGCCCGTACGCTCACCGTCTGGCTGCCGCCCGGCGTCGATCCCAACGTTAATGGCATCGAGGTCTGTGTTCGCGCCAAGCTGTTGTCCGGCCCACTGCAACACGTCGTCGTTCGGGGCATCCAGTGGCGCCATGCCAATACGCGCAACCTGACCAACCAGTCGGCCGTCGCCGTTGAGAGCAACAGCCTGTTTGAGGACAACATCGTTTCCTGGTGCGATTATATCGGGATGTGGGTGCCCGGCGAAAAATCCGTGATCCGCCACAATATCTTCGCCTACAACGGGGCGGCCGGAATCGGCGGCAGCGGCACGGCGCACCTGATCGAGGACAACCGCGTGCTCTACAACAACCTTGATCGGCACGACACCTTCAACGACGCCGGCGGCGGCAAGTGGGTCTTCCTGAGGAACTGCACGTTTCGCCGGCACGAGGCCGCCTACAATATGGGCCCCGGCTTGTGGCTCGACATCGACAACACCGACAATGTGATCGAGTCCAGCTACTTTCACCATAATCACGGCTTCGGCCTGTTTCTCGAGATCTCGCCGGACAATTTGGTTCGCAATTGTGTCTTCGCCTACAATACCGAGATGCCCGGGGGCATGCGGATCAAGTGGGAGCCGCATGGCAATGCGCCGACCCAGGCGCGCATCCGCCACTACGTCGGGCATGGCGACATGGGCTGGGGCGCTTACAACTCCTCGTGCCAGGGAACCCGGTGGCTGAACAACTTGTTCTACGCCAATCAGAATGCCGGGCTGGTCTGCGAGGGCGGTTGGCGGGCCGACGGCTCGGTGCCCAACCTGCAAGGCGACGGGCCGCAGGATCCGGAGAAGAAAGAAAAGGGCTGGACAACAACCCGGAACCTGACGATCCTCAACAATATCTTTGCCGGCAACGGCGGCGTGCAACTGATGATTCGCAGCTCACGCACCGACCCGGACTGTGTCAACAACGTCAGTGATTACAACCTCTTCAATTTACCGCAGGGCACTGAAGCCGGTATCGGCCGCGAGGGCTGGAGCGGCGCCAGGCACAACAGCTTCTCCGACTGGCGGGAGGCGACCGGCCGGGACCAGCATTCGCTGGAGGCCAACTCGGAATTGACCTTGCCCGCCGGCGGTGATTACCGGCCGACGCTGCTCAGCCCGGCGGCCGATCGCGGGACCGCGGTGGACGACGTCACCGACGACTACCTGGGCCACCCACGACCGGTCGGCAAGGCGTACGACATCGGGCCGTTCGAGCGGTACTCCATCCTGGTGGCCAGGGCGGCGACAGGCGTCCCGCCGGGGTTGACGTTCCGCCCGGTGGACATCGCCGCGGTGCTGAATCGTGCACTGGCCGATGAGCAGGCAGAGGACGGGATCGGCGGCTGGTCGGATCAAGGACCCGCCTGCGACCTGCGCAACTTTGCCGCCCTGCTGCCGACGACGGCGCTGGGGCGGCCGACCGCCGGGGTGATCCGCCGGGCCGATGTCAATTTCCGGATCGAGTATCCGGTGACGATCCTGGTGCTCAATCCCAATAACTATCGCCCGGGACAGCTCCCCGGTGCCGCAACGATCCCAATCATGGACAAGGGCGACTGGCTGTTCTTCCTGCATACCACCGCCTGGGTCGGGTCCTGGGATTACGTGATTCATTTCGACGACGGTACAACGGAGACAATCGAGATGCGGTGTCCGGTGAATATGCGGGACTGGACCGCCGGCGGCTCCGCGAGTTCCTTCCGGTTCGACGAAGAAACGAGCACGGCGGCCGCCTGGACCGGCACCACCGAGAGCTTTCCCAACGTCACGATCTACCGGACCGCCTGGGAAAATCCGAAGCCGGACCGGAGGATTGACCAGATCGACATGGTCGGGCACAAGGGCGTGCCCGGCCTGCTGGCGGTCACGCTGGGCCGGGAGTGAAGACAGGAAGAATGGATTTTGACCACGGGATTTACCGCTTTTTCAGTTTTCTAACTTTTCAACCTTCAGGTGAACGGAGATAATCCACATGGCGCTGAAAATGAACGAGGACAAGCTGGCGAAAATTCTGGTGATGGGTGAGATCTCCCATTCCATGGGGCATCCCGGTTCATTTCACATTTGGCCGGACGGCACGCCGCAGGCGTTGTTGCGGGGGTGGGCCGGCATCAAGCTGAACGTTCGCGTCGGCGATCCTGCGTTGGGCTGGGAAGGGGCGGATCACCTCGAACCCGGCGTCACTATCAGGAATCCGGACCACCCGTCGAATCTGTCCCTCAACCTGCATGCCTGTGTCGGCAACGAGGCGATCGTCGCCAGTGGCGACGCAAAAGGTGAGAAGGGCACCGTTGTCGCCAAACATGGCGGGATTGAACACGTGATATTGGATTTTGCGCC
>JASLZG010000320.1 GCA_030754995.1 Lentisphaeria bacterium
TGGCGGTACGCATCTCGATGATGATCGAGAGCAGCATGAAAAGCGCGATACAGGCGGACGTCATGAAATCCCCCTGGACGGCGCTCGCGAACACGGCAACAACGACGAGCTCGTGCATACGCATGCGGGCCTGGCGCAGGTCGCGGCCGATCGCGGCGACAATCGGCACCAGCAGAACGACGGTCGCAGTCAAGGCACTCACCGACGCGACAAAGCCGCCGTCATCGATCGCCCGGCGGGTAATCAAGGCGTTGACGATGAATGCCAAACCGGCGGCCGCCCAGATCAGCATGCGCCCGTTTTTGGGTTGCTTACTCATTCGCCTCGACCTTCGGCTTGCGGCGTCTCTGCAGCTCGATGCGGAGATCGCGCTTGTCGCTGTCGCGAATCAGGAAAATTTCCTCGGCATCGGCGACGATGCGACGCATGCGGTCCTCGTACAGTGTGCGGCGCACGACGTCCGGGTTCGCCATGTACTTCGGATAGAGTCTTTCGAACGTGCGGGCATCGGCAGCGGTGCGGCCAACGTGTTCCCGGGCCCAGGCGAGCGCTTCGAATTCGATCTTCGAGGCTTCGCTTTTCGCGGCGTTTTTCCGGCGGCGCCCGTAGCTGTTGGCATCCGCGACCCGGCGGCCCTTGTCGTTCGTGGCGTCGGCAACCTTTGTGATGTCCGGCTTGACGAGACGCGGCCATTCCACCGTCATGTCGATCGAATCAATCTCGATGCCGAGGCCAAGCCCGTTCAAGCCGCGAACGATCTGCAGGCCGAAACCGGTCGGATCGCCAACCGCATCCCCGGCCGTGTGCACCGCCGCTGTTTTGACGATGAAGTCATCCAGGTGCACGCGCAGCAGTGCCTCGCTGTCACCGTAGTCGAAAATGAACCGCTTCGGATCGGTGACGCGGTAGTTCACGGTGCACCTGGCATGCACGAGATTCTGGTCGGCGGTCAGCAAGGAACCGTCGACACCGGGCACCAGCGTGCCGGTGGCCTTTTCGTCCTCACCGGTACGCTCTTCCTCCTCGGTCAAGGCGTACCAGTGCGTGTCGGAGTTGATGGTGCGGAGGCGTTTTGCGGGAATCGCAACAATCTCGTCGATCGGATACGGCAGCGCCAGGATCGGCCCGGATTCCCGTCGCACTTCGCCGTGCATCGCACCAAAGCGCAGCACGATGCCCATCTCGGAGTCGTCGAGACTGCGGACACCGCTGAAACAAAAACCAATGAGCAGCAGGACGACAACGACCTTGCCGATGACCGTAATCACCCGCAATGCGTCGAGCACCCCCTGCAATCCGGTGCTGTCAGGCTGTCTCTTGTCACTCATTCAGATTGTCCTTTACCCGCCCACCGTCGGGCAGCAGCATGTGAAACGGCGGCATGCTCGGGTCGACAATGAGCGTCGCCGGGCCCATGGCATCTTCCAGCGCGTCGAGATTGCGCAGGAACAGGGCAAAATCCACATCCTCGCTGAAGGTCTCGTAGCTTTCCGCGGCCTCGGCCATGGCGGTGCTGCGGATGTCCTGTGCCTTGGCCCTGGCGTCGGCGAGGCGGGCGGTGCCGGCGCTGTCCGCCCGGCTGCGAATGATATTCGCTTCGGTCTCGCCCTTGATCCGGATCGTCTCGGCGATGGCGGCATGCTCACGCTTCATGCGGGCGATCACCGAGCTCGTGTTGTCGGCGGGCAGGACCAACTCCGAGATCCCGACGAATTCGACGGCCAGTCCGTAGACCGCCGGCAACTGCTGCTCGAACGCCTGGCGAATCTCGGTCTCGACCTGCGCCAGGCCCGACTCCCGGTCGACACCGATGAAATCGCCGAGCTTGTGGTTGACAAACACCGAGCCAAGCAGGCTGGACAGGGACGAACGCAGCGCCGACTCCGCTTCGGCCATGGTGCCAAGGCTCTTGGAGAACTCCAGGTGGTCATCGATACGCCAGGTCAGAAACGGGCGCACCACCAGATTGATGCTGTCGCCGGTGGTGATCTCTTCCTGCGTGCCTGCCAGGACGTGAATGCGATTGTCGAACAAGCGGACCTGCTGCACCGGCCACGGCAGCCGCCACTGAAAGCCCGGCTCGGTGACGACGGAGGGCTTGCCGAATGTCGTGACCACGGCAACCTCGTTGACCCGCAGTTGAAAGGCGCATATAACCATGAGCAGCAGCAGTGCGATCACCGCCGTGGCGATGTATGGAAGTTTCGACTGGCGTTTCGGTTCACTCATTGGAATCCCCGTATGTTCAGTTGTCTTCGAGTGCTTCGAGCAGACCGGACTGCCCCTCGCGCAGCTGCAGCAGCACCTGCTCACGATCGCAATCCGCGGTAATGACAATCTTGCGGACGTCCTGCAGCCATCGCACCACCGCATCGAGTCGAGCCCGTGTCCGGTAGAGCCGCGGATATTCGACATAATGCTTGTGCTGCGTTTTGTAGACCTTGTTGGCAACTTTGGCAGCCGCCTTGATCTCCGCCGCCTCGGCCTCGGCGGCAGCCTTGTGCTGCTCGTACGCCTGTTCGGCCTCGGCGGCCGAGCGTTCCGCATAGGTCTCGGCGTCGATCAGCGCGGCGGCGCTGGCCATCCGGGCGTCAATCACTTCCCGAAAGGCCTGGGCCGCCGCCGGCGGCGGCTGGAATGCCGCAACCTCGAGGTTGAGCACGCGCAACCCGTACGGTTCGAGTTGCGGCACCAGAACGCGCACCAGGTCTGAACTCATGCGCGTACGCCCGGCCGACAGCATGGCATCAAAGTCGTGGGCCCCCAGGTAGTGCACCAGCGCCCGGCGCGAGAACAGATGCACGAGCCCGGCCGGATCGGCGGTCCGCGAAAGGTATCGTTGCGCGTCGGCAATACCGTAACGGACGGTGATCGCACCGGCAGCCAGGTTGAAGATGGCCATATCGTCATCGGCACCGTCACGACGCTCGACGGCGGTGACGTACAGCCCGTCGGCGAAGCGCGCATCACTCCACAGCGACAGGTCGCTGGCGGTCTCGCCCGGCTTGACCGGCGCCGGCGGCGGGGCGATCGACGTAGTGCCGACCCGGTTCTCGGCGACACGCGTGACGCGGGTCAGCGGCCACGGCAGCCGCACGTGCAACCCGGGTTCGAGTCGCTCGTAGCCGTCGGCGCCCGGGCGTTCGGCCAAGCCTGTCTCATGGGGCGCGATGTACACCAGGCAGCTAAGCAGCAGGATGGTGGCGGACTGGAGTACCAGGTACGGCAGCACCGCACGGAACGCGAAACGGGACAGCCATTGTTCGGAAATCTTCAGGCCGAACTGGTAGTCGATGATGTCGGCGAGATTTCCCATGACCCCGCGCGGATGGCTGAACACCGCCAGCAGACGGCTCTCATAAATGGTCCGATCCGGCAGCCGTCCGGTGTGCGGGCGATAATGCTCGACAATCCACAACACGAGCCGCTCGAGCGCCAGCAACACGGCCGCCACCGCACCGATCCAGGTGACCGCGATGCCGACACCCGCATGCCCCCAGTAGCGCAACAGCGCCGTCACCGCACCAACGAGACAGACGATCGCGCTCCATAATGCAAAGCCGCAGACCGGCCGCAAAAAAACGGCGTTCCCGCCGTATGCAATCGCGGCACAGTACTTGCCGTAGATGAATGACACGATACCGGCAGCAGCCAGCAGTGACGCGACCCCCAGCAGCGGGTCCAGCCCGCTCGAGGCCGGGGTGGTCGCCAACGCTGCCTGGCTGCGGATGACCCACACGGCCAGCACGCCTTCGAGCACACTCAGCCCAATGACCAGCACCGGCAGAATCGTCCGCTCGAACTGCCGCCGGGCCCGTTGGCGCTCGCCCATGGCGTCGGTTTCATTGTCGAACAGCACGTGATCGGCGGCCCCGGCCGACTCGTCCCCGGCCGCCTCCGCCGCCGCCAGCCGCGCCATCCAGGCATGGAACGCCGCCAGCCCGGCAACCAACCCTCCGACCAGCAGGATGTTCGCCAGTTGCACGACGAAGTAACTGCCGATCGCCAGCCGATGTTCCTGGCCAAGGGCGTACAGTGTCGCAGCGAAAATCAGCTGGACGACGCCGGCGAAAGCAATGCGTTCCTGTCTGCCATCCGGGTTCATGCAGCTTTCAACTCCATGCGTTCGAAGACGATGGCGCCGACAATCAGCGCCACAGCCAGCAGCAGGACCGCGTGAATGCCGCTCGAAACGTAGTACCCGGCCGGGACATCGGCACCGGCACCAAGACGATCGGCAACCCAGAAGATCTGCCAGTTCGGCAGCAGCGATTGGATCATCGACTGCAACTGCGCGGGCAGTGCGCCCAGCGAGGTGAGGTAATTGCTGATCAGCCCGAAAAAGAACAGCACGACGCCCACACACAGGACAATGGCGGCGTCCACAAACATGGCGACCGGCAGGAGAAAAGCGGAAAATGCGATGAGCCCCAGCGCCAGCATGATGCCGCTTTGAATACCGGACCAGTCGAACTCCGCCGGGCCGTTCAACAGCAGCCGCACCGTGAAGACCGCCGCGACGAGGAGCAACAGCGTGACATTGGCAACGACAGCATAGGAGCCGCCGAACAGATAGTGGCGCAAGCCGGCGACGCCCATCGCCAGCACGATGGCTCCAAGGTAGAATGCCAGGCTGGAAAGATTCAAATACTCCGGGTCCCAGGCAATTTCAGACGTCCACAGGTAGGCAACCAGAAACGAACCATGCAGCAGCAGCACGGTAGCGAAAACGCCACACCACTTGCCGGCGACCAGGCAGAAACCACCGATCGGCCAGCTCACCAGGATGCTGCCGGCGCCCCGGCGGATGTCGTCGGTAACGACACAAATGAAACCGAACACGAAACCAAGGCTGCCGAGCAGGAAGATAAGCGCCAGGCACTGGTCACGCAGCAGCTTGAGATGTTCCCCGGCAGCGAACCCCGGGATGACACCAAGCAGGCACATGAGCATGATCCCGGTCAGGTGCAGCACCAGGCAGAACGGATCGCCCATGGTCACCTTCACGGCATTGCCGGCAACAGCTCGAAATTGACGCGGCCACATCGGATAGAGGGGGGATTAAGTGAGGTTAAAAGTCGGCAGCAGTGGGACGTCAACCGCCCACACACCTGCTGCAGAATACATCGCTACAGGAAAGGTACGGCCACTTGTTAGGCATCACACGAATTTCTGTAACGACTTTGTAACAGTTGAATCCGCAACGTTGCGAAATGCCGCATACAAAGACCCGTTGGGGCAACGGAAGGCGCCGCGCTGCCGGCCCAGGGGTGTCCAGGCGCGCTTGAGACGCGGCAGCGCGTCTGTGTGCGGCAGGGGAAAAGCGCGGCGGCGTCAATACTCATCGTCGAGCGCAAGCCAGATCGCACTGACATTGGCTTGAGACCAGTAAGT
>JASLZG010000321.1 GCA_030754995.1 Lentisphaeria bacterium
AGGTGCATCGGCCAGGTCTTACGGAACCGCTGCGTGTCGCGATTGGTGCGCGCCTCGAATTCGTACACGCGCGCCGAACCTGTGGTCGACTCGTTGGGGTGCCCGGAGATGATCAGAACACGGTAGGCGCCGTCCGCCACGTCGACGGTGAATCGATGCGGTCCTTCGCCCTCGATGAAATCACGGGTGATGGCAGCGTTCAGCGTCAGTTTGCGGTTGTAGTAATAGGTCTTGCCGTCGTCACCGCGCCATGTTGTCTTGTCATCACGGAATTCAAATCGGCGGTACAACTCATCCGGTTCCGAGTAACCTCGCAAGGCACCGTTGCCGCTCAGATGTGGCAGGCCACTCTCATCGATGCCGTGTGCGTCGGGATCCACGGGTGATGTCTTCGGACCGAAATCAAAACCCCATTGGCCCTCCGGCAACGGCGTCAGTTCGAAACGGTTCGGACCGATCCAGAAGGTACCGTCGCCGCCGTTGAAGCCGATCCGCCAGTAATACGTGCCGAGCTCAAACGGTTCGTCAAAGCGCCAGGCGGCGACCGGAATCATCTCCCGGGTCACGGTACGGGTCGCGGCGTCGGGAAAATCCGGGGAAGTGGAAACCTGCAGGAGGTCGACGCGTGCCACGTCCCAGGAGAAGACGGGCGACCGCGTTTGCAGCGTGGCGTTGTCGGCCGGGTGGCGCAGCGTGACCGGGATGCGTTCGACCTGGAAAGTACGAAACCAGCAGTCGAGGTGGTCGTCACCGGGGTTGAGCTGGCCGTAGAGAACCTCCACATCCATCCTGCTGTCGGCGGCCGGCGGTGCCAGCCACGGCGTACGATAGGTTGTCCATTCGGTCGACAGCGGCATCGATCGTCCGGAATACGTCGGGTCGCCGACCGGTGGCCGGAAGATTGGCCTCAGGCTGATTGTCTTCGCACCACCGGACGCCTTGTAATGGGTATACACGCGGTAGACGTAGCCCTGCGGCGTGTCAATGAGCATTCTGGTAAAGCACCCGCGCGTGTAGGCTTCGGTCTCCTTGTTGATACGTGTGCGGCAGGCCTTGAAGGTCTCGCCGTTTTCCTTGATTGTATCGAGGTAAAACTCGGCTTTGCCGTCGCCGATCCAGGTACCCCATCTTTCGCTCGGCTCACAGGCGAACCACTCGGAGTTGGCTCGTGCCGTCTTGGGGGCAGGAATCGGGACAAAGGTGTCTTGGGTCTTCGAGTGGGAATCCGGCGGCATCGACACGGATTCAACAATCGTCGTGTCGCCCGGGCAGGGATGGACAGCAGCCAGCCAGAGCACGAATGCGGCGATACCGAACTGCGGGTGTTTATGCGGTGTTATATATGGCATGTTTCGAACCCCTGCCGCAGCGCTGCGACCAGATCGTTTTTCGGCATGAATTCGTGGCCGATAAAACCGTCGTAGCCCGTTGCATTGACGGCGCGGCAGATGCCGCGGTAATTCAGTTCCTGGTTATCGTCGAGATCGTTGCGTCCCGGATTGCCCGCCGTATGGATATGGCCGATTGTCTCTATGTTCTCGGTGAGGTTTCGGATGATGTTGCCTTCCATGATCTGCATGTGATAGATGTCGTACAGGAGTTTCACACGCGGGCTGCCGACACGCGCAACGACCTCCAGGCCCCACGCCGTATGGTCGCATTGATAGCCGGGGTGGTCGACGATGGAATTCAGCAGCTCCAGGTTCAGATTGATCCCCTTTTCCTCGGCGTACGGGGCGACACGCGCCAGGCCGGCGGCGGTGTTGGCAACTGCTTCGTCGTCGCCCATGCCCTCGACGCGGGCGCCGCTGAAACAGATGAGCCCGCGCAGTCCGTGGGCCACGGCGCAATCGATCGAGGCCCGCAGCTCCGCTTCGATCCGGTCGTGGTTTTGCGGTTTGTTGAGGCCGTCGAGCAGGGAGTCGTGGCCGATCATGCCGACCATCTGAAGACCGTGCCGTGATGCCGTTTCGCAGAGGTCCGGGAAGTTGTCATCGCGTATCCAGATCTCGACGCCGTGATAGCCGATAGCGGCGATCTCGCGGAGCAGTTCATCCGGGTCCATGTCCGGCAGAATCGAAATACACACTGATTGCCTGATCGCCATAACGTTAGTTCCCCCGCCAATCGAAGAGCACGCCGACCGTGTCGGCCCTGTCGTTCATCAGTTTCGCGTACACCGCCGGCGCTTCATCGGGCGCATGCCGGGAGGTGATGAGATCCGAGACCCGCATCTGGTGCCGCTGCAGATAGGTGTAAAACAACTCGATCTGTTGAGCCCCGCTCCAGGTTGCGATGCCCGGCTCCAGGCTCTCGTTGTGTGTGCCGCGAACGCTGATCTGCCGGGTAATGATGTCAGCGGTCAGAACCTGTTTGCTCGGTACCGGTGAATCGCCGATCAGCATCAGCGTGCCGAATTGGCGGACGAGCGGCAGGGCCATCGGGAACACCGCATGGTTTCCGGTCGCCTCGAACACGACATCGGCCAGGTCGCCGTTCGTGTGGTCGCCCACGAACGTCGCGGCATCCGCCGCACTGCCGCAGAAGACCTCCGTGGCACCATGCGCCTGGGCCATGGCCAGGCGGCTTTCGGCCGGGTCGACAACGAGGAGTTGTCGCGCCCCCATCACCATGACGTATTGGGTCAGCAGCTGTCCGAGCGGGCCGGCGCCGATGATGACGACATTCGCACCCATGGCCAGCTCGGCGCGCCGGACACCGGTCTGTGCGATCATCGCCAACTTCGACCAGGCAGCAGCCTCGTCGCTGATGTCGTCCGGAATCCTGAAGGCCTGGTCAGCATCCACCATGAGCAACTGGTGGTGCGGCGATCCGCTGAAGATGCGGTCGCCGATTTCGAAGCCCGCCACACCGTCACCGACTGCTTCAACTTCCGCCACGTTGCTGTAACCGAGGTGGAACGGATGCTGCACCCAGTTATGCCAGTGGGTGCCGTCGTCCATTTCGCCGCGATAGCAGATCGATTCGGTGCCGGTGCTGATCAGGCTTACCCGTGTACGCACCAACAGTCTGCCAGGTGAAAGTTCCGGCACATCCTCGTTGCAGATTGCCACCTGCTGCTTGCCGGTCAGCACGATGTTAGTTGATGTCATTTTGTGTCGTCGCTCTGGTTCCAGAATCGTTCCAGTTGTTTCTTTGCAGTGAGGATGACGTGATCGCGGATATCCGTGATCTCGTCAGCGTTTTCATCCAGGGTGATCACGGCCCCTGGCAGGCGATCGAAAACCGGGGTCAGCTTGGTGTTGCCTTCGGCGGCGGCGCCGTAGCGGTACTGGTCCGGCGGGCTGTACGGGATCGATCCGATTCGCGCCGCCGGAATGCCCTCCTCCTTCATCATGTTGAGGTAGTACCCGAGAATGTAATCGAGGGCCCGCAGGTCGGTCTCGATAATCGCGTTGCCGTCGTACCCGGCCCGGCGCACCAGCCCCATCACCTCGTCCCAATCTATCGTGCATCGGCCGGGAATGCCGCCGTGGGCAATGAAGCCATCGCCGTCCGGCACGTGCATGTGTGCGAGCTTGTCACCGACGGCTTCGAAGTATTCCGGGTAGGTCCACTGCCCAGGGCGAAAGGCATGCTGCACGTCGATTGCCCACGACAGGCCTTCGACTTCGTCGAGCAGCCGCTTCAGCGCCTCGGGACGGGTGAGGTCCTGCAGGCCGGAGCCGGTTTCGATGACCAGCTGCACGCCGTGGTTGGCGGCAACATCACGAAGCTTCTTGAGACTGCCGACGATGGCCTCCCACATCGGTTGATTGGCACCTTCCCGGAATTCTCCGAGCTGGCCATTGCCGGCGTGGTGCAGCAGCAGGTTGATGCCTAGTTTCTGCATGCGGGCGAGCAGCGCCTCGTAGATGAAGAAGTTGTCGTCGAAGTCCGGGTCGCCGAGCTTGATGCCGGGCGGCGGCGCGTGAAGGCAACAGATCGACACGCCGGTGTCGGCCGCTGCCTGGCCGATGTCGTCGACCAGTGACCAGTCGTCGAGGTGCGACTGTCGCACGGCACGGCCGCCGTCGAACTTGTCGCGTTTCAACAGCGACCACGCCCCTGTTTCATAGGTGCCAAAGCCCAGGTCACGGGATTTCTCCAGGTTCCGGGCGACCGACAGCTCACCGTATAGTGCGTTGCAGAAACCAAAGTTCATTGGGATGGCTGCGGGGTCGGGGTCATGGTACGCTGATGGGATCACCGACACGATAACGTTCGATTGCATCTTTGTCGACATCGATGCCGAGTCCGGGGCCGTCCGGGCAAAAGGCCTGGCCACCGGTAATCGTTGGCTCGCCTGTGAGCAGATTGTGCTCACGCAGGAAGTTGGCGGAGAAGTCGGCCCCGAGATTGTACATCGGCTGGGTGACCCCGAAATGGATGTTGGCCAGCGTGTCCAGGCCGCTCTGCAATGAACACCCGACCCAGAACGGCAGTTTCCGCGTTGTTGCTTCGGCGCCCAGCTCGATCATGCCCGGCCACGTGCCATTGAGATTGAAACAGTCCGCAGCGTCGTGCTCGATGGCGTCGTGCATGTCGGCGAGGCGGGCGACGGTTTTGATGGTCGTGATACCGGTCTGGCGCCGGACCATCGCCAATGCCTCGTTGTCGCTGTAAATCGGGTCTTCGAGTTTGGTATTGGGGTTGGCGAGCATCATGGCGCGGGCGTGCGGCAGCGTCCTTTCCACCGTTTCCCAGCGGCCGTTCGGATCGATCACAACATTGAACTCTTTGCCGCAGGCGGCCGCAATTGCCTCGACAGTAGCGCCCGCTTCAGTGATTTCGCCCGCTTTCAGTTTCATGCCCTTGTACCCATCGGCGACCGCGGCCTTGGCGATCGCCGCCGCCCCGGCCGGCGTGCGAAAGCCGGACCAACGATCGACCGGTATGCTGTCGCGCACCTGTGGCCCGATCAACTGATGCACGGGTATTTCGCGGGCGCGGGCCGCCCAATCGAGGGCGGCGGTATGGATGCCGCGCAGACTTAGACTGTCCGTGAGCGGCAGGGTCGGGGTGATCTCCTCGACTGACAACCCGAGGTACGGCGCCATCTGCTCCTGCAGCGTTTCGTTGTGCTTGCCGCGCGGCGTATCCCCCCAACCGACAGGGCCGCCGTCCGAGGCCATCTTGACGATGACGAACGGCATGTCCGCCACCCACTCACCGTCGAAGCCGCCGCTCGGGCCGCGGTTGAGTGGTTCGTGAAAAAACTCGGGATCGTTGACGGCCGCTATCGGAACCGGGACGACGACGGGAATTGCTGTCACGCGGGTGATCTTCATTCGACGTCGGGGCGCGGCGGGGCATCCCAGTTTCCGAAACGATCTTCACCGCTCACCACGCCGCCTTCCGCGGTCCAGCCGAAGCCGCCGGACACGTCGGG
>JASLZG010000322.1:0-5138 GCA_030754995.1 Lentisphaeria bacterium
ATCCTGATCCGTCGTCGATACCAGAATACGAAAAGCCCGGTCATAAGAATGGGCAACAGGCTGAACAGGAGCACCGTCACAAAGTAGGCGGTCCCGACGTTGCTGTTGCTCACGGCATCGGCGCCGCAGACGGGGCAGGCACCGGCCTCGCCGGGCGCCCAGCAGAGAAATGCAATGAGTGCGGCCACCCGGAATGGGTGTGCTTGCGTTGTGATCTCAGAGGACATACACGATGGTATAAAGGATCGGCCAGAGGGCGACAACAAAGATCCAGTACAGCGCCGTGACGCGAACGAACCGCCGGCACGACGCATCGGAGGCAGTGCGGAGACCGACAGTGATTGCCGTAAAGAGAATGATCAGGCCGATTATTGCATGGAGCCCATGCGCCCCGACAATGAGATAGAAGAAGGCGCCGTACAGGCCGGAAGTAGTGGTCAGGCCGAACCCGATCAACCGAACCCATTCCAGGCCCTGCATAATGACGAAAAAAGTGCCCAGCAGCAAGGTCAGCAACACCCACATCAGTGCCGCTCGTCTCCGGTCGCGACCGACGGCGCGGACCGCCAGCAGCATGGTCGGGGCGCTCAACAGCAGGAGTGCCGTGTTCAGGGCGGTTCTGCTGATGGACAGCCGGGGTTGATCGGGCGGCGGCCACACTTCGAAGCCCGCACGGGAGACCATGTAGGCGCTGATCATGCCGGTGAAGAACATGACTTCACCAGCCAGCACGATCAGCATGGCCAGTATTGCATTATCGACGACCGGTGTCTGCTGAGCTTCCCGTTCCGATGTTGCAATCATGCCGTATACAACCTGCCGTTGTGCGGTTCATCGCAATGTCCTTGCCTGCCGTGGCTCAATGTGCAAGCTGCAGTTTGACCAACAGGATGTCGGGAACGACGCCCAGAAAAAGGAAGAACAGGCACAGCACGGCGAATCCCACCGCCAGCCACAGGAATTTGGGTTCCCAGAGCAAGTGCATGTAATAGGCCACTACCATCAGCGCCTTGACGACCGCGATCGTAAAAATCATCCACACGGCGAAGAATTGGTAGCCAATCATGCCAACTATCAGGCTCACGATCAGCAACACCAGCAAAATGGCCCAAATCTTGATGTAGTTGACATGCCTGTGATAATTGGCAACGGGTTGTTGTTCAATCGTTTCCTGCATCGTGGTCTCCTATCCGGCGATGTAAAGCAGAGGAAAGAGAAAGAGCCAGACGATATCTACCAGGTGCCAGTAGATTCCGGCCATTTCGACTCGATGCAGGTGCCTGCGCTTCGACGCCGAGAGCATCACGAAAAAGATCGCTGTTACACCGGCTATAACGTGCAACGCGTGCAAACCGGTCAGCAGGTAATAGAATGACCAGAAGAGGTCGGCGGTAATCGTGTAACCCTGCCGGATCTCCGCCGTGTACTCGATTGCCTTGACGACCAGAAACACACAGCCCAGCAGCATTGCCATGATCATGTTGCGACAGGCGGCGCGAATATCCTGGCGCTCCGCCGCGCTGTGTGCAAGCACCATGTTCAGGCTGCTGGTCAGCAGGACGAGGGTATTGAGAGCCCCCATCGGCGTCGACGTGTGTGCCGCCAGGGCGCCCCACTCCGGGTGGCGGAATCGAAACATGAGATAACAGCACACGGCGCCGCCGAAAATGACGATTTCGGATGCGACAAGCCACCACATCGCTATCCGGCCACGCGGCACCTCGGACATCGCTGGAATGCTCGCAACGTCGTGCGTCATTGTGTCGGATGTGTCCATAGTTCAAGGCTCGGGTTGAAAAATCGCAGGTTAAGGCGGTTACGGTGCGTCTTGCGGCCACCAGTCCTCGGACCGGCCGGGTGCGCTGTATTCGTAAGCACCGCGATAAACGGCCGGATACGGATCGAAGTTCCCGTGCGGCGGCGGCGACGCAACGGACCATTCCAGGGTATTTGCCTGCCACGGATTGTTCTCCGCCTTTGGCCCCCGCAGAAAGCTGATCACCACGTTCACGACAAACAGGATCTGCGCTGCGAGCATCACGATCACTGCGTAAGTGGCAATCTGTCGCAACATCGTCAGCTCACCCGCCATCAGCGACGGAAACGCCGAGTAGTCGAAGACACGACGGTGCTGGCCGGCAATCCCGAGGATGAACAGCGGCAGAAACGCGCAGTTGAAGGAGATGGTGGTGAGCCAGAAATGCACCTTGCCCAGCAGCTCGTTCGTCGTGCGGCCGACGAATTTCGGGAACCAGAAGTAGATGCCGGCGAGGCCGCCGAAGAATACCACGGGGATCAGCGTGTAGTGGAAATGGGCGACGACAAAATAGGTGTCGTGGGCGTAGATGTCCAAGGCGCTCGAGCCAAGATATATGCCGGTTACACCGCCGATGAGAAACTCGGCGATGGCGCCGAGCGCGAACAGCATTGGTGTCGTCAGTCGGATCGAACCGCGCCAGAGCGTCGCGATACAGGCGAAGATCACGATGGCAAACGGAATCGAGATCATGATTGTTGTGATCGAGAAGAATGACGACATGCGCGGGTCGATGCCGGCAATAAACTGGTGATGTGCCCACACGACAAAGGAGAGTACGCCAGCCACGATCGTTGAATAAAGAATCGCCCTGTACCCGAACAAGGGCTTGCGTGAAAAGACGGAAATGATCTCGCAGATGATGCCCAGAGACGGCAGCAGCAGGACGTACACCTCCGGATGCCCGAAGAACCAGAACAGGTGCTGGAAGAGGATCGGATCGCCGCCGGCGGCGGGATTATAGAACCCGGTGTGCAGCGTGCGGTCGAGCAGCAGCATGACGGCGCCGGCAATCAACGGGCCGACGGCAAATACAAAAGTCAAGACGGCGATCACCAACATCCACAGAATGATCGGCATCCGGCGCCATTTCATGCCGGGCGCCCGCATGTTGATCGTGGTTACCAGAAAGTTGATGCCACCCATCAGGAAGGCGACAAACTCGAGCGCCACAGCCAAAATCCACAGATGACCGCCGAGCCCATCCCAGAACGGCGTGCCGACATAGCCGTCGGCCGACAGCGGCGGATACGCCGTCCAGCCGCCAGCAAAGGCGCTGCCCGGCACGAAGAACGATCCGAGCAGCACCACAGTACTCAGGAAGAAGACCCAGTACGACAGCATGTTCAACGTGGGAAACGCCATGTCCTCGGTACCGACCATCAGGGGTATGAGCAGGTTGCCGAAACCGGCCAGCAGCACCGGCATCGCGACCCAGAAAATCATGATCGTCCCGTGCATGGTGACAAAAGTGTTGTATTGCTGCGGCACCAGTTCACCGAAACCCGGTATCGAATTGCCGGGAAAGGCAAGCTGCATCCGGAAGACGTACGCCAGGTAACCGCCGATAAAAGCCATCAAGACACCGGTGATCAGGTACTGCAGACCGATCACTTTGTGGTCCGTCGAAAAGACGTAACGGCCGAGGAAGCCGGGCTTGGCGGCGTGATGTGTGCTCATGGCGTCGCTCCCGTTGCATTTTGCTCGATCGCACTGGTCACGGGGGCAAGCTCTTCGGCCTGCCAGCGGTCGAACGAATCGGTCGTATGCACGAGCAGCGTGGCCCGCATTGCCGAGTGTCCGACGCCGCAGAGCTCGGCGCAGGCGATCTCGTATTCCCCCGGTGTCGTTGCGTTGAACCACCCGGTGATCGTGCGCCCCGGCAGCGCATCCTGCTTCAAGCGCAGCGCCGGGACCCAGAGACTGTGCAGCATATCCTTCGCTTCCAGCTCGAAGATGACGTTGGCGTCAACCGGCACATGCAGCTCGTTGATCGTCGTGATGTCATCGGCCGTGTCCAACTCACCATCCGCGCCCGCTAAAGTGAAAGAATAATAGTACTGCTGGGCGACGATTCGCACTGTCTGATCCGCTTTCGGTGTGCCGCCCTTGATCAGGACCCAGGTAGTGTGCGTCTTCGCATCGATGAAGCAGTCGAGCAAAACAACGATTATCACAGGAATCATTATCCACTTGAGCTGTTTCCAGCATTCGCCTTGAATATACGACGCAGGTTTACCTTCCCGCTGCCGGTACACAATCGCGGCGGCAATCAAGACGACCTCGGCGATCAACAGGCAAGCGCCGACGGTGACCGTGATCAACAGCCCCAGCGAGTCGATCGCCCCGCCATAGGTCGAAACGTTTTCGGGGAGAAATTTCATTGACCCTCAGCCTGGACCATTCAAGAACTTTCGTGGCCGAAAGTTCCCGAACGAATTTCGATTGTTAAGGTTGATCGTTCGACACCGGTGCAGCCGGTGCCTGTTCGAGTATCCACGTTACCATCGTCTGGAGCTCCTCATCGGTGAACTGGGCGTGCGGCGACATCGGCACGTTTCCCCAGTTGCCGGAGCCGCCGTCCTTGACCTTGCCGGCCAGCACCTCAACGATGCCGGGGGTGCCTTGGTACCGGCTCGCGATGTCGCGGAAAGAGGGGCCGACGATTTTGTTGTCCAACGTATGGCAACTTAAGCAATCGCTGCGCTTCATCAAGCGTTGGGCCGCACTCAAGCGTGGGGCCGCCTGCCTTGGCGGCGGCGCCACAGCCGGCGTGGCCGCCTGATCCACGGTGTGGCTGCGTGCCTGCAGGCCAAGGTCGACAAAGCCGAAGGTCAACACCGAAACACAAACCAGTGAAACAAGCGCCCACTTGAAATTATGGTTGCGCGGGTCAGCTGGCTCGGCTCGCGGTGGCGTGACAGGCATGGTGACGGTTTTTCCTCAGGTGAAACGGTTGCGGTGCAAGCGGGTTCGAGAGTTCGGCGAATGGCGGCTAACATAGTGGCAAAGCCTGATCGGTGCCACAGATATCAGGCCAATTTTCAACTTAATTATTGAACGGTTGTGTTTAACTATGCAAGCGGGAATCGCTGTTGTACCGACTGTCCGATATCGTACGGAGGTTGCCGCTGGCCATGCGCCGGGGGATTTCGTGCGCGGTGACCTCGCCACTGCCTTGAGATGATGCCCCCGCTCCCGTGTCAGGAGGTCGGTGTTGGCGGGTATGGCGCTGCCGCGACCGATTGTAACCGACCTTGAACCCCCCTTCGCGTCATCCCACCGGCTCCGTGTCTACAATGCGCTCATGATCGTAGCTGGC
>JASLZG010000322.1:5148-5383 GCA_030754995.1 Lentisphaeria bacterium
ATGCGATGGCCCGGCGGCACGACCAGGAAATCTGCGGCATCCCAGTCACCGTCGACGAGGCGGCGAAAGATCGACATGTCACCGCGAATTTTTTCGAACTCCCAGTCGCGGTCTGCGGCTTCGTCACGCGCTATCTGTTCGTGGCTGCCGTCCGGCTCGATGCCCATCTCGATGAATGCCTGTTTGGTGTAGTTGCGGCGGTGCTCACCAAGCTGGTCAAAGAGGAAGCGGCCGT
>JASLZG010000323.1 GCA_030754995.1 Lentisphaeria bacterium
CCACGGCAAGTTCACGCGCATGCAGCGCAATGGTCTTGTCCGGCAGCGGTTTCGGTGCCCCGTACTTGACGTCACCGAGAACTGGCATATCGATCGAAGCCATCGCCGCACGCAGTTGATGGGGGCGGCCGGTTTCCGGGATCAGTTCGACCAGCGTCTTCCTGCCTTCGCAGAGCAGCGCCCGGAATTGTGTGACGGCGCGTTTGGCGTTGCCCCTTTTCGAGGCGCTGGCAGTTACGCGGTTTCGGCGCTTGTCCTTCGACAGCCAGTGTACCAGCTTCCCGTCATCCTGCCGCGGCAGGCCGTGACAGATTGCGATGTACGTCTTGGTCACCTGTTGTTCGCGGAACTGTTCCGTCAGGCGTGCCGCCGCCTTGCTGGTGCGGGCCAGCAGAACGACGCCTGAGACCGGCCGGTCAAGGCGGTGCACAACGCCGAGGAAGGCGCGACCGGGTTTGTCGAACTCGACTTCGATCCAGCATCGCGCCATGTCGAAGAGCGACAAATCACCACTGTCATCCGGCACGACCGGCAGGCCTGCAGGCTTCGCCACGGCCAGCAGATGATTGTCACAGAATAAGACGTCGAGAGCCATGGCATCTGACTTTATCGCAGCAATCCCGTAATGCGCGCGATTGGCGATAGCCCGGTGGATACCGTACCTTCTACGCTGAGTGAACCACACTGCAATGAACAACCGGACGAATAATCAGTCTTTCGCCCAATGCTCGACACCCTGATCCCCATCATCAAACAGGCTGGTGAACTGTCCCGAGCCTATTTCAGCAACGAGCTCGAGATCGAGGTCGATTTCAAGACTCCCGTCGATTTGGTCACGACCGCCGACCGGGAAGTCGAACAGTATCTCAAAGGCGCTTTGGCAGAAGCTTTTCCCGGCGTCAGGTTCGACGGCGAAGAGACGGGCGAGGGGGCGGGCAGCGCCGAGCACGGCGTCTTTATCGTCGACCCGATCGACGGCACCACGAATTTTTTTCACCGCTATCCGTTCTACAGTGTATCGCTGGCCTATCGCAAGGACGACATCACCGAGTGCGGCCTGGTGTATTGTCCGCCCACCGATGAACTGTTTTACGCCGAACGCGGCGGCGGCGCTTTTCGCAACGGCCGGCCGATCCGGGTTTCGCAAAACGCCAGGTTGCAGGACGCGCTGGTGGTGACCGGATTCTCCTGCGTACGGTTCAACGTCAAGCCCGACACCATGGCGATCTTCGACAGGATGGTCTATCTCGTGCGTGACATTCATCGGGACGGTTCTGCGGCGCTCGATCTGTGCTATGTCGCCTGCGGTGTCTATGACCTCTTCTGGGAGCTCAATCTCAATGCCTGGGATGTTGCAGCCGGGGTCCTGATTTGCCACGAAGCCGGCGGGCGCGTCACTGATTTCGGCAATAGCGATCAGTTCGAGAAAAAACGGCAACTGGTCGCCAGCAACGGCGCTATTCACGACGTTTTTCTGCAGGAGACAACGGGGCTTTGTTGAACATCAACCCCATCGTGCCAATCGCCATCCTTGTGTCGCTGTTCGCAGCGCTGGCACCCGCCGAAGAGATCTTTGAGATCATCGACGCCAACGATCCGGCCACCCTGCAGGCGTACGTCGAGAAAAATCCGGCAAGTGTCAAATTGTTCAACGACAAGCGACAATCGCCGTTGCACCAGGCTTGCATCGCGGGTGATCCCGAGCTCGGCCGTGTTCTGCTCGATGCCGGGGCGAGCATCGATGCCCGCAACGGCAAGGCCGCCACGCCGCTGATGATTGCAACCGGACACCCGCAGAAGGCTGGTGAATGGCTGACGCTGCTGGCCGGGCGCGGTGCCAAACTCGACACCCCGCACCGGACCGGCGGCACCGCACTCATGATGGCCTGTGCCGCCGTCAAGGTTGACGCCGTCAAGGTGCTTTTGGCGGCCGGCGCCAAGCCCGATGCCGGTACCAGGAAGGCAAATGCACTGACCGTGGCACTGCAGGCCAAGAAGTCGAAGAGAATGGAACTCTGCAGGATGCTCCTGGCCGCCGGCGCCAAGCCGGCCCGCTACCCGCGGCGAGGGCCGAATCCACTGACTGTGGCGGTCGAGGCGCGCAACGCCGAGCTGGTCAAGCTGCTCATCGACCACGGCGCCAATGCCGACACCGGCCGGCCGAGCCCGTTCCGGGCGGCAATGCAGCAGTCGACAGACACGATGCTGTTAACCTTGCTCGAAGCCGGCCAATGCCCGCTGATGGCCTGCAAGCTGTTCCCGGCCGGCCAGGATTTGACCGAGCAGACACGTCGCGCCCGGTTGCTGCTCGACCATGGTCTCGATCCCGTTGCCGGCTGTGAAGCGAATCTCAATGCCATCGTCGCAATGGCCGACTTCGAGTACGTCGAGATGTACCTCGAGGCGGGTGCCGACATCGCTGCAACAGATCGGTACGGTCGCCAGGCAATCCACTATGCCGCCGGCGGCAAGGGCTCGGCCGAGATCATTGTGTTGCTCGTCGATGGCGGCGCCGACGCCGACGCCGTCACGCCGTTCGCCAAAAAGCGGCCGGTCCATTTTGCCGCGGCGCGACGCCATGGCGTCCGCGGCAAGGAACCGGCGACCGATTTCACGCACCTGCAGGCTGTTGCCGGGTTCGGCGCCGATCTTGACTTTAAGGATCTGTCGGGAAACACGCCGCTGCACCTTGCCGTGCGTGCCCAGAACGCTCCGGCGGTCGCATTTCTGATATCGCGTATGGTTGACATCGCGGCACGCAACAAGCAAGACCAGTCGGTCGTCGCGGTGGCGTTCGAGGCGGAGGCTTATCACACCCTGGTACCGCTGGTCCGGGCCGGTGCCGAAGTGAACGCCGAAGACTTCAAACCGGTTTTTGCGAAGATCGATCGCCGCAGCGACAGGCGCTTGGCCAAGGCCCTGCTGTTTCTGCGTGAGGTTCCGTACCCGGCACTGCGGCCGGAGTTGCTCAAGGTCGCGAACAGCACCGCGCTGTCACTGAGCACTCGCGCCGATGCCATCATTGCCTTGCATGCCGCGGGCCACGAAAACGCCGTCACGATGATGGACCTGCTGATCGACAAGGTCGCGTCAGATGCGGTGCGGCGGTTGCTGGAGGCGAAACGGGCGGAGCTCGAACCGCAGTGAGGCGCTTTTCGCAGCGCGCGCGGCAAAGGCATGATGCTGCCCGGTGCCACGACATCCGATGATGCCCCAATCCATACCGGCCCCGTAAACCGCTCGCCGTTTTGTCATGTGTTGTCAGTGACACACAGGTCATCTCCTGCGACACCCGCTGCAACTTGTTTGAACTCTTATCGCCGGTGGCTACCGTAGCGGGATGGATAAAGACACCGGCCCGCACGATTTCGAGAAACTGACACCCGACCTGATCCTCACGGCTGTCGAGCAGGCGTTGGACGTCGAGCTCACCGGCCTGACCAGTCCGCTCAACAGTTACATTAACCGGGTATTCGAGCTCGAGGCCACAGACGGCACCCGGCTGATCGTCAAATTCTATCGGCCGAATCGCTGGACCGACGACGCCATCGTCGACGAGCACATGTTCATACTCGACTGCGAAGAGGCCGAAATCCCGGTCATCGCCCCTCTCGATTTGAATGACTCATACACCGTGGGCGATGCCGAGGGGATCGTCTTCGCGATCTACCCGAAGCGCCACGGCCGCATGTTCGAGTTTGTCGAGGACGAGGACTGGCGCCGGCTCGGGCGGCTGCTGGGCCGCGTCCATCGCTGCGGCTCCGAGTACGATGCCGAGCATCGTGTGATCCTGCACCCCGCCCGGTCGACTGCCGGGCACATCGACACGCTGCTCGACGCAGGGTTTGTCGCGCCGCACCTCGAGGAGGCTTTTGCCGATATCACCAGCGAGCTGATGGAGCTGATCGAGCCGCTGTTCGACGACGCGGAATACATCCGTATCCACGGCGATTGCCATACCGCCAACGTGCTGCACCCTGACGATGGCATCATGCTCATAGACTTCGACGACATGGCCATGGGACCGCCTGTGCAGGATCTGTGGATGTTGCTGCCGGACCATGCCTGGGCCGCCCGTCACGAAGTGAATCTGGTGCTTGAAGGGTACGAGGATTTCCGCCCGTTTGATCATCAGTCACTACGTCTGATCGAACCGCTGCGGGCCATGCGCATCCTCTACTTCAACGCCTGGCGCAGCCGCCAGGTCGGCGACCCGCGCTTTGAGGAAAGCTTTCCAGAGTGGGGCAACGACAATTTCTGGCAGTCGGAACTCAACGTCTTGCAGCGCCAACTCAGCCTGATCCGGGAACGCTGCCTTTGATCCGCACTGTAATCCAAGCGGCCGATGGACACGTGCTCCGAACGCCTGTCATACATGGTCGACAAGGTCGGCAGTACTGGGGGGGGCGGCGGCGGCTTGGATCACGATCTGTCCGTGTTGGCAGCACTTCGGCATCACCCGGGAGGGCGACAAACCAGAACCGGGCGGACCGATTGCGGCCCATCGTGATATGATCAGCGCGCACAACTCGGCATTGATGGATTCGTAATGCTGCGGGGCCTTTCAGGCGCTACTTTGCCACACCGATACTGCCGCAGGCCATGCGCGAGCCCGCGTTGCCGGTCGGTTGGCCGAAGTCATCCTGTTTTTTATGAATAATCAGCGAGCGTCCGATGATCGGGTTGTGTGAATCTGCGATTGTCAGATTGTACACGGTCCGCTCGTAGTGTGCTTTGCCGGCGGCATCCGCCTCGAGATTTCCAAGATCACCGGCATGCCGGGGGGTGCCAACGTCCGGATTGCCGTGGTCGTGACCTTCGGGGTTGTAGTGGCTGCCGGCGCTCTTGCCGTCCGGGCTGCTGCAGTCGCCCCACTGGTGAATGTGGAACGCGTGTTCAGCGTTCGGTGACAGGCCCTCGATATCGGCGACGACCGTAACCCGGGCGCCATCCTGAATGAAGTTGACGATACCCCGCGCACTGTTGCCCGCGGTCGGTTGCATTACTGCAACGGCACGATCCAACTGCCCGAGCTTGACGGCGTTCTTGTGACTCATGCATCCGGTCAGCCCGATCATACAGGTGAGCAGTGCGGTGGTCATGTGGATCTTCATGTCAGGTTCTCCTCGAAGCGCTTTCAGACACCAAATGGCAGACCGATAAGGCAGTGGGAGGAATAGCACACCGTCAACGAATTACAATTCTGCCGGGCATCCGCAACGCTCACGTCTACTCGTCGCCTGGCCCTTCTGCGACCATGATGAATTTCCGGCTGCCCTGGCGCCAGACGTAGATCAGCACATTGTCCACCTCCTCGAGCTCGTCGCTGACGGTAATCGCGTCATCGGCGTTGCGCACCTCCGCCTTGTTGATCTCCAGGA
>JASLZG010000324.1 GCA_030754995.1 Lentisphaeria bacterium
TTTTCAACTGCCGGCCGGCGGCCGATATTTCATTTCCATAAAGGTCCTTACCGAAGGCGACAGCAATGCGGCGATGCAGGTTGATACTCAGCGGGCGGCATCGCGAACGCTGCCCGAAAGCAGGTGGCGAGAGCTCGGCGCGATTTTTCGCAGCGCCGCTGGTGACGCCGGGGATCACGAGTTGCGGCTGTATGTGTTCGGTGCGGGCCGGGTGCGTTTTGATGATCTCCGGGTCTTTCGCATCAAGGAATATTCACAGTACCTCCGGGTGCGGCTCCTTGAGCCCACCATCGAAAAGTACCGCGTCACCATCAAGACGCGAGTTGCCAGGCCGAAGGAGTACTTCATTCAAACCTATTTCGCCGGTGGTGGGGTGCCGCCCGGCGACCATTCGCCGTGGATCGACTTGAATGCCGGCGGTGACTTCGGCGGCAGCCCGGCAACCGGAAATCCACCGGTGATTTCCGGCGGGGTTCATTTTGAAACGCTGTCCGGTGCCCGCTTCGAACGCATCACGGCCGAGATCGATTTCGCATCAGCACCGTCGGAAGCCAATATTCTGAAGACGCTGTCCGCAACGAACGAAGGAAACGTCGTCGGCATATTCTTCGCACGCCAGGAAGCCGGGCCATTCGCCTTTGTCCAGGATTTTCGGCTGCTCTTTGACGATGCCATGGAGCGAAACCGCCACGTCAAATCGCTCGGCCTGCCGCCGATCGCCTTGAAGCATTTCCAGGTGGAAGCTCAGTTGTCGGGTTATCGCTACTTCTTTTCCGATCCACGGTACCTCGATCTCGAGATCGACAACGTCAGGCGGATCGGCTTCAACGCCTTGGGCTATACCGGGCTGGCGGGCCCGGATCGCAAAGCCGCCGCGCGCGCCGGGATTGTCCGCACGCACCACTCCCATCGCGAATCCTCGTACTATGCGCTGCCGAGAATCGGCAAAGCCGAGCTGGAACGGATGCTGGCAACCCCCGAGTTCGCCCGCGCCACGGCCCAATCACCAGTGTTCGCAAATTGGCTCCGGAACAATCCCACCATGACCGTTCTCGAGTGGGATGATATCCGCCGCAATATCCGGGACGCCGTCGGTCGGTGGTACATTCGCTTGAAGAACGAAGATCTGGAACAGATACCGCTGATTCAGTTTGTCGATTTGGGCGACGAGATCAGCGGCCCCGTCTTTGGCGGCGAGGCCCATGATGCGGGGTACCGTGAGTTTGTCCAGCAACAGGGGCTTTCGCCACAGGATTTCGGGCAGACAACATGGGCTGGCGTGCACGCCATTCCCTGGGGCTCGAGCAATACGCCGCTGCCGCTCATGCGGCCGGGCAACCGCAACGACATCGCTGCCTGCCGGCAGTATTACTGGTCGCTGCGGTACTGGACCTGGGCGAGTGCCCGAGTGTACAGCATCGTCACGGCGGAAGTTGAAAAGCGTCTGCCGTGGGTCCAGACCCGAATCAACTTCGGTCAACCCTGGTACAATGCCGCGACCGACATGCGCGGCACCGATGTCTGGGAATTCGTGCGCCAGCGCAGCATCACGGCCACCTGCAACGAGGACTGGCTGGGGCCAGGAAGCTTTTCCGGAATCCAGCTCAACGCCTATCTCGCGGACCTCAATCGCTCCTGTGCCATGCTTCGGGACCTGCGCGTTCAGGCAATGGTAATGCCCGGGAACGAGCGCATCATTCAGCGCAAACTCGCGTCGGTGGTCGGCAAGGGCGTCAAGGACATCGATCTTTTCTCCTATGGACCGGCCTACGCCTCATACGACAACTGGTCCCAGAACCACAGCCAGGTGGTGGGCGTCTCCAGGTTCCTGAGAAAGCTGGCAAAGGCGGAAGACGTGCTGTTCCAGGGCAAACCGCGCAAGGCCGAAATCGCGGTGATCTGGTCCGGCAGCAATGAAATGTGGCGGGAGCAACCGGTCCCCGGCGACAATTTTGATGTGCATCGGGATGCGACATTGTATAACGGGCATTTCGTCTATCTAGGGTTGCTGCACAAACAGATCCCGATCGATTTCATCGATGAATTTGAAATTGAGAACGGCCGTCTTGACGACTATCGGATTGCCTACCTCAGCTGCCGCAATCTTCGCCGCAGCGCGCAGGCCGGAATCGCCGAGTGGGTAAAGGGCGGCGGCTCTTTGTGGACGGATGCGCTGTGCGCGCAGGAAGACGAGTACGGACAAGACTGCGACGTGCTGCTGCCGGTGCTCGGCATGCGTGACCGCCGTTTTGAGCAGGATGAACTGCAGGATTACCGCCCGCGCCATGGCTTGCCGCGACACGAACCGCGTGACACCATCACCTTCAAGGACACCGGCGAAACGGTCGCGGCCATCGGTATGAAAGTCAACTTTACGGTGGCGACTCCCCCCGACACCAATATTCTCGCCACCTTCAACGATGGCTCGCCGGCCGTTATTGAGCACCGGTACGGCAAGGGAACGGCCTATTTCGTGCCGACCCTTGCGGGCTGCTCGTACGGCTGGACCGTCAAGCACACATGGGGACGGATAAACACCGGGTACCGTGATACCCACCGCCGCTTGATTGCGGATTTCCCGTCGCGCATCGGGGTCAACCTCCCACTGACCTGCTCCGTGCCCATGGTGGAGGCGGACCTGCTTGAGAGCGCGGCCGGCATCGCAGTCGTGCTGGCGAATTACGCCGGTGACGAGACCTTGCCGGATGTGCAGCTGCGCATTGGCGTGACACAGCCGCCCAAAACGGTGACATCGCTGACCCACGGTCCCCTCGATTTTACCTACGACACAGATCAAAACACCCTGGCGGTCGCGCTGCCGCTGGCACTCGTTGACATTTTGGTTATAAAATGAACATGTCGAAACAAACGATCCTGTCACTGCTCCTGATTGGCATCAGCGTCGGCGGGCTCCGCCTGCACGGGCAGACGACAAATCTGCTTGCCAACGGCGGATTCGAGCAGGGTAGTAATGGCTGGGTGAACACTTGGTCCGCGACCGGTTCGCATGTGACCGAGCGCACCCATTCCGGTCATGGCGCGCTCCGGATTTCGAACTCGGGGGGGGGAAACTCCCTGTGGTTGCGAATGCTCACCGATGTGCCGCTGGGACCGATGTATCGGGTCGAGGCATATGCCCGTCGCGATGTCGATACCATTAATGCCGGAATGTCCCTGCATACCAACAGCCCGCCGTATTACCGGACAGCCGCCGTGGGGCCGGTCCAGCAAATTGGCGAATGGAAGCTGCTGGCCGTCGAACTGAGCCCCCGGCACAACGGCGAGTTGTGGATTCATCTCCATGGCGAAGGCGCCGGCAATGTGTGGTTTGACGATGTCACCGTGACGGTCGCACAGTCGAAGACCCAACGAGCGGCGGCGCTGAACGCGATCACTGTGGATGCAACGGCGACGGCCGCGGCACGCGCCCAGGCGCATCTGGAGCTCGGCGAGATCCTGCGGTGGGCCGACCGCGATTCGCAGGCTGCAAGCGCACAGTTCCGCAACGTCTGTACGCTGGTCCCGGATGACACACCGAAATGCCGAATGGCGTTGGATGCACTGGCCGAATCAAGCCGGCGCAGCCGCGATTATGCCGGCGCAACGCAGGCGCTGCGTCAAAAGGTCGATCATTATTCCGCCGCCGACCCGGTTGAAGGCGCCATGGACCTGGCCATGCTGGCAGAGGCGCTGGGAGAGGAAGCGTTTCACCTGCAGCCCGACCAGGCGGCAGCCACCGCGAGGTTGACGGAGGCGCTGGGGCTTTACATACGGGCCATGGCGGTCTACACGTCGCTCGATCCAGTTGCCCACAAGCCGGCGATCGACAAGATGGCAGACCGCATTGTGGTGACCCGGTACGACATCAACGCGTACCGTCGCGTACGCTGAAGCGGCGCCGGCCGAGGCGATTCCCAACCCCGGCGCCGGACACATCGACTGGTCCCAACCGGAAAAGCCGGGCGCGACGAGGACAAGAACGACGATCAGCAGTTACCGGTTCGTGCCTTACTTGATGCTGATCAACTCGATGTCGAAGAGGAGCAGGCAATTGGGCGGGATGCCGCGATTACCGGCGGGGCCGTAGCCCAGGTCGGGATGGATGGCAAAGCGGAATTTGCTGCCGACCGTCATCAGCTGCACGCCTTCGGTCCAGCCCTTGATGACGCCAGTGAGCGGAAATGTGGCGGGCTCCCCGCGGGTCACCGAGCTGTCAAATTCCTTGCCGTCGATGAACGTGCCGGTGTAGTGGACCGTGACCGTGTCTTCGGCCGTGGGCTGCCGGCCGTCGCCGGCCGTCAGTACGGTGTACTGCAGGCCGCTGGCGGTTGTGGTCCAACCTTCTTTCTTACCGTTCTCGGCGAGGAAGGCTTCGGCTTTCGCCAGGTTGTCGCTGCCCTGCCGCCGCTGCAGTGACTGGAAAAAGGCGGCCTGCTTCTGGCTCGCCTCCTCCTGCGAAAATCTCGATTCTTTGCCGTCGATGGCGTCGCGCAGTGCCTGTATGAGCACGTCGCGATCGATGTCGTCCTTGAACTGGCCGAGGCTGGTGCCGATCTGGTGGCCGATGATGTAGGAAACGTCAACAGCGTCCTGGTCGTCCTGGGCAGTAACCAGGTTGGCGGCGAACAGCAGGAAAAAAGCAATGGACAGGTTCTTCATAATGTCTCCAGAGCAACGGGTGGGATTGAAGGAATCGGAACTGGAGCGGCTAGTCTACCGGTCCCGACAAGGATTGCAAGCTACTTGCTTCTAAACGATTAGAAACTATTTTATAGTGCTTGTTCCGGCATGGTAAAAGGAAGATGTCAAGGCCCACCTGCATTCGCGAAATCTGCGGCTACATCGACGACTCGGGCCTTGGCGATCCCGACACTGACATCGCCGGCAGCACTGAGTTCAAAAATCTGCCCGGCGACGGATCAATACAGCTTTATTGACTTGGTGCTATCCATGAATCGCCCGGGTTGCGGCAGCAGAATCGGAGTCCCTGAACCATGCGAATGAGTATCGTCGGCCTCGCTTTCAGCGGCAAGACAACATTTTTTGAGTTGTTGACCAAGCACGGCTTCACCGGCGCGATATCGGGAAAGAAAGGCGGCAACATCGGCACCGTCTTCGTACCGGATGAACGGCTCGATCACCTGACCAGTGTCTACGGGCCGAAGAAACAGGTCAATGCGTCGCTGGAGTTCAATGATTCCCAGTCGCTGTCGACCGAGGGTTCCGGCAACAGTTTCTCGACCGCGGCTCTCGAGGAGATCCGCCGCGCCGACACACTCTGCCTGGCGATCCAGACCTTTGACTCGATCCCGCACCCCATGGGCAGCGTGGATCCCACCCGCGACCTGGAGTTCATCAACAGC
>JASLZG010000325.1 GCA_030754995.1 Lentisphaeria bacterium
AATCGTGAACGGGATACCGACCATTGGCCGGGGCGCCGCGTACTGCACGGCGGTGATCGCAAGATTGCGCGGCTGCGCCGGCCGGACACTGACGAAGAAGAGGCTCGTATCGAGGCTGCCGCCACCGCCCTCGTCCTTGTTGTACACCTCCCAGCCGCTGTCCTGCAGGTCGCTGAGGATGTAAATCTCGCGGCTGTCCTCACGCGAACCGATGAGGACCAGTTTATCGGCCAGTGCCACCGCCCGTGACAGGTCGGTGTCGAGATCACTGACCTGCACGGTGTCGAGCACCTGGCGCACGTCACCGAGCTCGGGGGTCGGTTCAGCGAAAACCAGTTCCGGGCCGGCAGCACGACGGCCGGCCATGACGATTGCGGCACGATCGCCCTGCTGCAGGCTGTCGACTATCTCGATGGCAGCGCCCCGGGCCCGGTCGAACAGGGAAACCCCGTCGTCGATGTACCCCATGCTGGCGGAGTTGTCGAGGACGAAAACAACGGTGCGCGGCTGCTCGCTGGTCATCAGGGGCTGGTTGGCTGGCCTGATGAACGGCTGGGCCAGGGCAATTGCCAGGAGGGCGAACAAGAGCATCCGGGCGAGCAGCAGAAGCAGCTCCTTGATCCGGCTCATGCGATAGGAACGGAGGAACTGATCGGTCAGGAAGCGCGTCGTCGAGAAGCGAATCTTCTTGGTGCGCCGTGACCGGCTCAGATGGATAATCAGCGGAATGGCCGCCGACAGCGTCCCGACGAGAAACAGTGGACTGAGAAATTCCATCAGGAGTTCAGCCTCTGGCGTCTGGCGAGATAGGTACCGAGGAACGCATCGAACTTCATGTTGGTTTCGGCAACGGCGTAGTCAATCTGCGACGACAGGCAGCCGCCACGGACGGTCTCGAGAAAAGTGGCGAGCGCCTCGAGGTAACCGGTACGAAAGGCGCGGGGATCGCTGGTGATCTCACGACCGGTCTCCATGTCCTCGATGCGGCTGACGTCATCGAACGGAAACGTCAACTCGGCCGGGTCCAGCGTATGCAGCACGATGACGTCATGTTTCTTGTGGCGAAAGTGATTCAGCGCGCCAACCACGGCGGCCGGGTCATCGAACAGATCGGAAATTATGATGACCAGCGAGCGGCGCTTGATTGTTTCGGCGAGCTGATGAAAGATCTCGCTGAGTTTCGTTTCGTTGCCGGGTTCGGTGTTCTCCAGCGCGTCCATCAGTGTTCGCAGGCCGCTGGCCCCCTGGCGCACCGGGACGCTCTGGCGAATCTCGTCATCGAAGGTTATCAGGCCGGCCGCATCGTGCTGATGCGCCATGAGGTACGCCAGGGTGGCGGCCAGGAAGGAGCCGTACTCGAGCTTGGTCAGGGGGCCGTCGGATTTGTAGCCCATCGACGCGGACTTGTCGAGCAGCAGGTAGCAGCGCATGCTGGTTTCTTCCTCGTACTGCTTGACGTACAGCTTGTCGCGCCGGCCGAACACCCGCCAGTCGATGTGCCGCGGATCTGTACCGGGGGTGTACAGGCGATGTTCCGAAAACTCGACAGAGAAGCCCTTGTGCGGGCTCTTGTGCATACCGGCAAAGAAACCCTCAACGACATGCCGCGCCGCAATCGACAGGTTTTTCAGCCGGCCGAGCGCTTCGGCGTCGAGGTAATTGTAGGTGGAGGATGTAGCCACGGGCGGGGCGCCAGGTTTCAGGTGTCAGGATACGACGGGATGCGAGATTTCAGGTGTCAGCCGCCGCGTGACCATGTGCAACTCACAAAGCAGTTGGCAAACTTTCAAACCTGTGACCTTCAAAAACTGCCCGGCATTCGCCCAGCTGATTCATCATCGTTCAAGGATTCGCCTGTCGCCGGTGTCGCGCCTGACACCAGAAACCCGACACCCCCGCTAGGCGTAGCTCTCGGCCGTTGGTTCGGGAGTGTGCTCGATGAGCATCTCGACCAGGTGCTGAGGCGTGACGCCTTCGGCTTCGGCGTGGAAGTTTGGAATGATGCGATGGCGGAGGACCAGTGGTGCAACAGTTCGAATGTGATCGCACGTTACGTTGTACTCACCGGCGATCGCGGCGCGGGCCTTGGCGCCGAGGATGAGATACTGAACGGCACGGGTGCCGGCGCCCCAGGTGACAAATTCCCGCGTGAAATCCGGGGCGAACTCTTCGTCCGGCCGGGTCATGCGCGCCAGGTCCACGGCATAGCGGCCGACGTGGTCGCTGACCGGCAGGCGCCGCACGATGTGCTGGAGTTCCAGGATCTCCGTGCCGGCCAGCACCTTGGTGATGTCGGCTTCGACATCGGCGGTGGTTGTCTTGCCGATCTGCAACTCCTCTTCCGGTGTCGGGTAGCCAATGCGGATTTCGAACATGAACCGGTCGAGCTGTGCCTCCGGCAGCGGGTATGTGCCTTCCTGCTCGATCGGATTCTGCGTCGCCAGGACAAAGAACGGCTGCGGCAGATCATAGGTGTCGCCGCCAACCGTGACCTGCAGCTCCTGCATCGCCTGCAGCAGCGCCGCCTGGGTTTTCGGCGGGGTGCGGTTGATCTCGTCGGCCAGCAGGATATTGGCGAACACCGGGCCCTTGACGAACTTGAACTGACGGCTGCCGGTGGTCTTGTCTTCCTCGATGATCTCGGTCCCGGTGATGTCAGAGGGCATCAGGTCGGGGGTGAACTGGATGCGATTGAACGGCAGGTCGATGGCGCGCGCGATCGTGCTGACCATCAGCGTCTTGGCCAGTCCCGGCACGCCGATCATCAGGCAGTGGCCGCGCGAGAACATGGCGGTGAGAAGGTCGTCGACCACATGGTCCTGGCCGATGATGACCTTGGCGATTTCAGCCTTGAGCTTGGCGCGGCTGGCACCGAGCTTGGTGATCGCCGCCAGATCATCGTCGGTGCCGGCGCCGCTCATCAGCGGGTTGTTGTCGTCTGCCATGGTATTTCCTGTCAGATTGGGGTTCGGGGGGCAGGTTTCGGGAAGAGCATGTCAGTTGCGGCGAATCGTCGACCCGTCCCCGTCCGACATCTGCCGGCTTGGGTCAATTCTGCAATGCATACGAAACCACATTCACCGCCAGGCGCCGGCAGGAATCAGCGTCGAAACCGTTGCCAAACGGGTCACTGACCTGCTTCAGGTGGGTGATCATGTCGTTCTTGGAATAGACCAGCACGAGCCGGTCGTTGACCGTGATGCCCTGGAGCTCCGGCGGACGTTCGGCGCCGGTCCTGCGATCACGGGCGGTGGTGATCCTGTAAAAAGAGTTGTACAGCGGGTGTTCCGCCGACAGCAACTGCAGCGGCTGATCGGGAAACAAGCCGCTGACGACAGCGCGGATGTGCTGATCGAATTCATTGAACCCCGAGCAGTTGTTGATAAACAAAAAACCGCCCGCGGCGATGTGCCGCTGCAGTGCCAGCAACTCGGCATCCGTGAGTTCGGGATCACGGAAACCGGTCATATACAGGAAGGGATAGTCCGCAATCTTCGACTCACTGGCATCGACATAGCGCAACTCGAACCCGACCGAGAGGCTGGTGTCCTGCGAGATGTGCCTGAGCCACTGATTGGTGCTGTTGGGGTCTGGATTCCAGTCGCCCTGATGCCGCACCTGTGCCAGGACAAAGGTCTGGCGCAGCCGGCGGACGGGCGCGACAATCTCGCGAGTGACGGATTCCACGGTCGCGACCTCACGCATCGCCGCGGCGTAGCTGATGATGTTCAACCCGAAACGGATGGCATCGCCGGGAATCAGCGCCTTGTTGCGGGGGGCGTCCGGGACACGCAGTTTCGACGACGGCGCCACGAACTCGTCCCAGCCGCAGCTCAAGTCGTGCGGCGAGAAAATCACTGCGGTCCGTGTTCCGATGTTCATTCCCAACAGCTCGGGCGGTCCCTGGACCTGGAAGTCGAGGCCGTCATCAACGTCGAAATAGTGCACGTTTCGGTAGGCATAGTAGGCGCGGAAGACAGGATGATCGACCTGCAGAAGGTCGAAGGAGCGATCGGGGAACATCGTCCGAATCTCGTTGCGGAATGCCTGGGTCATCGCCGGGCTGCCAAGCGTTGCATCACCGACCAGCGTGCCGCCGTCGAGAATGTACTGGCGCAGCGCGTTGCGCTGGTCCTCGCTCAACTGGAACGCCTCGTAGCCGGTGAGATAAAGCATCGGCAGCTTTACCTGCTTCCCGTCCTTGTGCAGCGCCACGAGTTCCTGCAGATCAAAAATCTTCCAGCCGTACCACAGTCCGAGCTCGTAGCGGGCGTGCCGCATCAGGTTGTCGAGGTCGCCCGGGTTCGGCATGTAGTCCTGGGTGTCGCCGTAAATCAGCTTGGCGGCGAACAACGGCGCGGCGGGTTCGGCTTTGGGCTCGCTCCGGCGCATGGGCGTTATCGGCAGCGGCAACGGCACGATGCTCTCGGCGGAGGTCTGGCGCTGCGGATTCTTGCGCGGTGGCGGGCCGATCGTTCCGAGCTTGCGCTCAGCCGCCGCCCCGGAGACAAGCCCGAAGACCACGCAAATGACGGCGAAGGCGCGAATGATGGGGTTACCGGGCAGACAGTTCATGGTGCTGTTGGTCGAGTTGGTTTCAATGGCTGTCGGAATATACCCTCGGAAGGCTGTTACCGCAATGGCCAACGGCGGCCAATAACCCCGTCCACCCGGGTTCCCCGGTCGCAGGCGTTCCGGCCTTGTCGGTGGTCGGACTGTTGCAATGGCGGCAGCGGTGCCACCTTGTTTGCCGACGGCGCCACGGTAAGCTTATCCACATGGCGCACACCATCATCAACCAGTATGACGACTTGACCGGCGGCGCTTGGCTGCGCGGCAATTTGCACACCCATTCGACGGCCTCCGACGGCAACTTCTCGCCGCAGGAGCTTGTCGAGGCTTATGCCGGGCTCGGCTACGGGTTCCTGGCAATCACGGATCACGATGTCCACACGTCGGCCGAGGACCATCAATCAGTCGATGACAAAGGCTTGATCCTTCTTGCGGGTGTCGAGGCGAGCGCCAACGGAACGCATATGCTGTGCCTCAACGGTGACCGCGCCATCGAGCCTTCCCCCGACCGCCAGGCAGTTATCCATGCAGCATTGGCGAGCGGCGGCTTTGTCATCACGGCACATCCAAATCGGGAGAGCCATTTCGACCACGCGACCATCGACCAGCTGCGCCTGTGGGACGGCTATGACGGCATTGAAATATTCAACGGCCAGGGCTCCACCAATCCGGGCAGTCCATATTCGACTGCCAAGTGGGATCTCCTGCTCACCGAGGGGCGGCGTGTCTGGGGCTATGCCAATGACGACGCGCACGGGCCGGATACCATCGGCCGCGGC